>CAYQTO010000183.1:0-6137 GCA_964420455.1 uncultured Candidatus Sumerlaeota bacterium | reverse complement strand
CGTCGTCGATGAGGTTGACAGCCTGCCCCATGGAAAGCCGGTCGAGGATGATCAGCTTTTCAAAGCCTTGGGCGGAAAGACGGCCGAGGGCGAAGGCCTCGATCACCGACTGGTGGAGCCCGGCGATTTCCTGCGGCACTTCCATGACCAAGGCGCGGGAGTAAAGCTCCTCCACCTTCACGCGGAAGTCATTCGACTCCACCGGGCCAAGAATGGCCACCGCCCGCGCTCCACCGTTGGTCGTGCCGAGCGCCATCGACTTCAACTCGGCGGGATCCAGCTGGAGCACGTTGCGGAAGCGCTGTTGGACTTCGATGTACTCGGAGAACAGCTGGCGGACGTCGGCGGCGTAGCTTTCGAGGTTCTCGCGCGATTCCACCTCGCGGACGAGCTGAATGGCGTTGTCCAGGGAGGTGTGGGCCGCCTTGTAGAGGCCCCGGCGATAGTCGAGGCGGGCGTAGCGGAGGTTCTCGCGGGCATCGGCAACTTGAACCGCCGCGTAGGTCAGCGCCCCGGCGTCCACAAGCCGGTCGAGCCGCCCGTCGAGCTGGTCCGCCACCGTGATCACCAGTTCATCGGTCGTGTCGAGGGTGGTGCGCAGCTGGCCCTCAAGCTCCTCGATCTCGGTCATGACCCGCTCATAGCTGTCGGGGGAGTAGGCGTTCTGGAGGTCGACGAGGCGCCGGCGGATCTCGATGGATTCCTCGGGCTGGAAGAAATTAAGGCCTTCGCGGCTGCCGATCTCCAGGTTGCGACGAATCCGGTCAACCCGGTCGTTGAAGCTGGCCCGCTTGGCGTCCACCACCAAGCCATCGGCGGTCGACTTGGCGGCATCAGCCCGGTCGGCGCTTTCCTGATAGAGGTTCTGCTCCATGAGTTGGCGGGCTTCGCGCACGCGGGTATTGGCGCTGGCGAGGCGCGAGTCGTCGTAGCCCCACGCGCCGACGGCCTTGGCCGTGGCGATGGAGGCCTCCGCCTCGTTGATCTTGCGAAAGAGGCCATTGTCGGAGCGCTGGCGCGAGGAAACAGCGAGTTCCTCGGCGCGGACGTATTCGGCGCCTGCGTAAAGCGTCTGGGCGGAGCTGAGCAGACGGCGGGCATCCTCCAGGTCACGTCCGGCATAGAGTTCCGCACCAGCGTTCTGGGCGCGGGTGAGGGCGACCCGGGCGGCATCGAGGGCCTCGTCGGCGGAGAGCTGGTTGGCTTCCGCCTCCGCGGCGCGGGCGAGTTCCGTGGCCCGGCGGGCGGTCTCGACGGCGGCCTTGAGGCGGGCATCCTGAAGGGCGGCCTCGGCCTCGGCGATCAGTTGGCGCACCTGCTCGAGTTCGGCAGCGCGGAAGCGGCGGGTCTTGGCGGAGGCGGCCGTGTCGAGGGCGGCCCGTGCCTCGCGCAAATCCTCTGTCGCGCGACCCGCGATCGACTGCGCCATCAGTTCCACGTCCGCGCGCACTTCCGCCGCGGTCTCGACCGACTCGCGGAAGTTTCCGTTGTTGATCGCCATCTTCACCTGCTCGAGGCCCTCGGTGGCACGGGCCAGTTCCTCCGGCGCATACTCCCGGGCGCCATCGCGCTCATAGCGGGAAATCAGCCCGGCCAGTTCAATCGCGGCGTTATGGCCGACCGTGTGGTAGATCTGGGCCAGGACTTCCTCGGCCTCCGCCTCGGTTTCTTCGGCGAGGACGATCGCGTTGGCGAATTCCCCCTGCTGCTGGCGGAGGTCCGCCGTGACGAGGTTGCTCGACGCCTCGGTGATGCGGGTGCCGAGTTCCGTTTGGCGGGCCTGCTTCTGGGCCTCGAAAGCGCGCTGTTCGGGAGTCATCGGACCATCGACCGGTTCGAAGATCTCGTCCATCTGGTCGAAGACCGAGCGCGTGGTTTCGATCTGGTTCTTGGCGCCGCGGATGGCGTCCTGCGCGAGGGTCTGGAAGGCGCTGCGCTGGCGGTCATACTCGTCCGCCGCGTCGATGCTGATTTCCTTGATCTGGTCGAAGGCGGGCTCGTCGTCGTTGGGGCGGAGGTCCCGGGCCTGGGCGAGGAACTGGCGCAGGTCGTCGAGCGCTCCGGGGATGTAGTCGAGGATGCGGCCCCGCTCGAGTTCCGCGATGTTTTCCTGGAGGGTGTCGATGCGGTCGTCGGAGGCGGCGCGCTTGGTCTCGATGACGAGGGTCTGCGCGTCGGCGAGGAGCACTGTGGAGGCCTCGATGACCGTCTGGTAGTTGCGCTGCTCGAAGTTCGACTGAACGTCCTCGTAGAGGCGCGTGACGCGTTCGTAGTCGTCCGGCAGGAACTGCTTGGCACCTTCGATGAGGGCCTCGGTCACCTCGTCCTCGATCTGCTCGATGGCCTCGAGGGACTTGCGTCGGAGGACCTGGACGATGCCCTGCTCGGCGAGGGCGGCGGCCTCGTCGAACTTGTTCTTGGCGAGGACGTAATCGCGGTCGTCCTCGGCGTTGCGTTGGGCGCGTTCGATTTCCGTGCGGACGGAGATGACGACCTCGGGGGCGTAGCGGTTGCCGCCAACGCGGAGGAGGTCGGTGAGGGCGGCGTCCGCCTCGATCTGGGCGCGCTGGGCGTCCGTGCGCAGCCCGGCGAGGCCGGCATCGACCTCCTGGATAATCTGCTGGGAGAGATTGATCAGGTCGTCCCACTCATTCTCGGTGCGGGCCGTCTGGGCCTGGCTGCGCAGGTCGATAATGCGCTGGTAGCGTGTGGGATCGATACGGGGGAGGTCGTTGACGTCGGCGACGGAGATTTCCTGCTCGGCCTCGGAGAAGAGGGTGTTGGCGTGGGCGGGGCGGGCGGCCTCGAGCGCCTGGTCGGCCTGCGAACTGGCCTGGCCGGCGAGGGTAAGCGCCTGGCCGGCGTCGGTGGCGAGGGTGTTGTTCGCGTTCTGGATCAGCCCGCGAATGTTCTCGAGCTGGTTGGGAACGTGTTCCACGCCGTTGTAGGTCTGTTCGATCTCAGCAAGCTTCTGCTGGGTCCGCCGAAGGGAGTTCTCGGCCCGTTCGCGCTGACAGCCGGCGAAGGTGACGACAACAATCAGAAGGGCGAGGAGAGACGGCGCGGTGCGAAGAGTCAGACGCATGCCGGGGAGTGCCTCCGAGGGGATGCCAGGTCCTGTAAACAAAGGACTTGAGCGGAAAATTGCCGATGATTTTGCAACATCACTGCCCCCCGGACCGCTTGGAGGGCAATTGAATAGTGGCGCCGGAAAAAGATGCCGGATTCGGGCAGGGTCATGAGCCTTCAGCCGCCAATGATGCCGAGGAAGTTCAGGAGGACGACGAGTCCTCCAACGACAAGGAGAGTGACGATGATCGGCACCACCGGCAGCCCCCCCTTCTTTTTCTTCTTCCCCTTGCCTTTGCCCGCCGCAAGCGCCTTGGGGACGTAGCCCTCGCTGATGAACTTGAGCGCCCCCACCGTGCGGGACATGTAGATCAGGCACAGGTGCCACTGCTTGTAGTGGTTGCGCTTGTCGGCCTCCGGCAGGTTGCCGAAGTGCTCGATGGAGATGCTGCTCTTGATGAGCTGGCTGGCGACGTCCTTCTTGAAGGGGAACATCTTTTCGTCGAGGCGCTCACCAAGGCGGCGCAGGTTCTGGGCGATGACGCTCGTGGTCTCCAGGAACTCCGACTCGTCCTGCTCGGAGTATTCCACCTCGTCCATTCCCTTCATGAAGTAATCGCGATAGCGGATCCATTGGCCGAGGGTGGACTGGGCAAGTTCGAGAACTTCGGTGGCCTGCTTGGGGGTCATGACGTTTTTGGGGCCGTTGAAAATGGAATGGCGGGGCCGCCCGGGGGGTCTGGGCGGGCGGCCCGAAGGGATTCGATGTTTAGAAGTACCGGCTGCTGGCGTTTCCGATGGGTTCGCCGGTGACGGGGTCGTTGGCAAATCCGTAGTAGCCTTCGGCGCCGACGCCGCCCCTACCCCCACCGCCGAACTGGCCCTCGCCATCCTCGGGGAGGGGGTTCGGGGTGAAGTTCACGGGGAGCGGAATGTTGGGAGCGCGGGGGGGCGGGGGGAGGAAGGTCGGGTAGAACTCGCTGGTGAAGTCGTCCGGGTTCATGCGGAAGTCCCGCAGGAAGCGATCGCCCCAGGCGCGGAGCTTCTCGTCCTGCTCGCGCTCGAGGTCATTGAGCTTGGGCAGGGGCGAGGTCGGCTCGGTGGTGGCAACTCGGACCCCGGAAAACTGCATGGGGGTCAGGTTGTTGAAATAGGTCATTTCGATGGACTGGCGGGGCCTGAGAATAAAGCGGCGGAGTTCGGGGTCGCGCTGGATGCCGACGCTTTGCAGATCTTGGGTAAGGGCCTGATTGATGCCGATGGTGCTCAGATCATCGGACGGCGGCGAAACATACCGGAGGGTCTCGATGAGCTTGGTCTTCACCACGTGGGCCTCGGGGCTGAGGAAACCCGTGTTCACCGTGATATTCGTGTAAATGTTGTCGTCGGCGACGGCGTCATTGCCGTTCTCGCCATCGTCGTAGTAGTTTCCCTGCATGGTCGCGAGGATGCTGATTTCGCGGGCGTCCTGAAGGATTTCGCCAGTGCGGTGACAGATGATGCGCTCGCCGCCCCAGGCCGTGAGGGTGGCCGGGGGTTGGGGGATGCCGGGCTGGCCCGCGCCGGGCTGGGCGAAGGGGTCGTTGGCAAAGGGATCGTTGGCGAAGGGATCGCCGCCGAATGGTTGGGCAAAGGGGTCACCGCCCGGTGGCTGGGCGAAGGGATCTCCGCCGGGCTGGGCGAAGGGATCCCCCCCCGGTGGAACGTTGGCGGCGAAGGGGTCGCCACCCGGAGGCTGGCCGAAGGGGCTGGCGTTTGCCTGGTTGGCGGCGCTCTGGGCACGATTGATGGCGTTGAAGTTGGACCCGCCCCCCACGGGGCCGCCGGACAAGGTGTCGAGGGACTGGGGATCGGCGACAAATCCGCCCCCCACCTGGGCCGGGGCGGACGCGGCAAGTGCCAGCAGGGCGCCCGCGGATAGAACGGTAGAACCCAGTTGGATTTGCAAACGCATGGCGGACTCCTCCGTGATGATGGCCTGAAGCGTAGTGGGGCGCGGAATCAAAGGTCCATCAAATTCCGGTATCAGGACTGGCGAAGGCGGAACGTCGGGTCGATCTCCTGGAGACCGACCTCGACCGCCTCGATCTGCTGGTTGATTCTCTGGGAGTGGGAGGTGACGAGGTCGCGAACCTTGCGAATCTCGGAATCCTGCGAGCTCAGAGCTTTGATGGCGAGTTCGCGCCCGACTTCGTTGAGCTGCTGGAGCTGCTCCTGGAGACTTCTGCGGATGGTGCCCGCCTCGCCGGCCATCGCTTCTTCGTAGGTCCTGTCGTTCACGGCGAGGACAAACTGACTGATGAGGTCCTGAATGGTGAGTGCCTGTTCGTGAAAGCGCTGGGCGAGGTCGCCGACCTCGCGTCGTTCCTCGCTGGTCTGGCGGAGGGTCAGCCCAAGGACCGGCGGGAGGAGGAATTCCTCGGGCACCTCTAGGGCAATCTGGCGGTTGCGGGGGGAGATGACGGCGGTCTGGCGGATTTCAATCTGGGTGAAGGGCGACTGGAGGGTGCCCAAAATACCGAGAACCCCCGGCGCCTGAAGGATGGCGCCCGCGTTGCGGCGACGCCCGGAAATTTGGCGAATCGCATCGATCCGGTCCCTGCGGAAGGCCTCGGCGAGGGCGCTCGGGCGCATCTTGCCGGTAACGGAGACCACGCGGAGCCCCTCGAGGCGCGCCTTCAATTCGGTCCGCGGGAAGGTGTACTCGAATCCGACGACGGAATCGATCTGCCATTCATCGACCTGGAACACGACCGCTTCGTCGAAACCTGAGGAGCGGAGCGTGACGTAGGCCGTTTCCCAGTGGCTGCCGGAGGCGTTGCGGATGGCCAGTTCGACGGAGATGTTGCGGGCGTCGGGGAAGGTGCGGCGGTTGACGCTGTAGGGATAGAGTTCGGGGGGTGGTGGTTCCTGGGTGGAGGGGGAGGGATCGGTCCGGACGAAGCGGGCGTACTGGTCGACCTCAACGGCGGGGATGGCGCTGTCGGGCATGGCCTCATCGCGGGAGGGGGGGCGGCGGTCGGCGGTGCGGCGATCAAAGGGGCGTTCCGCGGCGCCATTGGCCAGGA
>CAYQTO010000182.1:0-6363 GCA_964420455.1 uncultured Candidatus Sumerlaeota bacterium | reverse complement strand
GCTCGGCGTCGGAGACGGGCTTGCCGTGGGCGACGGCGACGGAGTCGGAGTCGGGGTGCTGGTCGGGCTCGGCGTTGGTGTCGGGGGAGGCGCCTCGCCCGTGCTGAAGCTGAAGACGGTAGATGGTTGGGGGACGTAGCGGCTGGATGTGCCGACGACCTGCCAGTTGTAAGCCGTGTCGGGATCGAGCATGCCGGGGGCGATCTCGTACTGGAGGTTGCCGTCGGCCGGAAGGAAATCAGTGAAGGCGCCGGAGGCCACGGGCGATGCCGGCCGCGGGGTGCCCGTCGGCCAGAGATACAGCTCGAAGCCGGCCTCCTGTTCGAGGATCGGCGTCCATGTGATCGTTGGGGTCGTGGCAAGGCCCGGGGCACCATCGGCGGGAGAGACGGGAACGGGCGGCGGCGGACCGTCCACCCCCACTGATTCCACACGGACCCCCTGGTTGAGCGACAGCACCGGTTCGGTGAAATTATCGAAGTCCGCTTCGAGTGTCAGCGCCGGCGGCGTATAGACGCCGGTATCGCCGATCACCTCCGCATCAACCAGGAAGAGGTACCCCTCGGGGTTGGATGGGGGACGAAAGGTGAGGACCTGCGCACGTTGGGTGGTGGCGTCGAGGCTTGAAAAGTTGAAGGAGTAGCCAACATCCGGCTCGAAGCCCGGGGGGGGATTCTGGGGAACGACGTTGGCCAGGCGTGCTGGATCCCAGTTGAAGGCGAGCGTGATGACGCCGAAGCCCGCCTCGTCCGGATTATGTGCAAGCCGCACCGCGTAGCGCAGTCGTCGGGTCGGGCCGTCCTGCGTTTCCTCAAGGACGAAGGTATGCCAGCGCACGGGATCGAGGGTCGGCCTTGTGGAGTAGAAGACGGGAATCAGCGGCGAGGCGGCCCCGCCCTCGGCAACGCTCTGGACGTCGATGGCAACCTGGGTGTCGTTCTCGAGTGGGAAAGGCACGGTGAACTCGGTCAGGGCGGCGGGGACGGTGCCGACCGGGCTGGTATCCGCCAGGTCGACGCCCTGCGGAGCGAGGTAGATGTTATAGGAAACCGGCGCGGGGCCCGAAGCCGGCGGATCCCAGGCGATCGTAAGGTCGACGAACGGGATGGGGTCCCCACTACGGGGGAAGGTGACGACTGGGGCCACGGGTGTTCCGGCCCACGCCCTAGAACCCATCACCAGGCAGACGGCAAGGAGCAGGAGCGCGCCGCGCAGGAGGAGTGTCAGGGAGGGCTTGGGAAACACGGGAATCGACTCAATCCTGGGGGAACGTCATCTGCCGACCAAACGCTCGGAAGTATTGGAGCATCCCGAGATGTCCGACAAGCCCAGTTCCGATCCGCGCTTGTGCCCCCCGCCGGCCGGGTCGCACTTTTCCGCATCGAGTGAGGCGTGATGACACCTGCAACAGACGGACAAATGGCGAATCCTCCTCGGGCCCCGGAGACGGTCCATGGGCAAGGCGTGGGAGCCATCCGCTTGATCGGCGCCATCGTGGCCGCGTCGATGGTGTTCTGGCAACTGGGGCTGTTCTGGGGGTTTTGGATCGACGACTCGTTCATTTCAATGCGTTACGGGCGGATGTTCGCGGCGGGGGAGGGACTCGTCTTCAATCCGGGCGAACGCGTCGAGGGGTATACGAACTTCGGCTGGGCGCTGGTGGCAGGCGTGCTGCACCTGCTCATGGGAGTCGAAGCGGACATGACGGTGGCGGTGAAGCTTCTTGGTGCCGGGGCGCTGGTGGGGCTCGTGGTTCTTGCCGCACTGGCGGCGCGACTGCCCATTCCGTCCTGCGAGCCTTCAGCGGCTTCCCATGCGGTCTTCGCGGGGGTACTGGCCTTCGCCGTCGCGAGCTACACGCCGTTCGTCTTTTACGCGGTCGGGGGGATGGAGACGATTGGGGTTATCCTCATCGTGGGGGTTTGGGCGGTCCTGTATTCACGATGGGGCGCGCCACGTCTCTTCCTCTTCCTTGTAACGTTTCTCCTTCCCTTCCTTCGGTTCGATGCAATTTTCCTGACGATGGCGATGAATCTGGCGCTTGGTGCCCACTGGTGGCTTGAGGGAAGGGACTGGCGGCGGCTGCTAGTCCTCTGGGGGATCTTTTCCACCCTCTACATGGCGTATCATGGTTGGCGCTACTGGTACTACGGCTCGCTGCTGCCGAACACCTGGTACGCGAAGGTGCAGGGCCGCGAGGATCTGGTTATCTGGCGCTATACACTTCCGGCGCACTTCCATCTGTTCGTCCAACTTGGCTGGTGGTGGTCCGTTCCCGCGGTGCTGGGTCAGTTGGGGTACGACGCGTGGCGGCGGAACTGGACGATGGTCTTCATGGTCCTGCCGGGGGTCCTCTTCGGGTTCTACTGTTTCCGACTACCATGGGATTGGATGCCGTTCGGGCGTTTCACCCTGCCGGTGACCTTTGTCTATCTGATGGCGCTGGTTGCCTTTTTCGTTCGGATGGGATCATTGGCGAAGGGGCGCTGGGCCATTGCGGGCTTGGGGGCGAGTGCCCTCGCCGTGTTTCTCATGACGCCTCTTTACGCGTGGTGGACACCCTGGAGGACCGATTATGCGGACATCGCCGTGCACTACGATGTCTATACGGCTCGCTTCGTCCGGGCATCCCGGATGATTGGCGCGGTCACCCGTTCCGGTGACCTCGTCTATACGGATCTCGTCGGTGCGCCGGGCTACTACTCGGAGGCATCGATCCTCGATGGCTTTGGACTGAACGATGAAACGACGGCGCGGGAGGGAATCTTCCTTCGGCGCCCGGAAGGCACTCCCGCCTTTGAGGGCAAGATGCACCCAGCCCATGTCGCGGCGGTCCGGCCCGATTTCCTGCTGATCATCACACTCGCCGGCGAGGAACTGAACGACTTTCGCGACATCCCCCAGGCGGTCTTCATCGCTGACCAACTGGCCCAGTACGAAGGCTTCCTGGAGCAATACCGCGTTGGTGTCGTGACCGACGGCCTCGCCCCGCCGCTCTATGCCTACTTCTTGCAGCGTGCCGACCTTGCCCCCCGCCGGCCGGCACATCCTTTCATGTCCATCAGGTATGAACCGTTGCCCGCCACGGCGGCGCGGGAGTTCGCTGAATCCGCCCGGGAACAATTTCGCGTGAATCCCATCCCGCGCGGCTGGTAGGGGTGAGTGGCTGGTACATCCTGAACTGGTGAACAGGAGCACGGCATGGCAGGCACCACCATGGACTTCTTTGAAAGTCAGGCACGGGCCCTCCGGCGCACGTCACTCCTCGTGTTCCTCTTCATGGCGGCGGTG
Source organism: uncultured Candidatus Sumerlaeota bacterium (assembly GCA_964420455.1). Taxonomy (GTDB): domain Bacteria; phylum Sumerlaeota; class Sumerlaeia; order SLMS01; family SLMS01; genus CAYQTO01. The sequence continues at coordinate 3,072 of CAYQTO010000182.1, read as the reverse complement.
GCGATCATCATCCTCGCCGTGTGGGGGGCGGTGGTGGCCACGCTTCTCCTTACGATCGATACGGAGGAGGTCCGGCAATTCGCCCTCGGATGGCGGCTTTTTGTCACCGTCGGCGTGATCACCATCGCGGTGGTGCTGGGGGGGACGCTGACAAAGATCTGGGCGCTGCGGGAGGGCGGCAGCGTGGTGGCCATGCTGCTAGGCGGGTCGCCCGTCAACATCGACACGAAGGACCACGACGAGCGGAAGCTGCTGAACGTGGTCGACGAGATGACGATCGCCTCGGGGTGCCCGCCACCGTCGGTTTTCATCATCCGGCGGACCTTTGCGATCAATGCCTTCGCCGCCGGTTTTCAGCCCACCGACGCGGCGGTCGTCGTCACCGAGGGGGCCATGCGAATGCTGACCCGCGATGAACTCCAGGGCGTTGTGGCGCATGAATTCAGTCACATCGTGAATGGGGACATGCGGCTGAACATCCGGCTGATGGGGGTCCTGCACGGGATCCTTCAGATTGGTGTGATCGGTCAGACGCTGCTTTGGGCGGGAGCGGGAGGAGGCACTCGCCGCTCGTCGAGCCGAAGCGACGACCGCGGCGGTGCCTGGCCTCTCGTGGTGCTGGGGCTGGTCCTGCTGATCGTGGGGTATATTGGGGTGTTCTTCGGCAAGCTGATCAAGGCGGCCGTATCGCGCCAGCGCGAGTACCTGGCGGACGCCGCCGCGGTGCAGTATACACGCAACCCGGAGGGCATCGCAGGCGCGCTCAAGAAAATCGGCGGGCTCGACATTGGGAGCCGCGTCCGGGCCTCCCACGCGGAGGAGGTCAGCCACTTTTTCTTTGCCGATGGGATGGTGGGGAGCCTGATGAACTTCGGCGGGGTGCTGTCGACGCATCCGCCGCTGCCGGAGCGCATCAAGCGGGTGCTGCCTTCGTTCGATGGTGTGTTTCCAACGATGAAGGCGCCCACGGCGGATCTGTACGAGGGGGCGGAGGAGCGCGCGCCCAAGCCCGGGCGCGAGCGTCCCAAGGTCGCCCCGGCGCCGGTGCTCGCGCCGCCCTCCGCCGGCGCACCGGGAGCCCCGCACCCCACACCCGGGCCCGGCATGGTCCTGCCTCCTGTCGCGCCCGGTACCCAGCCGCCCGGATATTCCTTTGGCAATCCCGTCTTCCCCATGACGGCGGCGGCGGTTCTCGCCGGTGCGGGAAGGATCCACGCCGACAAGGTCGACTACGCCCGCAAGCTCCTCGCGGATATCCCCTCTTCTCTGCATCAACGTGCCCGCACCGCCGACGGTGCCCAAGCCATCGTCTTCGCCATGCTCCTGCGCCAGGACACCGCCTACCAGCAGTCCGGCTTCACGTCCCGCGCGGGCATCGTCCCCCTTCATCTGCACGACGCCATCCGCGAAACCCTCTCGGAGATGGAGACGCTGGATCCGCGCGGCCGCGTCGCCCTTGTGGAGCTCTCACTCCGTCCCCTCCGCCAGATGAGCCTCGACGATGTCCACATGTTCCTCGGCACGGTCCGCCAACTGATCGCCGCCGACCAGAAGACGACCCTCCCGGAATTCATGATCGAGAAGGCTCTGGCCAGATACCTCGATCCGCGACAACGCAAGCTCGCCTCGCGGGGGCCGCAGTTCTACTCGCTCAAGCCATTGCGGGGCGACGTCCTGCTTGTCCTCAGCGCGCTGGCCCATTCCGGCAATGCGGTACGTCTTCCAGCAGAGAAGGCCTTCGCCGCGGGGATGCAAAGCCTCGGTCCCGATTGGGCGTCGGAGACGCTCCTCGCCCGCGAGCAGTGCGTGCTGGATGCCGTCAGTGCCTCGTTCGATCGACTCGTGGCGAGTTCGCCCCCGATCAAGAAAAAGCTCATTGGCGCCTGCGCGAGCGTCGTCACCCACGACGGCGAGATCACGATCGCCGAATCGGAACTGATCCGTGCCATCGGCGACGGACTTCAGGTGCCGATCCCTCCCCTGATCACCGCCGAAGCTTCCGGCGCCAAGTCTGGGCCCTTGACCCCTCCAGCCCCCCCGGCTAACTAGACGCCCCCGGCGGCAAGCTGCAGCCGGGAATCCTCATCCCTCAAGGAGTTGTTATGCCCCAGGCACTCGTCGTGGGCTCCGTTGCTCTCGATACCATCGAAACCCCCCACGGGACGGTCCAGGCCGCCCTTGGCGGATCCTGTTCCTACGCCTCCACCTCCGCCTCGTTCTTTACCGAGGTCTCCATGGTAGGTGTCGTCGGGAAGGACTTCGCCCAGGAACACATCGAGAAGTTCAAGTCGCGCGGCATCGACCTCGCCGGTCTGGAAATCGCCGACGGCAAGACCTTCCACTGGTCCGGTTACTACGAGCGCGACATGAACCAGGCCCACACGAACACAACCGAGCTCAACGTCTTTGCCGATTTCCAGCCCAAGCTCACCCCCGAGCAGCGCAAAACCCCCTTCGTCTTCCTCGCCAACATCCACCCCAAGCTCCAGCTCGACGTGCTCGACCAGATGGAGTCGCCCAAGCTGGTCGCGCTCGACACCATGAACTTCTGGATCGAGGGCGAAAAGCAGACCCTCACCGAGGTTTTCAAGCGGGTGGATGTGCTGCTGGTGAATGAGGGCGAGGCGCGCCAGTACTGCGAGAAGGTCAACCTCATCGAATGCGGCAAGGAACTGCTCGGGATTGGGCCCCACACCATCGTGATCAAGAAGGGCGAGCACGGCGCCCTCATGTTCCGCAAGGAAGGGATCCACTTCTTCCCGGCCTACCCGCTCGACAAGTTGAAGGACCCGACCGGCGCGGGCGACACCTTTGCCGGCGGCATGATCGGTTACCTCGCCCGCCTCGGCGAGGTGAACCAGGAAAACCTCGTCCGGTCGATCCACGTCGGCACCTGCATGGCCTCCTTCGTTGTCGAGGACTTCAGCCTCGACCGCCTGCTCGCCATTTCCGAGGGCGAGCTGAAGGCGCGGACCGAGTATGTGGCGCACATGACTGCTCTGCCCGCTCTCGCGGCAGAGACCCTCGTCGATTCCAAGGTTTCTGTCTGATTAGCTGAAGGTTGCCGGGGCC
>CAYQTO010000181.1:0-6527 GCA_964420455.1 uncultured Candidatus Sumerlaeota bacterium | reverse complement strand
CATCCCTGAACCGAGGACTCTACTTCCGACTGGATCATAAAAGGGGAGCAGGTCAAGAGCAGTAGGACATGCTCTTCATCGAAGAGGTCTTCGACTGCCCAGGTCACGCCCAGGGAGAAGAGCGCTGCTGAGGAAAGATAGCTGCCCTTCTTCCCCTTGAGGCTGTCTTCAGATGAAGACCTTTGCCTTCTCTTCTGGCCGGTGACCACCAGATCGAAGAAGAGATCTTCCCCGGAGCCCATCGCCTTGATCGTGGTGAAGAAGACCACGGGGCAGAAGACCGTGAAGACAATCCCTTCATGGAGGAGATCATCATCGATGAAGACGTGCACCCAGAAGAGAGGGGCCCCGATGATGCCTTGGAAGGTGCCCTTCCTCGTGGAGGGGCCTCCTGACGAAGACATCTGCCTTCTGGGAATACCGGTGATCACCGAACAGAAGGCCGGTTCTGCTCGAAGAGAGTGAAGAGACCTGTGTTCCGGGCTCTCGCCCTGGGTGCTGGGAATCATGTCGGGACACGCGCTGTTACCGGAGACCGGCGTACCCTGAGACCCGAGGATCGTCAGAATATGTCAGTATCTGTCAGTAGAGGCCTTGGTTTCAGGCCTTCGGAGGTGTCCCAAATGAGAGCTAAGTGTAGTGTTTTGAATGGAGCGGGAAACCGGGTTCGAACCGGCGACCCTCAGCTTGGGAAGCTGATGCTCTACCAACTGAGCTATTCCCGCTCAAGCAGATGGGGAGGATGAGCCAAGGGAAGGGGAAGTCAAGGGGTTTCAGGGGTTTGGAGGACACCGGGGGCGGTGTCGAGGATCTCTCGGAGGGTCTGGAGGAGGGCGTCGCGGGTGTAGGGCTTGGCGAGGTAGCGGGCGCCTAGGAGGAGGGAGTCGTCCTGGGCGTCGGGGGGTTGGTCGCTGTAGCCGGAGGCGAAGAGGAGGGGGAGGGTGGGGTTGTCCCGGCGGATTTCGCGGGCGGCGTCGAGGCCGCCCATGTTGGGCATGAGGAGGTCGAAGAGGAGGAGGTGGATGTCGCCGCGGGGGGTCTGGCGATAGAGTTGGAGGGCGTCGCGGCCGTCGGTGGCGGGGAGGACGGTGTAGCCGGCGCGTTGGAGGATGGCGGTGGTGGCGTCGCGGACGGTGGTGTTGTCTTCGGCGAGGAGGATGGTTTCGCGGCCGACGCGTTCGGGGGCTTCGGCGGGGTTGCCGGGGGTGCGGGGGGCGGCGTCGGCGAGGGGGAGGTGGACGGTGATGGTGGTGCCGTGGCCGGGTTGGCTTTCGGCGTGGAGGAGGCCTTTGTGTTGTTGGACGTTGCCGAAGACGGTGGAGAGGCCGAGGCCGGTGCCTTTTTCGCGGTCCTTGGTGGTGAAGAAGGGTTCGAAGGCGCGTTCGAGGGTTTGGGGGTCCATGCCGGTGCCGGTGTCGGCGACGCGGAGGCGGGCATGGGGGCCGGGGTGGACGTCCTTGTGGTTGGCGGTGTCGGCGGGGGTGAGGGTGACGCGGTCGCAGGTGATGGTGAGGGTGCCGCCGTGGGGCATGGCGTCGCGGCTGTTGATGGCGAGGTTGAGGATGATCTGTTCGATCATGGTGCGGTCGGCGCGGATGGTGAGGGGGTGGGTGGGGGTGCGGAGGTCGAGGACGATGTGGTCGCCGAGGATGCGGTCGAGCATGCGGGCGAGGGAGGTGGTGATTTCAGCGAGGTCGTGGTGGGCGAGTTGGAGGATTTGGCTGCGGCTGAAGGCGAGGAGTTGGCGGATGAGGGCGGCGGCGCGGTCGATGCTGCCATGTACTTCGTGGAGGTGGGCTCGGGCCACGGGGGGATCGTGGAGGTCGACCTCGGCCATTTGGGTGAAGCCGTAGATGCCCTGGAGGATGTTGTTGATGTCGTGGGCGATGCCGCCGGCGAGGCGGCCGATGGCTTCCATTTTCTGGGCCTGGCGGTATTGGTTTTCGAGTTCCTCGCGTTCGTGTTCGACGCGGCGGCGTTCGAGGGCGGAGGAGATGACCTGGCCGACGAGGGAGAGGAGGCTTTGGTCTTCTTCGGACCAATGGCGGGGTGCGGCGACGGCGTCGAAGCCCAGGAATCCGATGACCTGGCCGCGGTGGGAGAGGGGGAGGGCGAGGAGGGACTGGACGTCCTGGGGTTCGAGGACGGCGCGGGTGGCGGCGTCGTGTTCGGGGATGTGGTCGAGGGTGGGGAGGTGGATGGGCCGACCCGCAAGGATTTCCCGGGAGAACCAGGGGATGTCGTCGGGCCGGAGGCCTTGAAGGTTGTCGATCTGGGGGGTGATGCCCTGGGCGCACCATTCGTGGGTGTTGTCGAGCCGGGTCTGGTTGTCGCGGTAGAGGAAGACGTAGGCGCGATCGGCGGCGGTGAAGGCGCCGATGCGGGCGAGGGCGCGATAAATGGCGGCGTCGGTTTCGGAGGAGGCGATGGCGAGGAACTCGGTGGAGATTTCGCCGATGAGGCGTCGGAATTCGGTAACGCGCTGAAGGGCCTGCTCGGTGGCGACCTGGTCGGTGACCTCGCGGGCGACGATGTAGGCGCGCCGCACGTCGCTGCCATCGGGCGTATAGACAAGGCGGACGCTGTCCTCGCGCCAGACGTAGTGCCCCTCCTTGTGGCGGATGCGATAGCGGTACATCAGCTCGGAGCGTCGCACGCTCCGGGCCTCCACAATGTCGGCCATGATGCGATCGCGGTCCGCGGGGTGAAGGAGGGCGAGGATCTGCTCCTCGTTGCGGCCGATTTCCTCCTCCATGGTATAGCCGAGGATCTTGATGTAGGCGGGCGAGACGTAGGAGATGACGCCGTCCTCGAAGACGGCAATGCCATCGCCGGTGTTCTCGGCGATCAGGCGGAAGCGCTCCTCGCTGAGCTGGAGGGCCTGCTCGGCCCGGCGCCGTTCCGTGATGTCGCGGGTCACGACGAAGGCGCGCTGGAGCCTCCCGTCCTTGTCGTAGATGAACCGGGTGTGGTCTTCGCGCCAGAGGTAGTGGCCTTCCCTGTGGCGGATGCGATAGGCGCGGACGGCGGAGGGTCTGCGTTCGCGGAGCGACTCCTGCCACTGGGTGAAGAGTGATTCGCGGTCGTCCGGGTGGAGGCGCTCGAAGAAGGCCTCCTGGGTCATGCCGATGAACTCGGCCTCGTCGAAACCATGGAGGCGGCAGTACTCGGGCGAGGCGTAGGAGACCTGGTCGTCCTCGAAGACGGCGATGCCGTCGCTGGTGTTCTCGGCGATGAGGCGGAAGCGTTGCTCGCTGAGCTCGAGGGCCTCCTGGGCGCGGCGGCGCTCGGTGATGTCGCGGGCGACGATATAGACGCGGCCGAGTTCCCCGTTCTCCCGATAGGTCAGGCGCATGTTGTCCTCGCGCCAGACGTAGTGCCCGTCCTTGTGGCGGATGCGGAACTCGTGGACGAGGTCGGTGCGCTGATCCGCGACCGCCTGCTGGACAAGGTGCCGGGTGGGCTCCCGGTCATCGGGGTGGATGCCGTCGTAGCGGTCCTCGACACGGATTCCGAGGAGATCCTCGCTTGTATATCCAAAGATGCGGGTGAATCCGGCGGAGACATAGGCGATGACGCCGTCCTCGTAGACGACAATGCCATCGCTCGTGTTTTCGGCGATCAGGCGGAAGCGCTCCTCGCCAAGCTCGAGGGCCCGCTCGGCCCGGCGGCGTTCCGTGATGTCGATGCCGGTGGAGAGGAAGGAGAGAACAGTGCCATCGTCTCCAACGATGGGGATGTCGCGCCAGAGGATCCAGCGGAGCTCGCCGTCGTCACGGCGGAGCTGGTGCTCATAGTCCTTGGGCTGGCGGGTTGTGATCATCTGCTGGATAAAGGCGAGGACCGGGTCGCGGTCCTCGGGCTCGAGGAACTCGATCCACTGGCGCTCCGCGAGGTCCCCCTCGCCGCTGCCGAAGAAGCGGGCATAGGGGCCGTTTGCGAAGGTCAGCGTGGTGTCGGGAAGCCAGGTGCAGATGATTTCGTTCTGCGTCTCGACCACGAGCCGGTAGCGTTCCTCGCTCTGGGCGAGGCGGCGCTCGGCCTCCTTGCGCCGCGTGATGTCGACGATGGTGCCGACGATTCGCGTCGGCTTGCCTTCCCCGTCACGGCCGACGATCTTGCCCCGGGTGTGTATATCCAGATAGTGGCCGTCCCGGTGGCGCAGGCGCACTTCCTGGTCGTAGGACTCCTCGAGCCCGTCCAGGACCCGGCGAATGAGGGAAAAGGCGGCGTCCTTGTCGCCGGGATGGAGGAGGTTGTCGAAGGTGCCTTCCTCGGTGGGCTCGAGGTCACCAGCCGCATAGCCGAGGATTTCGGCGTACCGTTCGTCGACCTGGATGCGATGGCTCTCGTGGTCCCAGTCCCAGATGCCTGCGCGGGTCCCCTCGAGGGCGAGCTTGAGCTTTTCGCCCTGGTGGCGGGCGTCTGCCTCTGCCTCCTTGAGGGCGGTGACATCCCGGGCCACGTGGACGGAGGCGACAAGCTGGCCCTGCTCGTCAAAGATCGGCGACGTGGTAACGTACAGGTACTTGCCGAGGCCTTCGTGATAGAACTCGGTCGCGTGTTCCTTCCGGTCGAGGAGGGTCTGCGCGTGGGGACATTCGTCAACGGGGCGCATGCCCGCGTGCATGACCTCGAAGCACTTCTTTCCAGCGATCTCCTCCGCGGACTGGCCGACGGCCTGCTCGCAGGCCTTGTTGGCGCGTATGACTCGGTGCTGGCGATCGAGGAGGAAGACGAGGTCCGGGAGGGCGTCGAAGGTGGTGGCCCATTCGTTTTCGGAGCGAAGAAGGCGGACGTCCAGAGTGCGGCGGGCCTCCATGGCCTGCTCGAGTTGGCGGGCGTGACGGCAGGACTTGTCAAACAGCCAGCCGATGAGCAAGCCCGTGGAGGCGCCAAAGAGGACCGGAACGGCGAAGGAAGCGGGGTCCATGGGCCCGTCGAAAAGATTCCGGGAAAGGAGGGAGAACAGGACCAGGAGCGCCGCACCGAGACCCGCACCGGCGAGGAGCCGACCGACGCCGGGGGGAGGAAGCTCCGCATCGGACCTGGCTGGCCCGCGTTCAGGTACCGCCATGGCCACGAATGGGAGGCATAACAGAACGATTCCCCATGCCGGCTCGGGGAAGGAGCAGGCCGTCAGCAGGAAGTTGGCAAGTGGGGCTGTCGTGGGGAAAAGCATGGGCGGAGTCCTGAAGATTCCCCTATCCGGCTCCATCCTCATATGCCGTTTAGGCGAACGTTGAGAAAAGCGCTAGGGAAATCCCCGAATCAAGGAGCATCCTGGGGCGGGCGGACTCGCAAAAAGCGTTGGCCGGGGAACATTTTGTTTGCGCGAATCGGAAGCAACCTCAAACCGCTTCCGCCCTCCCTTGACCGACGGGCCCGCAGGAGGAACCTAGGGAACAAAAGAACGGGGAGGCTCCGGGAATGGTTGACTGGACGAGATCGGGCGGATGGGCAGTTCCCGCGGGCTTTCTGCTGGCGTTGATGTTGGCGTTACCGGCGCAGGCACAGCCCCCGGGATCGTTTCCCTTCTCCATCGCGGCGGAAATCGCAGCGGATTCCGTCGTGGACCTGTCCTACATGAATGGCGGCGCCCTGGGCCAGGGCGATGGGGTGCGACTGAATGCGGCGGGGGACGGCCTGGTGACCGCCGACGGCGACCCGGTCTTCCTGTTTGGGGCGAATCTCAGTTTTTCCGGCAATCTCCCCGCGCCTGCGGATGCCCCGGCCATCGCGGAGCGGATTGCGGCGCTCGGCTTCAACTGCGTGCGCCTGCACCACATGGACACGTCGAACCCGCCAAACGGAATCGTGGCGGAGGTCGGGGGCGCACGCCGTACGCTCGACCCGGAAATGATGGCGAGGCTCGACCGGTTCGCGTGGGAACTCGCCCAGCGGGGCGTGTACGTGAACCTGAACCTCCACGTGGGGCGGACAGTGGCCGAGGCGGAGGGTGTGCCGGGCGGCGATGACGGACCAAGTTACAACAAGGGGGTCAGCCTCTTTCATCCGCGCATCCACGAGCTTCATCAGGAGTACGCCACCGCGCTGCTGAACCACGTGAACCCGCACGCGGGGGTGCGATGGGGCGAATGGGCGGCAGTGGCGATCGTGGAGGTAACGAACGAGAACGGGCTCCTTTACGAATACGGGCGCGGGGCCATCGACGAGGCGCCGGAGGAACTCGTCGAGCCTCTCCGCGAACAATGGAACGCGTGGCTCCTGGACAAGTACGGGACCCACGAGGGGATGATCGCGGCGTGGGGCGCGGTGGGGGAACCGCCGGGGCCGGAGATGCTGGCCAACGGCGGCTTTGCGGCGGGGACCAACGGCTGGGTGCTCGAGCAGCACGGCACCGCGGTCGCGGCCTTCACGACGTCGCCCACGGGCGGCCCGGCGAACGGCCCGCGCGCCATCGTCAACGTGAGCACCGCCAGCAGCGAGCCATGGCACGTACAGCTGAAGCATCCGGAGCTGACATTCGAGCAGGGGGAAAGCTACCAGCTGCGGTTTCAGGCGCG
>CAYQTO010000180.1:0-6574 GCA_964420455.1 uncultured Candidatus Sumerlaeota bacterium | reverse complement strand
ACCGCGGGGTGGCGTCGAACGTCAAGGCGGGCTTGGTGGCGGGGATGGGGTGCGCCGCGGCCCCCGCCGCCCGGGGCGTCACGGGGAGCCTTCGCGCCTGTGCACGGAGCCGGCTATCAATTGGCGGGTAACACTTCACGATTATCCATAATTAGAAGCCAACTCAGAAAAATCCACACGAGAAGGACAAAAAACGAGCGGGACAGACCAAAGAGAGTAGACGACATAGCAAGTCTCCTTTGAACTCTTGACCAGGTGGATAATGTCAATTAATGGAAGAATGCTGGCGGGTTGCCGCTTGCAGCGATCTCTTCTGTTGACTATTAGGCAGGTCCTCCAGAAGGGAAAGCAGGGATTCACGATGTGCTCGCCCGCTACGGTTGTCCAAGTTAAGAGCCCAGTTAAGAGCAATCGCTCGAAGTTCCGGGCTGGCGGTCGGTTCCGCAGCAAGAGATACGAATATATCGAAGGCCTCTTGCTCATCTCCATCTTTTTGGAAGGCGCTGATCCCTCGAAATAGTTCAACCACCTGTGCGTGCGAAGACCCTTCACCATACATGCTATTCATCTCACCAAAAAGCTGCTCGCTTGTTTCGTAATCACCCATCTTGTGAAGGCCGGAAAAAATAGTGTCAACAAGAAGAACCGAATAAGGAGACTCGGGTTTCTCGAAAAGCATTGTCCTTGCTGCAGCAATCGACTCCTCGTAGCGATTCTCCTCGTGTAGACGGACAACATTGTCATAGAGCACGCGATCTTTCCAATCTCCTTCCGGCAACTGATCCTTCAACTCTTCCGCAAGCGCCCAGTATTTCTGACCATCTTTATCGGTGTGATGCAAGGAGTGCAAGAGGGTGACTTTCAACGGCAGTACCCGCGCGTCCGAGGCATCCAATTCCTCCAAAAATTCCTCCACTCGATCGACCACCTTCTGGTGGTTGCCCATCTTGGCACGAACAATCCCGTAGACTCTTTGCGCATTTGCCCTCCACCGACTGATGGAGGAATCATTTACTTCTTCCCCCGAACTTTCGATGGCGCTTTCAATCACTTCATCGAGACGTTTCATGTCCCCTCGAAAGCTGAGAACGCGATAAGCGGCCGCAGCCCCCAGCTCGTGATAAGCACTGGTATCGTAAACGGGCATGGACCCATCAACAGGGTTAAGCGGATGTGAGGTCTTGATCCTGTAGAGTCGCCTCCAGATCTCAGACATATATACACCCGCATGATAAGGCTCCCAAACGAATTCCGGCCATTCTTCCAGCCTCTGTGTGGCGGATTGGAGGTAATTCGACATCACTTCATTGCTGGGATATCTGTACTCCCGTGCTGTAACCGTTTCGTAATTCGACAGGGACACATTGTCCCAAAAGACAATAGGATTCTCCCCGTGACCGTATTGGGCGGACGTCGCCAGGGCGATTCTGCTATCTCCGAGACTCTCTCGGGGAATTACAAGGTGTACCTCCGAAGACATAGCTCTGTGGGCCAAACTATTGACTCGCGCGGACACCTTGACGTTCGCACTATCAACCTCTGTTACGGACACAATTAGCTGAACCCAGTGGAGATCATTAAAGGCTTTGACCTCGAGGCCCCGAATATCCGGATGATATCTCGATGTTCCGAATGGCGCAAATGGGGACATTGTGTCGCCAGCATGAATCCTTAGGCCTCCGAAATTATCTTCGCTGTCGGCTCGTTCCATGATGATGGCCACGCCGTTGGAAGGACTTGGTGCTTCAGGAGAAACCCCCAAAACGACACCTGCCCAGACTCCATTGGAGCCGTAGTAGTTTCCGAGCATCATATCGCAACTAAGCGTGACCGGGAAGCTTCGGGTAGCGAACTCCTCTGGAAGGACCAATACTCGGTCGCCTCCCATGCCGCGATCGTCGTTCACCGCCATTTGGGCAATAAGACCGTCGAAAACAGTCCATCCGTTCTCGGTATTTTCATCGTCTGTCCAGGCGGTCGAGTTGGAGACGATGGTCGGATTTTGCGCAGGGAGATACTGGGCGCTAATTGCACACAAAACGATTCCAAAGGCGACAGTAAGGATGCGGGAAGTAGTCATGCTCGCTTTTCTCCTAGCTAACAGGGGACCCCGCGAGAGGAGTCTTAGGTCGTTAAGGGTTACCTGTGATTATTCACATGGTTGTGGTGAAACTGGTGAGTTATCCAGCAGGGTCAAGTTTCCCCCCCCCTCTCCATGCAACCAAAATCGTTGTGTGTCGGACGTTTTTTTTGCCGTCGCCGGGCAGGGGGAGGCTGGCGGGCTCGTTGCCCCTCCGGCGGCGGGAGGCTCATCCCGGCGGCACCGGCGCGCCGCGGCCCCGCCGCCCGGGTTGTCACGGGGAGCCTTCGCGCCTGTGCCCAGAGCCGTGTCCGTGGCCAACGGGGGATGATCCCTCCTGTGGATGCCCGCGCGGGCGTGGCCTGATAATCGCCCGGAACCGTCGGGAGCGTTTCCCCTTGCCGGAATCCGCCACAGTTTCCACGTTGCCCTCCATGTCTGTTTCCCCCGCTCCCGCCGCCACCACCCTGGATTCCCCCCGCGCGATCAATGACGTGCTGGCGCTGCTGGACTCGACGTACCTCGACGAGCGCACCCACGCACGCCCCACCCATTATGATGTGGCCGTGTCGAAGGTGTGCAATATCAAGTGCCCGTTTTGCCCCCGGCAGACCTTTGCGCCGGAGGAAATCCAGTCCGGCGTGATGAAGGAGAAGCACTTCGCGCCGGTGGTTCCCCACCTGGAGGTGAGCCAGCGCACGGGCCTGTATGGCCTGGGCGAGCCGTTCCTGAACCGCCATTTCTTTTCGTTTCTGGCGGCGGCGAAGGAACGCGGGTCCTATTGCATGACGAGCACCCACGGCATGTCGCTGACGAGCGATCGGATCGACGAGGTGCTGGATTCCGGGCTGGACGAGTTGTGCGTGTCGATGGATGGGGCGACGGCGCGGACGTTCAATTTTCTCCGCTCGGGGGCGGACTTCCAGACGGTGGTGGCGAACGTGACGGAGCTGCTCCGCCGGCGGCGGGACCGCGGTCAGGCGACCCCCCGGGTCCATATCGCCTGCGCCATCAGCAAGTACAACGTGTGGGAGTTGAAGGGGCTGGTGCGTCTGGCGTCGCGGATGGGGGCGGACCAGGTGGCATTCAGCAATCTGGTGCTGGACCATCCGGAGCACGCCCATGCGTCGATCGTGGGGACGCGGGTGTTCCGGTGGAACCTGGGGCGGGCACGGCGCGAGGCGGCGCGGCTCGGCATCGAGTGCGTGTATTTCTTCCAGATGCCGTTTCCCTATCGCGAGGAGCCGCCCCCGCCGCCGCGCAGGGGGGTGCGACACGGATGCCCGAGCGCCTGGCGCCAGGTCATCGTGGAGCGCGATGGGAACCTCAAGCCGTGCTGCTATCTGGATGTGTCGCTGGGCAACAGCGCGGACCGGCCGATGGAGGAGCAGTTCAATGGCGAGGCGGCGGTGGGCCTGCGCCGGAGCTTTACCACCCGCGACTACATCGACAAGTGCAAGGGGTGCGGCCAGTTTACGGAGATCACCGACGAGCGGACCCGGGAGATCCTGGACGAGGCGGCGGAGCGGATCGAGGCGGGGCCGTTTAGCGAGGAGGCGCGGGCGCGGCTGCGGGCGACGCTCGAGCATTTCGAGGGGCTTTTTTCCAGATCACAGGGGTAGGCGGAACGCGGAGCATAGCCAAGGCACCCGAGGCCGCCTGGTCCGCCCATCGATTTCTTCGCGTCCATTCGGGGGAGAAGGGCGAAAAAACGACGCCCCGGCAGGGAAAACCCGCCGGGGCGTTGGCATGCGCGGGGTGAGGAGCGCGTCTTACTGGAAGAGTTCCCAGCCCTGGACGGAGGTCGAGGCGCCTTCCTGGAAGACCTCGATGGTGCCACCCTCGGTGCTGACGAAGAGCCAGCGATCGGTTCCATCGTCGTACATGGTGGCGTCGGTGGGGCCGCCCGCCACGGTGAGGGTGCCGTCGGCGACGCCGGTTGCCCGGTTCACGAAGATGATCTGGTCCTCCACCGTGTTGGCGAGCATGATCCAGACATTGGTGCCATCATCATAGATACCGACGCCCTGGTAGCCGTTGGCGGCGATAGCGGTCGTGGAGGGGAAGGTGAACCAAGCGGCGTTGCCACCGTTGCCCATCGTGGCACCGCCAACGTTGGGAACGGGTGTGGCGGTGGTAAAGTCGTCGATGTCGGAGCCGGGGTTATACCGGCGGATGTTGATGATGCCTTCGGTGCCGGCGGGCTCGCTGAGGTCAACATCGACGTCGAAGAAGCGGGAGTTGCCCGCAATGTAGACTTCCTGACCGCTGCCCGTTTCGTAGGTTTCCGCGTCCGTCTGGAAGCGACCGAAGGCGCCGATGCCGCCGTCGCCGAGAAAGCCGGCGTCGCTCGTGAGGGTGATCGGATCAAAGCCCCAGAAGTGGGTGCCGTTATTGAAGGATGTCCAAACGTCGAAGCTCGGTCCGTAGAAGAAGCCGGCGCTGGTCTGGACCGGGTTTCCGCCGTTGAGCCCTGTGCCGTTCTGGGTGATGAGGGTCGGGCCAGTGAGGTCGACGGTCATGAGAAGTCCGTCGGCGGCGGTGCTTCCGGGATTGTCCTCGAGGGAGCCGGAGACCAGCAGAGTGTCGGTGGTGGTCAGGTCGAGGCTGGAGATACCGGCCCCGTCGCCCGTGCCCGCCGTGTCGAAGGTCACCGGGGTGAAGCCCGCCAGGTTGCTGTCGCCGGACTCGACGCCGAAAAGGGTCGAGACCACGGCGGAGCCGGGAGCGGTGGGGTTGGTGATCTGGCCAACGCGGGCGTTGGTGAATTCACCGAAGATCAGGGTGCCGTTGTAGACGACGCTGTCGGTCGGGGTGGGACCGACGGCGCTGACGTCGATCGAGCCGACCGGGCCAACGCTGGGTTGGGCGAGCGCCATGGCCGGCGCCAGCGCGAGAACCGAGAAAAGGGTCTTTTTCATTTGGTGAAAGACTCCAAGAAGGTTGTGCCTTTAGGCCTACGAAGGAGTGCGCGAGAGCCATGGGCCTGTCAACAGAGATTGGACCGGTTGAACGGCCTTTCAAGGGCCGCTCCGGACAACGTTACCACCACTGATGGTGCCGTTGGTGGGGTCATACTGCCAGCGGTAGGGACGGTCCACATGCTCCACCCCGACAGGGCCGATCGGCGGCGCGAAGAACCGGTCCGGACCCTTGCTTTGGAGCACCCACGCGGCGGGGTTCGAGAGCGTATCGGTTGGAGAAACGCCCCAGGGGAAACCCCGGCAGTCGAACCATTCCTTCGTATTGTAGTAATAGGCATCGGTGATGGTGGTGGAGCCGCCAAAAGTGAACTGGTCGGTGGGCTGGACGGGGCCAAAGGGGTCGCTCGGGATGGTGGTGATGTAGGCCACGGGAGAGGTGAGCCCGCCGCCGGTTTCCGAGGGGAGGCAGCCGGAGCCGTCGGCGGGGAGGCCGCTGACGGGGCCGCCCGGGAGGGTGAAGTTCTGGGGCACGCGCGAGAACTTCGGGTAGCGGTTGTAGTCCACGTAATACGACTCGAGGGCGGTGGAGGCGGACCGCATGTCGGCCAGGGTGCGCGAAACCTTGGAGCGTGTCTGGGCCTCCAGGAAGTTCGGGACGGCGATCGCCGCCAGAATCGCAATGATGGCCACCACGATCAGCAGTTCGATCAGGGTGAAGGCGCGGAGACGGTTCATGGTCAAATTCGCCTCGGGGGATTTGAAAAAAGGTGTTCTTCCATCGCCGTCGATTTGGCTGACAACGCTTATCTTTGGACCGTTGGTTCCCTTCAAGTTGACGAATTGTTGTCGAGGCACCAGCGTTGCTTCCTACTGGTTTTCCCCGACGGGAGGAGACACATGAGCCAAAAGCCCCGGGTACTGATCGCCGAGGATGAGGCGGACCTGCGGAGACTGTTCTCCGTAGCGCTCGCCGACCAATTCGACGTCGTGGCGGTCGGCGACGGTGTCGAGGCATGGGAGGAAATCGAGGCCCGGACGCCCCGCGTCGTCGTGACCGACCTGAACATGCCCCGCATGAATGGTTTCGAACTGACGGAGAAGATTCGGGCGCACGAGGCCACCCGCGACGTCCCGGTGATCATTCTCACGGGAACGACGATCGGGTCCGACCTTCCCCCGGGGTTCTGGAGGCTGGGAACAAAGGCGGATGCCTTCATTGAAAAGCCGGTGAGTCCGGACGACCTCGTCCAGCAGATTCGGGCGGTGCTGATCCGCGATGTGGAGCCGCTCCCTCCCGGCACCGGTGGCTACAAGGTCCATCCGGAGTTCCTTACCCGCGGCGAGGCCATGCGCCGCCTCGAGCCCGACGAGGATCCCCGCCCCAAATAACTCAGGGCGTCCGCGGGGCGACACCGGCAGGCACTCACCGCCGCGCGAGCAGCATGACGGTGCTTGCAAAGACGACCAGGCGCCGGGGGCGCGATCGGAAGACAAAGGGCAGTTCCGCCGTGGCGAGCGGGCGCAGACCCGCGGGGGTAACCAGCTCCTCGAGGCTCCCGCGCCAATGCCC
>CAYQTO010000179.1:0-6638 GCA_964420455.1 uncultured Candidatus Sumerlaeota bacterium | reverse complement strand
GCGTTGGAAGGGGGCGCGGCAGGAGGAGGCGGGGCGCTGGTCCGCTGGTAAGGTACCGGCTTGTAGCGTCCCGATTCCGGATCGGCCTGTCGGTCACGGAGTTCATTGACCGTTGGCGGCATGACGATCGACTCGGGGCGTTCACGGGTGGGCTTTGGGGCCGACTGGCGCGCCTGGTAGGACTCGGGGAGTGTTGGCTCGGCGGTCCGGTGCTGCTGGGTCTCGCTTGTGCGGTTTGACAGCAGGTAAAGGGTCAGCTCCACGAGATAATCCACAAAGCCATCTTCGTCGCGATAGAGCGCGACGTTGCGCTTGAGGATGTCGACGACTTCCTGGCGCGTGAATCGTTCCTTGGCGGGCTTGTAGGTCATCTCGCGACCGGATCATCTCGCGAAGTGATGTTCACTGCCATCATTAGAGAAGCGAACTTCGCGCCGCAACCCGGCAAGTTGTCAAGGCGAGGGGGAACTCTCGGGGGGGAGAGTTCCGTTTCTCGGGGGAAGCGCCTCGAGGAATGCGAGCAGTTCCGGAAGTCCGGGGAGGACCTGCATGCCATCGGACGCGAAGGCGGGTGATGAGGAATTGACCAGGGCGGACTTCCAGCCGAGCCCGAGCACGGGAAGGCAGTCGACGGCCTCCACGTCGCCGACCATCAGGACGCGCTCCGGGGCGACGGCACCCGCGCGTTCCGCCGCCGTGAGAAAGAACCGAGCATCTGGCTTGAGGGTTCCCGCATCCTCAAAGCAGTGGATGAACTCAAAGTGTGCAGACGCTTCGCCGAATTGCTGCACTTTTTCGATCTGGGTTAGACGGGATCCGTTGGTGAGCACCGCGAGGCGAGCCCGACTGGCCGCGAGCCGGATGACTTCCTCCGCACCGGGGAGCACCGACCGCCGCCCGAGATAATGGGAGAGATAGAAGCGTCCCACTTCCTCGGCATCGAGGGAGCAGCATCCGCCGGCCACCGTATCGAGGATGATCTCGAAGCGGCGCACCATGAGCGCCTCGAAATCGAGGTTTCCGGCGCCCGCGTTGCGCCAGATTTCCTCGCTGGCGCGGAGGAAGGCGGGCAGCAGGGTGATCGGCGCGAGCCCGTAGCGCTCGGCCACCTTGCCCACGCCATAGGCCACAGCGCGCTCATGGTCCCACAGTGTTCCGTCGAGATCGAAGAAGATCCAGTCGAGGCTCATGGGGCCTTCCGTGTCCGCTTCGGACTTGGACGTGGTGTTTTCCCGGTGGCGGGCTTTACCTTGCCGGCGCTGGGGCACAGTTCGGCCAGCCTGCACTCCTCGCACTTGGGCTTTCTCGCGTCGCATGTCTTGCGGCCATGGAGGATGACCGAATCGGCGAAGTGCGTCCAGCGCTCGGGGGGAAGGAGCGCGGCGATGTCGAACTCGATATTTTCCGGGTCCGTGGCCTTGGTCAGCCGAAGGCGCTGGGTAATGCGCGAGAAGTGCGTATCGACGGAAATACCTGGCATCCCGAAGGCATGCATGCGGACGACGTTGGCGGTTTTTCGGGCGGTGCCGCGAAGCCTGAGGAGGTCCTCCATGGTGGAGGGCATCTCGCCGTCAAACTCCTCGTCCACCATGCGGGCAGCCTCACGAATTGCCCTGGCCTTACTGTTGAAGAAGCCGGTCGAGTGGATGTCCTTCTCGAGTTCGCCGGGTGGCGCCTGGGCAAAGGCGCGCGGGGTTGTGTACTTGGCGAAAAGGCCGGGTGTGACCATGTTGACGCGTGCGTCGGTGCATTGGGCGGAAAGGATGGTGGCGATGAGCAGTTGGAAAGGGGTGGTGAAGTGGAGGGCGCAGTGGGCCTCGGGAAACTCCTGGGCGAGGCGGTCAGCGATGGCGAGGGCGCGCTCGCGCTCGGAGGACTTCGGGCGCCGCCCGGCGATCTTCTCCTTCAACCGGTCGTCGACCTGTGACCACTGGGGTGACTCGACGTGGAGGGCGTCCAGGCGCGGCTTGCGGGGGCGCTTGGGGGAGGCGGCCTTCCTGGCGGGGCTCATGCGCGGGCCTTTCGCTGGCGAGAGAAATGGCCTAGCAGCCCGTCGACCTCGAGGCAGTTCAGCACGCGATCCGTTGTCAGCCCACCCTTGCGGGCCATCGCGAGGCCGAAACGGGTGTCCTCGAGCCCGGCGATCACATGGGCATCCGGCGAGATCGCGAGAAAGACACCCTGATCCACGGCGAACCGTAGCAGGCGCCAGTCGATGTCGAGCCGCATGGGATTGGCGTTGATCTCGATGGCGACGCCGTTGCGGCCGGCGGTGCGGATGACCTCGTGCTCGTCTATACGAATACCATCGCGGGCGAGGAGCAGCCGGCCGGTCATGTGGCCGAGACAGTCGGTGTGGGGATGCTCGAGGGCCCTCAGCACCCGTGCGGTCTGCTCCTTCTCGGTCAGGTTGAAATGCGTATGGACGGAGACGATGACGAACTCAAACGCGGCCCGGACATCGTCTGTATAGTCAAGGCCGCCGTCCTGCAGGATGTCACACTCAATCCCCTTGAGCAGCCGCGGGCCCGCATCGCCGGTTGCCTCGTTGAGCTGGTCGATTTCCGCATGCTGCCTGCGGACTTCGTCATCACTGAGCCCCCCGGCAATGCCGAGCGACTTGCTGTGGTCGCTGATGCCCATCCACTCGAGGTCGTGCTCCCGAGCCCAGTCGACGTATTCCGGCAACTGGACGCGTCCGTCGCTGTAGACGGTATGCATGTGGATGAGGCCGCGGAGGTGATGGAACTGGATTGGCTCGGCGAGGGGTCCCTTCGCGGCGGACTCCACCTCGCCGGTGGCCTCGCGGCGCTCGGGCGGTATATACGAGAGGCCGAGATGCCCGTACACGTCGTCCTCCGCTTCGGCCGCGAGGGATTCCTCCGAGCCATCGGGGAAGAGCCCGTACTCGTTGAGTTTGAGGCCCTTGTCACGGGCGAGGCCGCGGAGCTCCGTGTTGTGCTCCTTGCTGCCGGTGAAGTGGAGCAGGGCGAAGGGAAACTGGGCGGGGGAGACGCAGCGCAGGTCCGCCTGGATGCCGGAATCGAGCATCACGGAGGCCTTGGTGTCGCCGCGGCCGATGATGCGGTCGACCTCCTCGAAGCGCGTGAAGGCATCCATGACGGAGGTCGGGTTGACCGTTGCGGCGACAAAGTCGAGGTCCTTTACCGATTCGCGCCAACGGCGGAGGCTGCCGGCGACCTCCACCTTGAGGACGTCGTCGAGGACGCGCAGTTTTTCGAGGAGCGGTGTGGCCGCCCGCCAGCCCACGTCAAGACGGCGCCGGTCCGCGAACTTCTCGATCTGCTCGATTCCTTCCAGGATCTTCTCCTGGGTCTTGCGGCCGAGGCCCTTCACGTCCACCAGCCGATCCGCCTCGCACGCGCGCTTGAGCATGCCAACCGAGTCGATCCCAAGCTTCTCGTAAATCAGCCGAATCTTTTTCGGCCCCAGGCCCGGCACGCGGGTCATCTCGACCAGCCCGGTGGAGTACTTCGCGCGCATCTCCTCCAGCTCGGTGATGACGCCGGTCCTTGCGAATTCGGCGATTTTCTCGGCGATGCCCTTGCCGATGCCGTCTATACGAGTGAGCTGGTTCGCCTCGACGAGTTCGTCGAGGTTGCCATCGAAGTCGGCCAGCGCGCGGGCCGCCTTGTGGTGCGCGCCGGAGCGGAAAGTGTTGGCGCCGTCGATCTCGAGCAGCACCGCAAGTTCCTCAAGCAACTGGATCAGCCGGGCTTTCTTCATGGGTTCTTTTCCGCGAGGATCGCCTGGAGGGCTCCGACTAGGTGACGGCCGGTGAGGCTGTTGGGATGGGCGGCGACATCCTCCGGCGGCCCCTCGACAACGATGGCACCCCCGGCCTCGCCGCTGTCCGGCCCGAGGTCAATCACCCAATCCGCCCGCCGGATCAACTGGAGGTTGTGCTCGATCACGACCAGGGAGAAGCCGTCGTCGAGAAGCTCCTCGAACACGTCGATCAGCACGTCGAGGTCGTGGGAGTGAAGGCCCGTCGTCGGCTCGTCGAAAAGGAGGAGGGCGTTCTTCTTTCCGGAAGTGCCGGCGATGTGCGAGGCGAGCTTGAGGCGCTGGGCCTCGCCGCCCGAGAGCGTGGCAGTGCTCTGGCCGAGGCGGAGATAGCCGAGTCCGACGCGCGCGAGGGGCTCGAGACCGTTGAGGATCCGCGGGTAGTCCTCAAAGGTGCGGATCGCCTCGTCGACCGTGAGCGCCAGGATGTCGCTGATGGTGAGGTCCTTCCACTCGACCTCGAGGACGTGGGGGAGGAAGCGGCGTCCCTCGCACACGTCGCAAAGCACCTCGACGTCCGCCAGAAAGTGCATGTCGATCGTTTGGTAGCCGGTGCCCTCGCACGTTTCGCATCGGCCCCCCGTCACGTTGAAGGAGAAGTCGCGGGGCTTGAGGCCGAGCGCTTTGGCCTGGGGGGTCTCGGCGAGGAGCGTGCGGATCTGGTCGTAGGCCTTGAGGTACGTGGCCGCGTTGCTGCGCGAACTGCGGCCGATGGGCGATTGGTCGATCATCACGATATCGTCTATACGGTCGAGCCCCTCGAGGCGGAGGATCGCGCCCGGCTCCGCCGACGAGTCGCCCATCACCTCGCGCCGATAATTCTCGTAAAGGCACGACTTGATCAGCGTCGACTTGCCGCTGCCGCTCACACCGGTGACGCAGCACAGGACCCCCAAAGGGAGCCGCGCGGTGATCGACCGCAGGTTGTTCTCCGACGCGCCGTGGACGGTGATCCAGCCAGTGGGTTCGCGCCGGCCGAACCGTCCGATCTCGGTGGTTGCCCTGTGGCGCCGCCGCCGGCCGTTCGCCGGCGCCTGACCTTCCTCCAGGGCCAGGGCCTTCGCTGTGTGCGCCTCCGGCGCCTCCCTCCCAAGTTCCTGCCAGCGCCCCTGAAAGAGAATCTCGCCGCCGTGCTCGCCCGCGGCGGGGCCGATCTCGATCAGCTGGTCCGAAGCCCGGATCACATCGAGGTCATGCTCGACGATCAGCACCGAATTCCCGAGGTCGCGCAGGCGCCGCAGCACCCCGATCAACCTCTCGGTGTCGCGCGGATGGAGCCCCACCGTCGGCTCATCCAGGACGTAGAGCGTTTCCGTCAGCGCGCTGCCCAGCGCCGTCGCGAGGTTGATCCGCTGGCTTTCACCACCGGAAAGTGTCCGTGTTTGCCGCGACAGCGTCAGGTACCCGAGGCCCACCTCCAACAGGTACTGGAGCCGCGACTTCACCTCCGCCAGCGGCCGCTCGACGATCGTCGCCTCGTCCTTGCGCAGCTTCAAACCGTCGATCCACCCTGCCAGGTCCTTAACCGACATCTCGCAGACTTCGCCGAAGTGCAGCCCCCCCACGCGAATGTGCATGCCTTCCGCGCGGAGCCGGTGCCCCCCGCAATCGGGGCAGGGCGCGTACCCACGGAAACGCGCGATCATGATCCGCGCCTGGACCTTGTAGCGGCGCTCCTCGAGGTACTCGAAGAAGCCCTTGATGCCGTACCAGTCGCCCTCGCCGTCGCGGATGATCTTCTGCTCGCGCTTGGTCAGCTTTTCCCACGGCACGTCCATGCGCACGCGGAGGTCCGCGCTCATGCGGCGGAGGTCGCGGAGGCAGTCCTGGCCCGATTCGCCGTTCCACGGGGCGATGGCCCCCTCGTCGAGCGACAGGTGCGGTTGGGGGATGACCTTGCCCCAGTCGATCCCGGTTACGCGGCCGAACCCCTGGCAGGTGGGGCACGCGCCGAGGGGGCTCGAGAAGTTGAGCAGCGGCACCGACGGCTCGCGGAAGACATGGCCGCAGTCGCCCGGGCATCCTTCGCAGCGGAGCGATTCGCTGAAGCGCCGCGTCCGCCCATCGCGGTGGCGAATCAGGCAGACCCCCCGCGCCATCCGATAGGCCGCCTCCACCGCCTCCACGAGCCGACCGCGGTCGTCCCGTGAAAGACGCATCCGGTCCGTCACCACGTGGAGGACCTCCGGCGCCTTGTCCGGACGGAAGTCCGGGTCGTCGATTTCCACCTGCTCGTCTCCGACGAAGAGCCGCGTGAAGCCCTGGCGGACGAGTTCCTTGAGGGTGGGGTCGAGGAGTGCCTTTTTTTCGAGGGGCACCGGGGCGACGATGAAGACGGCCTCGCCGTCCCAGTCCTGAAGGAGCCGGTCAGCGACCTGGCTGGGCGCGTCCGTACGGACTGGTTCGCCGGTTTCCGGGCAGGTGATCGTGCCGATCTTGGCGAAGATCAGCCGCAGGAAGTCGTTGATCTCCGTGGCGGAGCCAATCGTGGAGCGCGCGTTCTTTACCGCGTTGCGCTGCTCGAGGGCGATGGCCGGCGGGATGTGTTCGATCTCGTCGACGTCCGGACGCTGCATGCGGGCGATGAACTGGCGCGCGTAGGTCGACAGCGACTCGACATAGCGCCGCTGGCCCTCGGCGAAGAGCGTGTCGAACGCGAGCGAGGACTTGCCCGAGCCACTCAGCCCCGTCACCACGGTGAGGGCCCCGGTGGGGATCGCACAGCTGACATTTTTGAGGTTATGCGTGCGCGCGCCGCGAACGACGATCGAGGGGGGCGCGTTCTTTACCGCGTTGCGCTGCTCGAGGGCGATGGCCGGCGGGATGTGTTC
>CAYQTO010000178.1:0-6758 GCA_964420455.1 uncultured Candidatus Sumerlaeota bacterium | reverse complement strand
GGATAGGCCTCGCGACCGGGGGGACGGCGCAGGAGCAGCGACAGCGTGCGGTAAGCCGCCGCCTGCTTGGAAAGATCGTCGTAGATGATCAGCGCGTGGCGCCCCGTATACAGGAAGTGCTCGGCCATGGAGCACGCCGAGTAGGGGGCGATGAACTGCATCGACGCCGGCGTGTCCGCCGAGGCGGAAACCACCGTCGTATACTCCATGGCGCCATGCTTCTCGAGGATTTCGACCACACCGGCCACGGAGGACTGCTTCTGGCCGACGGCCACATAGAAGCAGAAGACGTCCTGGCCCTTCTGGTTGATGATCGTGTCGATGGCGATGGCGGTCTTGCCGGTCTGGCGGTCACCGATGATCAACTCGCGCTGGCCCCGGCCGATCGGGATCATGGAGTCGATCGCCTTGATGCCGGTCATCAGCGGCTGCTTCACGGACTGGCGGGCGAGCACGTTGGGCACCCGGCCCTCGATGCGGGCGGTCTTCTTCGTCGTGAGGGGCCCCTTGCCGTCGATCGGCTGGCCGATCGCGTTCACCACCCGGCCCACCAGCTCGTCGCCCACGGGCACCTCGGCGATGCGCCCCGTCCGCTTTACCGTGTCCCCCTCCTTGATGTTCACGTCGGAACCAAACAGGGCCACACCGACGGAGTTCTCCTCGAGGTTGAGGACCATGCCGTAGATATCACCGGGGAACTCGAGGAGCTCGCCGGCGGCGGCCTCCTCCAGTCCGTAGACCGTTGCGATCGAGTCCCCCACGCGGAGGACCGTACCAACGCTTTCAACCTCGAGCTTGGATTCGAACTGCTCGAGTTCCTTTTGAAGGATGGTGGAAATCTCGTCTGGGCGAATCGACATCGTGTTGGGGCTCCGGGGCCGGGTTGGGGAAGGTCAATAAACGCGGGTGCTGAGAAGTTCGTGCCGGAGGGCGGCGAGGCCGCTCTCGAGCGAGGTGTCAATGAACAGGTCGCCGCACTTGAAACGGACCCCGCCGATGAGGTCCGGGTCCGTGCGGTGGGTGATTTCGAGTTGGAAGCCGCTGTAGTTCTCGAGGACGGAGCGCAGGCGGTCGCGGGTCTCCTGGTCGAGCTCCACCGCCGTGTCCAGGGTGGCCGACCGGATCCCCTTGAAATGGCGGACGCGCTCGTGGAAGTCGGCCATTGCCGGGCGGTAGACCTCGAGCCGGCCGCGCCGGATCAGAAGGCGGAAGAAATTCCCCAGCAGCGGATGGATCCGGGGCCCAAACACCCGTGCAAAAAACTCCTCCTTCGTCTCCCGGGGAATGTTGGGAGCGACAAAGAAGGCGCGGAGCCGGGGATGCACCTCGCCGAGGGACTCGAGCTGCCGTGAGTCCTCCTCCACCTGGTCGAGAGCGCCCGCCTTCTTCGCCGCCTCGAAAAGGGCCTCGCTGTAGGCCTCGACGATGGTCAGGTCCGCTTTCATGAGGGCGAGCGGGTCTCCATCTCGGCGATGAAGTTGCCGACGAGTTCCCTGTGGGCGGCCTCATCAAGCTTCGTGCGCAGGAGCTTCTCGGTGGCCCCCAAAGTCAGGCGCACCATCTCGTCGCGCAGGTCCACGCGGGCTTTCTCCACCTCGAGACGGATGTCCGACTCCGCCTTGGCGCGCATGGCCTCGGCGGACTGACGCGCCTCCTCCATGATTTCGTTCGCCGACCGCTTCCCCTCGTCGATCGCCTTGTTCATCCGCTCGCGGGCTTCCTGGTCGATCTGCCGGAGCCGCTCCTCGTAGTCGCGGATCTGGCTCTCAAGGTGCGCCTGCTTCTCCTCGATCGAATCGAACTCCTTCGCGATCAGGTCGCGCCGTTCGTCGATCGTCTTCACGATGGGACCCCACGCGAAGAGATACAGGATGTAGAGGGTGATGAAGAAGCCGATGACGATGGTGACCACCTGGGCGACCAGGGGGGCGGCATCGAGTGCGAGAAGGACGAGACCGGTCATGGAGACATGCCCTTGGGGATGGGAGTCACGGGTTGGGGACGGTCATGTGTGCGCGGTCGCAAGACCGGCCCCGGTCCGGCGGGCCTGCGGCTTCCCCCCGGTGGGGGAGGAACCTCAGGCGACGAAAACGGCAACGAGGGCGTAGATCGCGAGCGCCTCGATGAAGGCCGAGCCAATGATCATCGCGAGCTGGATGCTGCCGATCGCCTCGGGCTGGCGGCCCATGGCCTCCATGGCGGCGGCGACGGCACGGCCAAGGCCGAACGCGGCGCCAAAGGCCGCGAGGCCAAGCGAGAAAGCAGCAGCGGTGGACGCATCGGGGAAGAGGGACATGCGAAATCCTCCTGGGCATGGGGGGCTTCGTGGCCCCGGTGGTGTTGTTTAACCGCCCCCCTCCCGGTGGGGAGGTGGGTGCGGGAAATTCCTTGCTACGGGCGGCGCCGCGTCACGTCGGAATCGAGTCGTGAACCTCGCGCGCCTGGAGATCGCCATGCACGTCATCGCGCGAGGCATGCTCCACGTGGTCATGGTCGTGGTGGTCATGATCATGGGGCAACACCAGCGAGAGGTAAATGCAGGACAGCAGCGCAAAGACAAGCGCCTGAATTGTCGAAAACAGGATGCCAAGGAAGAGAAACGGCACCGTCAGCGGCACCCCGATGTAGCTCTCAAACCCGCCCGGCATGAGCCCCACGAGGCTGATGCCCAGCGTCATGAACACCCCCAGAAGGATGTCCTTGCCGAACACGTTGCCGAACAGTCGAAACGCGAGCGAGACCGGCTTGGCAACGAAGTCGGAGATGATCTCGAGCGGGAGGAACAGCACAATGCCGAGCACCCAGGTAAAGGCGTCCGTCGGCTGGCCCATGAGATGGTAGAGGTAGTTCCCCGGCCGGCTCCAGGCAGTCGCCTGAACGGTAATAAACGTGCACAAGGCGAGGCTGAAGGTCACCACAATATAAGCGGTGGGAGCGCGCATGACCGGGATCATGCCGAGGAAGTTTGCCACCAGAATCAGGCAGAAGATTGTGCCGACGAACGGCATGTAGCGGCGGCCGTTCACCTCGCCGAGGAGCCCCTTGCAGAATTCGTCGAAGGTCCCCACCAAGGTCTCGATGGCATACTGGGCGCGGCTGGGCTTGCGGATGGCCATGGCTCGGTCGCGACGAAAACCCGACGTCAGCGCCCAGAAAATCGCGATGAGGACCAAGCAGGCCAGCCCGAAGTACACGTGGTTTTCCCACGGGGCGTAGCCGATCAGCGGCATCGGCTCCTTGAGCGATCCCACGTGGAGAAACGATGCCGGCGACTGCGTCCCACTGATCTCCCACTCGCCGTCCTCGTTCTTTTCCATCCAGGGTTCGACGGCCTTGATATCCTCGTAGGCCACGCCGTTGTCCTTGGCGTATTGCTTCTTGAGGGCGGACTGCTCGCCCTTCCACCACATCTGGATGAGGTGGGGGGGCTCGGGGGGGTGTTCGGGATAGCGGCCTGCATAGATGTAATCGTGGTGGCCGTGGTCGCCTTCGTGGGCGTGGGCCTCCTCGGCGCCGTGCTCCGTCGCATCATGGGCCTCGGCAGCGGTCTGCTGCGCATCGAAGGCATGGTTGCCCTCGTGGTCGTAGGCGCTGTCGGGGACCTTGGACGGAGTGATGGTCGAGGGGTCGGCCGTCTCCGCCGCGGGCCCGGTGGTGGTCGTCTGTTCAGGTTCCATGCATCAGCCCCTTGAACGAGGCAAATCCCGGGAGTTTCTTGGCGAGGAGGAGGACGAGCAGGCAGACGAAGAAGGTATTCAGCCCGGCGAGGAAGGAGCTGATCTCGATGCCGAGCTTCATGGCGTAGAGGAGGAAGCCACCGAGCATGACCGGCTTGAGGAAGATGCCGGTGGCGAGGGCGCGAATGTTGGAGGTAAAGGCGCCAACGATGATCTGGGCGAGGGCGTACCAGTTGATAAGGGCGAGGCCGGCGATGAGGCCATAGCGGCCTGCCCAGTCGATCGAGAACGGGGCGGCACACAGGGTGACGACCGCGGACATGGCCGCCGTAAAGAGGAAGAGCCGGCGGAGGTCGGAAGTGTCGAGGGCGTCGCTGGGCTTCATCGGGTCTCTGGCGGGTCCGGCTCGCTAAGGCGTTGGATCAAGAGGATGGTTTCGCGAAAAGCCACGACGATTCCGATTCCGAGGGCAACCGGTAGAATCCACGGTTGGTCAAAACGCTGGGCGAGATACCGGCCGAGCAAGCCAGCCACCAAGGGCGGCCCGGCAAGCGCGAAGGGAAGGGTGACAGCAATCCCTTCCTTGCGGACGGAGCGGCCGTAACGCCGCCACCGGTTTCGGTCAGCCACGGTTACCATCCTTGCGGGGAGGCGGACCTGCAATGTCCCCGATGACAACCGGCTCGCAAGCGCCCGGTGGTGCTAGGAACGGCCCTGTCGGAACACAAGGCAAAAGTCCGGGGACATTGTGAATTTTTTCTCAAAGTCCCCTGCCCGATGGAATCCGTTGAACTCCCCCCCTCATGCGGGTCTATCTCCCAGCCCGTTCCCCCCCCCCGGGGGCCACCCCATCACAGGACTCTTCCGTTTCATGTTCGATGTCCAGGGCGTCACGCTGAGCTATGGTGCGCGCGTCATCCTCGACGACGTCTCCTTCAAGATCGAGGACGGCGAGCGGGCGGCCATCATCGGCCCCAACGGCACCGGCAAGTCCACCCTGCTCAAGGTCGTCGCCGGCGTCCTCCAGCCCGAAAGCGGTCTCGTCTCCGTCCCCCGCAACACGGAAATCGGCTATCTCCCCCAGGACCTCGCCCTCGAATCCTCCCGCTCCGTCCTTGAGGAGTGTCGTACCATCTTTGCCGTCCTCCTCGAGCACGAACAGGAGATGCGCCGCCTCGAGGACCAGATGACCCACCTGGGCCAGGACACCCCCGAGTTTCACGCCGTCGCCGACCGCTACGAATACCTCCTCCATGAGACCCAGCGCCGCGACCTCTACTCCATGGACGCCACCATCGGCCGGGTCCTCTCCGGCCTCGGCTTCAAGGTCGAGGAATTCGACCGCCCCTGCGATACCTTCTCCGGCGGCTGGCAGATGCGCATCAACCTCGCCAAGCTCCTTCTCCAGAACCCCGACATTCTCCTCCTCGACGAGCCTACCAACCACCTCGACATCGAGAGCATCGTCTGGCTGACGGAGTGGATCCGTGGCCACCAGGGGAGCGTCCTCATGGTCAGCCACGAGCGCGCCTTCATGGACGCCCTCGCCACCAAGATCCTCGAGATCGACCGCTCCCGCGTGGTGGTCTACCGCGGCAATTTCACCGACTCCCTCGTCAAGCGCGACGAACGGCGCGACCTCCAGCGTCGAACTTTCGAGAACCAGCAGCAGCAGATCGCCCACATCCAGAAGTTCATCGACCGCTTCCGCTACCAGGCCTCCAAGGCCTCCCTGGTCCAGTCCCGCATCAAGCAACTCGAGCGCATCGAGCGGGTCGATGCGCCGGAAGCCGCACAGGACACCATCCACTTCCGCTTTCCCCCCGCCCCCCGCAGCGCGAAGGAGGTTCTTCTCGCGGAGGGCATCGGCAAGGCCTACGGCAAAAAGCGTGTCCTCCAGGGCATCGACCTCGTGGTCTACCGGGGCGAGAAGGTCGCCCTCGTCGGCGTCAACGGCGCGGGCAAGTCCACTCTCATGCGCATCCTTGCGGGCCGCGACGACACCCACGAGGGCAAACGCGCCGTCGGCGCCAGTGTCGACTTCGAATACTTTGCCCAGTACGACCGCGAGGATCTCCATCCCGACAATTCCGTCCTGGAGGAGTTTCTGTCCTCCGCCCCTCCGAGCGTGTCCGACAAGGCCCGCGGCATTCTTGGCGCCTTCCTCTTTTCCGGCGACGACGTCGAGAAGAAGGTCAAGGTCCTCAGCGGCGGCGAGCGCACCCGCCTGCGCCTTGCCCGCATGCTTTGTGGCCGCGCCAACCTCCTCCTCATGGACGAGCCCACCAACCACCTCGACATCGGCTCGCGCCTCACCCTCGAGGAGGCCCTCCGCCAGTACGAGGGCGCCGCCGTTCTCGTCTCCCACGACCGCTACTTCCTCGACAACGTGGTGACCCGCGTCATCGAGATCAGCGACGGCAAGGCCACCAGCTACCCCGGGAACTACGCGGACTACCTCGCGATGAAGGAGTTGGCGGAGTCGGTGGATGGAAACACCAATGGCGCCGCACCCCGCCAGGCCGGTGTCGACGCGGGCCGGCTCGTGAACGATATCGCCTCCATCCCCAAGGAGGAATCCGCCGCCGACCGCCGCACCCGCCAGGAACGCCGCAAGCAGGCCAAGAACCGCCTCCGCAAGGTGGAGAAGGAAATCGAGGAGAAAGAGGACCTGGTGGTGCGGCTCGAGGAGGCAATCCGCGAGCTCGAGAACGAAATGGCCACTCCCGGGACGGCGACGGACCACGAGCGCCTCGGCAAGTTGACCGCCCGGCTCGAGAAGGCCAAGGCCGCCCGCGACGAGGCCGAACAGGCGTGGATCGCCTTCCAGGAGGAGCGCGAGCAACTCGAGGCTGTGCTCGAAGAGTAGGGAACGCGTGGGGAGCGGACTGCTGGAAAGATAGACATCTATACAGCGAGGCGGCCCGGCCACCTTCCGTCCGCCTGGTCCCCTCCGTTTATCGGCGGGGGGTCAGGAAATCAGAAACAGCCCGATGACAACCCCCACGGTGAGGGTGACGACGGCGGTGATGATGATGATGACAATGAGTGTGGTGGTGCTGATGCCACCGGAGGCCTGTG
>CAYQTO010000177.1:0-6763 GCA_964420455.1 uncultured Candidatus Sumerlaeota bacterium | reverse complement strand
AGCGGCCCTCTTCGACCGTGTCGCGGGCGCCGGGGGCATCGAGCGCCACCACGGGCACCCCCGCCGCCATCGCCTCGGTGAGGACCATCCCCTGGGTTTCGCTCTTCGAGGTGAAAAGAAACACGTCCATGGCGTGGTAGGCGTCGATGGTGTCCTGGCCCCGGAGGATTCCGGGAAAGGCGGCGCGGCCGGCGAGTCCGGCATCGGCGAGGGCGGCCTGCATGTCCTCGCGGAGGGGCCCGTCGCCAACCACGAGGAGCCGGGCGTCCTCCCGCGCTCGGAGGAAGGCAATGGCGGCCCGCGTGGCGAGGTGGAGGCCCTTCTCCTCGCAGAGGCGTCCAAGGTGCCCGACGACGAAGGCGTCCGGAGGGAGCCCGAGGCGTTCGCGCATGCCAGTGCCGTTGCCGCGCGCGTATTTGGCAACATCGATCCCGGTTGGGATGACGGTCCCAGGGGTGCGGAGGCCGCGGTGCTCGAGGATCTCCAGCACGCTTTGGCTCGGAGCGATCACGTGGTCGGCGTTGTTGGCGTAGCGGATGGACAGGGCGGTGAGGAAGGGACCCACGAGGTCGCTGGCAAGGGGGACGTAGTGGGTATAGTGCTCGTACATGGTGTGGTGTGTATAGACGAGGGGGGCGTGGTAGCTCCGGGCAATCTGGACGGCGGCGTTGCCGAGGAGAAAGGGATGATGGGAGTGGACGATCTCGGGGTCGAAGGCACGCACGGATTCGTTCAGGCCGACGGTGGAGGGAAGGCTGACGGAGAGATTGGTCCCTTGGAAGTCCTTGATGGCGGGAACGCGCACCACGCCAGGCTCCTTCTCCGGCTGGTCCTCAAACTCCGGCGCGATGACCAGAACGTCGTGGCCGGCGCCCTCGAGGTGACCGCGAAATCGCAGAATCGACTCGGTGATGCCGCCGACCTTCGGCGTGTAGAGGTTGGTGACCATCAGGATGCGCATGTGGCGGCCCTCGCGATGGGGATTTCCGTGCGGAGGTCATCGGGGCCGATCGTTCGGCTTTCCGCCCCGGGAAAGGCGAGATGGATGACGGGCGGCCGGCCATGGAAGCGGGCGTTGATGCGGACGGATGGTTGCTCGCCACCATCGACGGCGACGCTGACAGGACCCCAGAGGGTTGGCGTCGGGCCAAAGCGGCAGCCCTCGCGCTGCCATTCGGGAAAGACCCCGGAGCCGATGACGAGGGTGCGATCGGCCGCTTCCTCGCGGACGAAGAGGTTGCGCGTCATCATGGCCCATTCGGCGGCGGCCCAAATGTGGTGGCCGTCGCCCATGCTGCCTCCGAGGGTGCGAGGGTGGATGCCCTCGGGCCATTGGCCGGTGGGCGAGGCGAGGTCGCGAACGCTCTCGGCGAGGGGGCGATAGCGCTCGTCACCCGCCCGCAGGAGCGTCTGGGCCACGTGGAGCGTGAGGTAGGCATTATAGCCTGAATGGCCCATGTGGTGGAGGAAGGGTCCGTCGGTGCAGTAGTGGTGGATGAGGGTGTCGGCGGAGGCCCGGAGGCGTTCGTCGCCGGGTGGAAAGAACTGGAGCGGATAGCCGGAGACCACGGAGCCGATCATGCCGGCGTCTATACGACGACGGGGAGCGGCGGGCATGGAGGGATGGCCGAGGCGGCTGGCGTCCTGTTCGAGATAGCGGGTGATGTCGCGCTCGTAGCGTGCGGCGCGGTCGACCCAGGACTTGGCGCTTTGGGTGTCGCCAAATTTCTGGTGGAGGCGGGCGGCGGCACGGAGCCCCTCGCAGCACCAGAAGTTGTCCCAGTAGTAGTAGTCGTTGAGGCCCAGGTGCTCGGCGCTGAAGCCAGCGGGGAGGAGCCCCGGCAGGTGATGGTGCCCGCGGTTGTGGTCGAGCTTGCGGACGATCCAGTTGGCAGCGCGCTCGACCGAGCGGAGGAGGCTGCCCGGGGGGCGACGCCCGGAAACGCGTGTATATCTCTCGGCGACCCAGATCGCCTCGCCGTTCGAATCCCACTCCCCTTCCTGCGAAAGGAAGTAGCCGTCGGGCATCTGGCGCTTGGGAAAGCCGGCGAGAACGCGGGCGACGGAATCCCCAAAGCCGGTGTGCATCATCGCATGGAGGATGAAGGCGGCGTCGCGGAACCAGAACCGGCGATAGGTGCTGGATCCCGGGTAAACGTCGCGGCCCTTCACATGGAGTGCCATGGAGTGGACGGCGGCCTCGTAAAGGAACTGCCACTTTTTGTCCGGGAGGTCGGCCTGTGCGAGTCGGTCCAGTTCGGCGCCGGGCACGTGGGCGGGGGAGCGGGCGGGCCCGATGGGTACGGAGGCGTTGATGCGCCTGGACCCGTTTCCATCGACGCGCCATCCCGCGGCGGCGGTCGCCATGCCGGCACCGCAACGGATCGGCGGGGTGGGGGAGTCGCCCAGGCGGGCCGCAACGTCGCCATCGCGATAGGTCGACACACGGACATGTTCGGGAGCGTCGTCGAACTCCACCCGGTCGCGATCGTTGATTACAAGGGAGGCTGGTCCCTCCCGACGCACAGTATAGACAAAGTAGATCCCCTCGGGGTTGTAGGGACGGACGGAAATCCAGAGCGACCCCGGCAGAGACGATTCGATGTTTGCCTCGAGCTCGAGGATTCCGGCGGCGCCGCGCCGGCCCGCCCGTGCCACGGTGGAGAGTGCCATCCCGTCACGCCGCGCGGTTGTGGTGACGCGGGGCTCCGCACCGGGCGCGAGTTGCTGGGTGACGCCGTCCTCGCGGGAGGGGGCCAACAGGGTACCGTCGTCCGGCAGGAACCAGGCGTCGAGGGACCAGCCCTCGAAGTAGGGGGTCACGAGGCCCCGTGGATCGACAATGGGCAACTCGTCGACCTCCGGCGACCCGATCGCGGTCCAGTTGCGGTTGGTCAGGTTGATGTGGGTGATCGAGAAGGCGCGGGGGATGAAGGAAACGTCGTGGGGATCGAACTGGCGTCGCGCCCAGTAGGGCCAGACCCAGTCCGGGTTGTACTGGATGGCGCGGTTCATGAGGCCGCGGGCGTGGAAGACAGCGGCATGGCGGAGCAGTTCGCCCGGCTCGGCGACTTCGGAGGGTTGGGCAAACCGGCGCAGGTGCGAGAGGACCTCGAGGGGGTCGATGAAACCGCGATGACGCGCGAGGCGCCGCACCACCGTGGCAAGCAGGGCGTTGGTCAGGCGTCGAAACATGATTTAGGGGAGAGGCAAGTCGCGTTCCACCGACGCGGCTATCGCGATGTGTGTGGACTGGGGGTGCCGGTCTTCTTCTGCGGCGATTGGCACACTGCCAGACAGTTCGTCGTGGCCAACCTCGAACGCCGCGCGCGGACCATCAATGAGGGGGACCCTGGGTGAGGCGAACGACAACTATCAGCGGCGAGCGCCTTCGGCGCGTCGGCTTCATGGCCTTGATGGGCAATTACGTCCAATCACCTAAAACGGACTCCAGCTTTTTAAAGTACAACCGAAGCTGATCAAAATCGTCTTTTTCTATTGATTTAGCATGCGCGTCTGGCCTTCCGATCCTGTTGATTTCTTCCAGCATGAAGACAACTTTGTTCTTGTCCATGCCAAACGCATTCTTCACTGCTTCCCATTCTCGGTTCACAATATTCACCAGATCTGAAAAGTACAATGGCGACGAATCTTTGGAGAGCAGTGCCTCTAGAGACTGGTCCTTTATCTTTTCTCTTCTTGCTTCCGGAAGAGACGCTACAACTTTATCCTTTCCTCTGTTTCCGTAGGCAAACATCATGTCACTACGAAGAACCGCCCTCAGTTGTTTTTCTAGCGAATTGCGCCTTCTTCCTATTTCTTCTACTTTTTCGCCATCAGTCAAGTTGATTCGTTCGTATTGATGCTGGTTGGCTAAGAACTCTTTGAGTGACTCAATGTTAAATGCATAACCATTGTCGCTGCATTGCACAAGCCCGTACCCTATTAGATGCTTAGTGAATACCGGACTGTCAGAGGCGAACTCGTTGAAACTTTCCATGTCGCCTTGTGCAAGGAATTTCAGCATCTCGTATTCATCTGGATACCACTCTCTAAGGACCTCAACAATCATTTCAAGGTAGTGAGAAGAATGTGATACATATTGTTTTTTGGCTTTTTCGTATAATGCCTTATCGACCGCAACTGGCCTTTCGCCTCTGCATTCTTCATGTATCAAGCTGCAGGCTTGGCGTATTAAAAATGGATGGCCTCCAAAGTCATCTGCCAGCTTGGAATAAATAAGTTCATCAAATTTTAATCCAACGTACCTTCCAAGTTTTCTAACCATTTGTCGCACTTGCTCGACATCAAACCTAGGGACGTATTGACAGGGAATGGAGGCAAAAATTGGATTTTCATGCCCTACTAACGTGGCATTCTCGACCGCTGCGGGAATGGTGCCTACGAGCATGTAGGTAAATACCTGTGGGTTTCTTTGATAGAAACCGCGCAATGTTTGCCAAAAATATATGAAATCTGACTGGTTCCGCCAATGTTCTGACGATCCAGTATTGGGGCTGATCCGCTCGATCTCATCAAATATAAAGAGAGTGGATCGAGCCTTCTTTGATTGATAGATCTTTAATATATCTTCCTCGAAACTGTCTGCCGCATCTTTTTCACTATACCTGCTAGATGTGGATAGCTTGACTTTAGATTCGATTTTTAAGTGGTATAATTTAGTTGGTTTCTCAAGAAGCTCATTCCAACGGCACTTATGTATGGACGGGCTTTCACAATCCAAAGAAACGTACCTTTCCCCGGACGCACTCAATGTTCTCTCTACAGCGTAGATGATTGAAGTTTTTCCGCTTTTCCTTAAGCCAAAAAGTCCAGTGTGCTCACCGCTCTTATGCCTATTGACTAGTTCATGAACCAAGTGGCTTCGACCAAAGAAATAAAGGTCGCTTTTCAGCGGCGAAAGAAAATCAAAAAGATTTCTTGTGTAGAAGTGCTTTCGGAATTTGTTGCGTATAAAAAAGTCGTCGAACTTTCCAGACAACTCATCGTAAGTAAATGGTACAACTATTGGTTATTCTGGGTCTGATTTAAGCAGTGAATCAATGCGATTTTCGACGTTTGGGTCGGCGCTTATCGGAATTTTGCATATCGACTCAGCTCGGAGTTCAGTCAACCCATCGTGTGCTTTGGAGAAAACATCGAGAGTCTTGGGTTCAAAATTGGGATACGCGCTGAATACACAAATAACCTCCCTTTCTATATTGAACATTTGACTAAAAGCGGCTGTAGGCTTCATCAAAAAATAGTTGTAAGTGGAGGAGGCGAGTTTGATCTCGCATCCGCTGCTCGTTAGAAACCATTCACGAGACAGTCTTTTAAGGATTGCCTTTTCTGTCTCCGAAAATCTTTCGATAAAAAAGTTTGGATGAATCCCCGGTGTGGTCTTTCGTTCTGGCATGTTCTCGTTCCGTATCTGTTATGTCAAACGTCTGTTTTGATGGTTTCTTGATGAACCCGCATTGAGTTTTTTGCTTCCAGTTGTCACTCGCCTTTCATGCTTCCGCAAAGCCAACGTGTTCAACGTCCGAGGTTAATATTCGTTGAAGACGTCCGGTATATACGGTGTTTGAAGTGTGCCGTATCGCTATCAGTGTCGGTAGCTCGAATCGTGGATCAAGCTTAAAATGCTATCCTTCGAGGAAATATTTACAGGGTGTGCTACTCCGGGCAGAAGCTTTCGGCGGGATCGGAAGGGGTGGCACAATGCATCGCCCATCATCCCGAGGTGACGGGGATCGGTCCGTCACGGGCGACAAGGATCGTTCCAGCCTTGGAGACGCCTAGCGGTAGAGCGTCCACGAGGGCGCGGCGGTCGGGCCCTTGATTTCCGCCAGCCGGAGCGTCTCCGTCCCGTCCACGAGGAAGTAACGGTCGCCTTCCCAGGGCACGAGGAGTTCGCTCGTCGTCGAGGTTGTCAGCGTATAGACAAGGCGACCCTCGCGGTCGAATCCGTGGATGGCCGTGGTGCCGTCAACGGGCGATTCGTAGGCGGCCCAGTAGACATCCAGTGCGGCGTCGTAGTGGAGCGACCGGTGGGTGGGGACGTAGTCGACCTCGCTGCCCTCGAGAAAACAGAGAGAGACAGGGTCGTAGGCCTGCGGGTCCGACGGATCCAGGGTGTCGTTGATCGACAGGATGGAGATCTCCATCCCCGGGGGCAGGTCGTCGCACGGATTGAGGCTGATGCCTTCGAGGAGAAGCACCTCGCCGCCGGGCCCGCGGGTCATGCCACGGATTTCGCGGTCGATGACGTATTCCGAGGTGGGGTTATTGCCGAACCGGAGGGTCCCACCCCCCCATCCGCTGGCGGCGTAGCTACCGTCGGGACAGGAGTCGGCGAAGCCCGTATAGATGAAGTCGGCGGCGATGAGCCCATGTTCCTCGTCCGGCACCCAGGCGCCGTAGCCCGGAATGGAAGGAAAGAGGAAACCCGCAAGAGGGGTAAAGGTCTCGCTCACGGGGTCGAAGAGGAAACCGGGCTCTGTACCGGAGGTTATCAGGACGAGGCGTCCCTCGTGGTCGATATGTCCCCCCCACGCGGCATTGCCGGACGGAAGTGTATAGACGTCGATAACGGTGGGCACGAGGGGAAGGGCGGCAGGGGCCGCTGTCGCTATGGATATCACGGCCACGACGATAGTGATCCGCATGGGTGACCCTCCCGGACGGTTGTGTGGATTGGGCGCACTGTCTCCCGATTTGGTCAAGTCCAAGGCTGGGAGGAGCGATCGCCCCATCCGGT
>CAYQTO010000176.1:0-6828 GCA_964420455.1 uncultured Candidatus Sumerlaeota bacterium | reverse complement strand
CTCAAGGTCATGCTCGAGT
This sequence comes from uncultured Candidatus Sumerlaeota bacterium, assembly GCA_964420455.1. GTDB lineage: Bacteria > Sumerlaeota > Sumerlaeia > SLMS01 > SLMS01 > CAYQTO01. The sequence goes on along the minus strand of CAYQTO010000176.1, from coordinate 6,809 downwards.
CCCCCCCCGCCCTCGACCATGTCCGCGCCCACCTTCAGCCCGAGTGGCTTCACGATCGCCACCTGCTCCCCTGGATCGAGTTCCTCCACGACAACGTCGGCGAGGCCCGCGGCCTGATCGACGAGCTTGAGGTCTCCGGTGAGTTCCCCGCCGACCGTGGGCCCCTCTACGCAACCCTCTCCCTCGACCTGCCCCTCGGCGATGGGCTCGAGGCCGCCCGGGAAATCCTCGACCGCCTCCACGAGCGTCACCTCCTTAACCTCAGCAAAAGGCTGATTGCGTCACTCGGCGAGCTCGCAAACGATGAGGAAAAACAGCGACAACTCCTGAAGGTGCTGTCGGAAGAGAACCGTCAGCGTGTCCTCAGGCTGGGGGCGAACCGCCGGGCAGGGCTTTATCAGCCCGGCACCATCAGATCAGGGTTGTAGGAGCGCCGCGGGCGCCATGGCCAAGGGGGTCCAGTTGCTTCAGATAGGAATGACCGTCTTTCCCAAGGGGCTCATCGTCCCGCAGGTCTACCGTGTTGCCGACGTGGCCGGCGGCCAGGTGGACCTGACCCCCATCTCCCTCGGCGCGGTCCCCATGCGCTCGCCCGCCGCCGAACTCCGCCGCTACCGCTATCGCCCCACCGACGAAGTCACCTGGAAGGACAACCTCGTCGAGGTCCTCCGGCTGCTAAACCCCTTCTCCGACGACCTTTACACCTACGAGGTCGTCCTCGGCGACGACACCATGGAGGTCCCCGAGTACGAGCTGGCGCTCCACGAGGGATCCCTTGCGCCCAATCCGGTGGACCTCCTCGCCCAAGGCATCTTCAGCCCCTGCAAGCTCGTCACCGCCCGCATGCGCCTGCTCGAAACGTTCTTCGCCGCCACCGCACGCAGCATGGGAATCGTCGGCTATAACGGTGCCCGCATGCTCCCCATCCCCCACCAGATCAACGCCGCCCGCTACGCCCTCCAGTTCGGACGCATGCGCTTCCTCTTCGCCGACGAGGTCGGCCTCGGCAAGACCGTGGAAGCCGGCCTCGTCGTCGCCACCCTTCGCAAGTACTTCCCCGAATGGGAAACCGCCATCTTCGTCCCCGAGTCCCTCACCGCCCAGTGGGCCTTCGAGATGTACGGCAAGTTCGGCAAGATGATCTTCTCCCTCACGGGCGAGGAGGACGAGGACGACGAGGGCGACGGGAGTGGGGTGATCCTGCCGCACGAGAGCGCCCGCCCCTTCGCCGCCAGGAGGTCCGCGGAAATCCTCATCATCGACGAGGCCCACCGGATCCTCCACCAGCCGGAACTCGTCGAGGCCTTCCGCACCCTCAGCGCCAAGGCCCACGCCGTCCTCCTGCTCACCGCCACGCCCGTCTCCGACGACGCCTGGAACCTGCTGCGTCTTTTCCAGATCCTCGAGCCGGATGTCTATACACGCTTCCGGTCCCCGGAGGAAATCCGGACCCTCCAGGAAAAGCAGCGCGCCATCGAGGACGTGCTGCGGGAAATCCGGACCCCCCACCCCTCCCACGATGGGATCCTTGCCGCCTGGAGGGAAACGGGCCTTCGCGACGAGGAAATAGAGCGCCATCTCGAGGAGGCGCAGGACAACGCCCACGGTCGCCACGAACTCCATCGCATGGCCGCCCTCATCATCGACCGCTACTACCCCGGCGCCCGCATGCTGCGCTATCGCCGCAAGTTCCTCGAGGAGGAAAGCCCCCTCCCCTTCCGCATTGTCGACGCCCTCGAATACAAGCCGACCGCGGAGGAACTGGCGGTCTTCGACGCGGTGTCTGCATGGCTCTCGGTGGTGAAGGAAAACAGCCGTTCGGACGACGAGGACGCCCATCGCGTGGCCAACGCCATGTTGCGGGCGGCCCACAGCTCGCCCCTCGCGCTGGCGGACTGGATCGCCGCCCGACGGGGCGAACTCGAACCCCGCGAAGGCGTCACCGCCGATCCCATCCGCCTTATCCGCCGCTCCATGGACGCCCTCCCCATCCTCAACGGCGAGGACGACGCCCTCGACAACCTCGCAAAGGCCAACGAACGCTGGCTCAAGTTTACCCGCGCCATAGACGCAACCCTTCGTCCCCTGGCCCGCTCCGCCCGCTTCGAGTCCTTCCTCCAGTTCCTCACCGAGACCTTCCGCGACGAGCCTGAATCCCACCTGCTGGTTTTCACCAGCTTTGAATCCAACGTTCATCCTCTCTATCTCCTCGCCCGAAAGGCCCTCACAGGCGTGGCCGAGGTGTTCGAGATGACCGGCCTGCAGACACGGATCGAGCGCGAGAAGAACGCCTTCGAGTTTCAGGAGCACCTGGGGGGCAGCGTGCTGATCGCCGACGAACTCGGCGGCGAAGGGCGCAACTTTCAGTTCGCCACCCATGTGGTGCATTACGACCTGCCGTTTGCCCCGTGGGTGGTGGAGCAGCGCATCGGCCGATGCGACCGCGTGGGGCGCGACGAGGAGATGGACGTCGATTCCGTGGTGGTCGTCGGCAAAGGCCAGCTCGACGAGGCGGTCTTCGACTTCCTCGTCGACGGGGTGGGCGTCTTCAACGAATCGATCGCACCGGTGGAGGGCGAGCTCGACGGCATCATGCGCCGCGTCATGCGCGGCACGATCGAGGAAGGCGCCACCGGCATCCTTGAGATGATCGAGGAAGTGTCGGAGCAGCTCGCCGAGGCAAGGGAACGGGAGAATGCGGACCTGCTTGTGCGCGAACGCGTCGGCGTGGAAGAGGCCCGCCGAATCGCCACGGAACTTGACGATGCAGGGGAACTCCAGGACCTGCGCGCCGCCGTTCTGCGGTATGCCCGCCTCTATGAATCGATGGTCGACGAGCAGGAGAACGGCCGCGTGGCCATCACCGTGGGTGAGTTTCACAGCCTCCACGGGATGCCCGGCATCCGCTCGGAAATGATCGGCTACTTCGACCGCAAGTCCGCCGTGCGCCACGAGCGCCAGGACTTCTTCTCGCCCGGGCATCCCTTCGTCCGCTCGTTGACCCGCCTCGCGATGGTCGAGAGCCCCGACCGCGCCTCGGTCGTCGTCCGCCCCGGCCTCGCCCAGCGCTCCATCCTGTGCTCCTTCCGCATCTCCATCGATCCCGACTTCTTTGCCGCCGTGCGCGACCTGCCGGCCGACGTCCAACCCGCCCTCCTTTCCAAGTCCGCCCATCTCTTCGCCACCCGGATGGAGCGCCTCGCCTTCGCCTTCGATGGGGACCTCCTTCCCCGCGAGGAGCACCCAGCCGCCCATGCCGATTGGACGCCCGACGACCGCAGCCTCGACGAGGATCCCGCCGCCGCAAAAGCCCTCCTCCCCGACGACTGGGAAACCATCGTCCCGGAAATCGGCCTCGCCGCGGAAAACGAGGCCGTCGCCATTGCCCACGCCGATCTCGCCGAAAAGCGCGCCGAACTCGAGGATCTCATCTGCGAAGTCCTGACCCGCGTCCACCCGGAGACCACCTCGGTCGACGCGGAGGTCGCCAACCTCATGAGCCATTTCGATGAATTGGTCGTGGAACTCGACGCGATGGTTGCGCTCTTCCCGGCGAAAGGATGAAAATTCGTCCTTTCCGGCCCATGGCGCCCGGCGCGGAAAGAAAAAAGCAGATCGAAATGGGGATTGGAACATGAGTGGCGGCAAGTTCGACAACAAGACCGTGCTGGTGACCGGAGGCGGCGGCGGCATCGGCCAGGCGGTTGCCACGGCATTCGCGCGGGAAGGGGCCTTTGTGGTGCTCCTCGGCAGGCAGGAAAGCCGACTTTCCGAGTGCGCCGAGCGCATCCGTGCGGTTGGCGGCGCCTCCCTCTACATGACGGGAGACGTTTCGAGCACGACCGACGTGGGTGCGGTGGTGGAACGGATCCGCTCCGAGCGCGGCTCTCTCGACGTACTGGTCAACGCAGCCGGCGTCATGCGTGTCGGCCTTGTCCACGAGTCCAGCGAGGACGACTTCGACCAGGTTTTTTCCGTGAACGTCCGCGGGCTTTGGCTCGTTTCAAAGTATGCCGTGCCGCTACTGCGTGGGCGGCCGAACGCCAACATCATCCACCTGAGTTCCATCGCCGGCACCCGCACGGACACGGCCCTCGGCCTGTACGAGGCCAGCAAGGCCGCCGTGAACACCCTCACCAAGGTCATGGCCAAGGAACTCGGGCCCGACCGCATCCGCGTCAACGCGATCGCCCCGGGCCCCATCGATACGGAGCTTTATCACGGGTCGGTCTTCGGCGACGACCTGGAGGACTCCTGGGCCGGCCAATACAAGGTCGCCAGCATCGAACGCGGTGTGCCCTTCGGCCGCATGGGCAGCCCCGACGAGGTCGCCCGGCTCGCCCTCTTCTTCGCCTCGCCGGAAAGCGACTTCATCAGCGGCTCCATCACCAGCATCGACGGCGCTGTCGGATACTGACCCGAAGGCAACGTCTAGACAAGCGGCCGGAAGTACACATTGGAGATGATCCAGCGCCCGTCGCTCCGTTGCGTGACAACGAGCGACAGCAACGCCACCGGGTCGCCGGTGCGATCGAGCACCGTCGCCTCCACATCGCGCCGGTTGCCAAAGCCCGAAGCGCGCGACTCCACCCGGACGCTGGCCGCCGGCCCATGCCGATCCTTTAATTCCCCAAACCGCCCGAACAGATCCTCCGTCGCCCCTGTCGCGTAGCCGCTCGTCAGGCTGAGGGCACCCATGCTGTCGTCCGCCGCGAGGGCGTTCAGATACGTCTCGTACACCATCGCCTCGTTGCGCTCGGAAAGCGGGGCCTGGAACGGGCGATAGGTCGCCATGTACCAGTAGCCGCCATAAGCGCCACCAAGCAAGGCCAGCACCGCCACCCCCCACTTGAGGAACACCTGGTTGTCGATAAAGAAGTTCACCAGCGCCCCGCGCTTCGCCCGCTTCTTCTTTTTCTCGTAGTCGCCGAAATCAATGTCGGCCTGCTTGCGGACCCACTGCTCGATACCGATCACGAACATGTTGGGTTCCTTGTATTCGCCGTTCTTCGCCACGAGCCCGTTCTCGATCTGGAACCGGAGGCCGTCGTAGGGAATTGCTTCGCCGACGTGCCCCGCCGGTGATTCGAAGTCCCTGCGAAAGGACTCGAACCACAGGCAGGCAACCGCAAAGGTGTCGGGATGGATGGCGTTGGGCCGCGCGGTGGTGGCGAGTTCCGGCGCGGCGTACCGTCCCCCGGCCAGGTACGTATAGACGCGTGCGGTGCCCGGCGCGACCGGAAGAACCCTCCACGGTGCGTCCCGGTCTTCCGGGCACGCCACGATCACGTCCGGCGAAAGCCCCAAAGGCCCCGCATTGTAGGTCTCCGCCTCCATCAGCGCCCGGGCCACATGGAGCGCCATCGTCCCCTGCTGCTTCGGCGTCAGCTCCTCCGCCTCCGGATCCAGGACCCGCTGGCGAAGGGTCGGCCCGCCCGGATCCTCCACGATCACCATCGGGATCGCGCCCCCATGGAATTCAAGAACCGGCAGAAAATGCGGGCACGACATCCCCTGCGAGCGCTTCCAGGCCCCAAGGGCGGCGGCCGACTCCTCGAACAGCTCGTCCCCCTCCTCCGTCGAGTAGGCCACGATGAACACACGGCTTCCGTCCTGCCGTGCGCCCCTCCAGATTTCCCCCCACGCTTCCTCGACCATCAGCTCGACCGGCGTCGCATCGACACCCGGAAGCGGTTTGCGCTCCTGAAGGAATGGCACCACCCGACCTCCTCTTCATCCTTGAGATGACAGGGACGACCCCCTAGATATCCACATTTGCGAATTCTCCCTTCGGATGTTCGATGCCGGTCAAGGTTCTTCCCCAGACGCTGATCAACCAGATCGCTGCCGGCGAGGTGGTCGTCCGCATGGCCAGCGTCGTCAAGGAACTGGTCGACAACTCGATCGACGCGGAGGCCACCCGCATCGAGGTGCTTCTCGCCGAGGACTGCCGCGCGGTGGAGATCCGCGACGACGGCATCGGGATGGATCGTGACGACTCCGAGTTGTGCCTCCAGCGCCACGCCACGTCGAAGATCCGCACCGCCGAGGACCTGAACGCGCTGGCGACGCGGGGCTTTCGCGGCGAGGCCCTCCCCAGCATTGCCAGTGTCGCCCGTGTGGAAATCCAGACCCGCCCGCGCAACGAGGACCAGGGCACCCGTGTTGTCGTGGAGGGCGGCCGGATCGACCGGATCGAGCCCTTCGGTGCCCCCACCGGAACCCGCATCCTCGTCCGCGACCTGTTTTTCAACACGCCCGCCCGCCGCAAGTTCCTCAAGTCCCCCGTGTCCGAGCTCAACGCCGCCATGCTCACCCTCACCCGCCTCGCCCTCGCCCAGCCCCGAGTCGGCTTTCGCGTCCACCGGGGCGACCGGGTGGCCTTCGACGTCCCCCCGGGCCAGTCCCTCGACGAGCGCATGCGCGACCTCCTCGGCTCCCAGATCCGCCACCCGCTTCTCCCCATCCGCCTCGAACGCGAGGGCATCCGTATAGACGGATTCCTCGGCCATCCCCAGGACGCCCGGGGCGATCGCCGCTCCCAGTTCCTGTTCATCAACGAGCGCCCCTTCACCAGCCGATCCCTCGCCGCCGCCATGGAGCAGGCCTGCCGCGGCTACGTCATGGTCCGGCGCTTTCCCGTCGCCGTCCTCTGTATAGACGTCGATCCCCACCAGGTGGACTTCAACGTCCACCCGACGAAAGAGGAGGTGCGTTTTCGGGACGAGCGCCTGATCAGCGGCGCGGTCTTCCGCGCCGTCGAGACCGCCTTGGCAGGCTCGCCCGCGCTGGTCGGCGAGGTCGGCCTT
>CAYQTO010000175.1:0-6860 GCA_964420455.1 uncultured Candidatus Sumerlaeota bacterium | reverse complement strand
CCTTCAAAGACCACCTGACCCGGTGAGGGGCAGGACGCGAGCAATCCCCACTGAATCCTGGGCGAAACCCCCGATCAAAAACCCACCGATCAAATCTACCATGAACTTCGACTTTCTCGCCCAAGCCATCCGCAGTGTCCATGAGACCTCGCAAAGCCGAGTCGGGCGGATCGTCAATCAGACGCTGAACCTGCGGAACTGGCTGATCGGGGCGTACATCATTGAATACGAGCAAGGTGGAGAGGACCGAGCGGAGTATGGCCAAAAATTGCTCGAATCGTTGGCAACAGATCTTCGCAAAGGCGGGACGAGGGGTCTGTCCCTGCGTAACCTGAAGAATTTCAGGCAAATAGCCCTGTGCTGGCCCCAATTGGGATTTCGGCAGACAGCGTCTGCCGTTTTCGGTCTGGAGTCAGGCCAGACGGCTGGAGTCTTGGAAGGAGAGATTGGGCAGACAGCGTCTGCCGATTTCGGGACCCTCGCTTTCCCGGCAATGGAGAAGCGGGCACAGGACCACACGGGACTCGACTGGCAGGACGAAACTTGGACCGCAAAGCTCTTCGCGACGCTGTCCTTTTCCCATCTGGTGGAACTATCCCGCGTGGACGATCCGCTGGAGCGGGCCTTTTATGAGATCGAGTGCATGAAGTCGGGTTGGTCGGTTCGGGAACTCAAGCGCCAGAGGGATAGCATGCTATATCAGCGAGTTGGTCTGTCGAAGGGCAAGGATGCGGTGCTGGCTCTCGCCAAGGAGGGAAAACTGGTCGACTCACCGGACACCATTTTCCGGGACCCCATGGTGATGGAGTTTCTGGGGCTCGAACAACGAGTGGCCTACGACGAGACTGATCTGGAGAAGGCCATCCTCAACCACCTCGAAGCATTCATGCGCGAACTGGGACGGGATTTTTGCTTCGTGGACCGCCAACTTCCGATACGCGTGGGCAACGAAGTCTACCACCTCGATCTGCTCTTCTTTCACCGAGGGCTGAGGTGCCTGATCGCCATCGACATGAAGATTGGCCGCTTTAAGCACACATATACGGGGCAGATGAACTTCTACCTCAACTACATCCGGGAGGAGATGACCAAGGAAGACGAGCAGCCGCCGATTGGGCTTCTCTTATGCGCCGACAAGGACGAGGAGATCGTCTACTTTGCCAGCGGCGGAATGGAGAATGACATCCGGGTCTCCCGCTACAAGCTGGAGCTTCCCTCCGAGCGGGAACTGAAGGCCTTCCTGAAACGCGAGCAGCAATTCATCGAGTCGCAACAGATGGTGCCGAGAAGAGAGGTGGATTAAGGTCCTGCTTTTGGCAATCCCGCCAAGTGAACCGCCGCCTTCGCCCAAGGCACCCGCCCCCCCTCCTTCAAGGACCACCTGACCCGGTGAGGGGCAGGACGGGGCGGAGGAAGCGGGCGAGACTTCTCGCTTGCTTCCCGTGGCAAAACCGCGGACCGCAGGGCGGATGACAGGTTCAAGGAAACATCTGGTGACCGGCGGGGCCGGGTTCATTGGCCACCATCTGGCGCGCGCGCTGGCCAGCGCGGGCGACGAGGTCGTCGTCATGGACACGCTCCGGACGGGGCGGCGCGAAAACCTCGGGGGCATTCCGTGCTCCCTCATCGAGGCGGATATACGCGAGGCCGGCACACACGCGGAGCTCTTCGCCGGGGTGGATACGGTGTTTCACCTGGCGGCGCTCGTGAGCGTGGAGGAGTCGACTCGCCATCCGCGCGAGACGTGCGACCTGAACACAACGGGAACGGTGGCGGTGGCGGAGGCGGCGCGTGCGGCGGGCGTGCGGCGGATCGTCTTTGCATCGACCTGCGCGATCTATGGCAGCGCCACCGACGACCTGCTGACGGAGGAAAGCCGCCCGGCGCCGGAAAGCCCCTATGCCGCGTCGAAGCTCGCCGCGGAGCAGTACCTCGACCTCTATACGCGGACGACCGACATGGAGGTGACAGTGCTGCGGTTCTTCAACGTTTACGGACCGGGCCAGGACCCGCGTTCGCCCTACGCCGGGGTGGTGTCGATCTTCCTGGAGAATCTGCGGCAGGGGCGGGCACTCCGGATCTTCGGCGACGGCGGCCAGACGCGCGACTTCGTTCATGTGAGCGATGTGGCGGCGGCGGTGGCTGCGGCGGCGGACACGGCACCGGGGACCTATCATGTGGCGACGGGGCGATCGATCACGATCCGGGAGTTGGCGGAGGCGGTGGCGGCGATGGCGCCGGGGGGCCTGGAGATCGAGCACCATCCGCCGCGGGCGGGCGACGTGCGCCATTCTCGGGGAAACGCGGACCGGCTCCGGGCGACGGGGTGGACGCCGCAGGTGCCGCTCGAGGCGGGGCTCCGCGCGATGGTCCCGGGCGCTTGACGTCCACCCCCTGCCGCGCCACAGTCATTCCGCCTGTCCGCCGCAACGCCCCATCCGACCCGGAATCCACGCATGTCCTCGCACTTTGGCACACTCTTTCGTCTGTCTACCTTCGGTGAAAGCCACGGCGGAGCCGTTGGCGTGGTGGTGGACGGATGCCCGCCTGGGCTTCCCCTTACGGAGGAGGACATCCAGCGCGACCTCGATCGGCGGCGGCCCGGACAGTCGAAAATCACCACCGCCCGGGGGGAGACGGACACCTGCGAAATCGTCTCGGGGACCTTCGAGGGCCGGACGCTGGGCACGCCGATTTGTGTGCTGGTGCGCAACAAGGACGCGCGGGCAAGCGACTACGAGCCGTTCAAGGATGTCTATCGGCCGAGCCACGCCGACTATACGTACGACGCGAAGTACGGTATCCGGAACTGGCGCGGGGGGGGGCGGGCGAGCGCGCGGGAGACGATCGGCCGGGTGGCGGCGGGGGCGATCGCACGCAAGCTCCTCGCGGAGGAACTCGGGGTCGAGGTCCTGTCGTGGGTGTCGCGGGTGCAGGACATCGCGGCGGACGGCGTGGATGCACTCGCGGTGACCTCGGAGGCGATCGAAGGCAACATCGTCCGATGCCCGGACGTGGCGGTGGCCGAGCGCATGATCGCCCACATCGCCGGGGTGAAGTCGGAGGGTGATTCCGTCGGGGGGACGGTGGACGCGGTGATCCGGCACGTGCCGGCGGGGCTGGGGATGCCGGTGTTCGACAAGCTGGAGGCGGACCTGGCGAAGGCGATGATGTCGCTGCCGGCGAGCAAGGGGTTCGAGATTGGCAGCGGGTTCGCCGGGACGCACCTGCGCGGGAGCGAGCACAACGACCTCTTCGAGAGTCACGACGGGCGGGTGGGCACGGCGACCAACCGGAGCGGTGGCGTGCAGGGGGGCATCAGCAACGGCGAGGCGATCACCTTTCGCGTGGCCTTCAAGCCGGTGGCGACGATCCTGCAAAAGCAGCGGACGGTAAACGCGGCGGTGGAGGAGGTGGAGTTGATGCCGCGGGGACGCCACGACCCATGCGTGTTGCCGCGGGCGGTGCCGATGGTGGACGCAATGGCGGCGCTCGTGATTGCGGATCATTACCTGCGCCAGCGTGCGCAGAACCCCGGCTGGCTCGCCGCGCTGCCCCGTGCGGCGAGGGGCTCCGCCACCGCGTGACCGATCCGGCGTGCGCGTCGGCATTCTTTCCTTTTTCCCCGCCTTTTCGCCGCCCCGGTCGGGCGGGGAACTCCGCCTTCACCACATCGCCCGCGGCCTTGCGGCCCGCGGCTTCGACGTCCGCATGGTGGCGCCCACACACGACGACGCCCCGGCCGGGACGATCCGCCATCACGAACGGTTTGCCGAGCAGCGCTTCCCCAAGACCGCCCTGTATAGACGCTGGCATCACGGGCTGGACCGGGTGGCGGGCTTTCGGGAATGCAGCGGGCTGGTATGCTCGCTTGCGGCGCCGTGGCATCGCGATCTGCGTGCGGCGGCGACGGATCTGGCCCGACGCAGCCGCATCCTCACCCAGGAATCGCCGTTCCTCGCGACCCTCGTCCCCTGGCGGCCGCGCCGCGGGCAACTGCTCGTCTATAACTCCTACAATAACGAACGGCGCATGGCGCGCGACATGTTCGGAGGGGGCTTGGCGGGGCGGATCGCCACCGCGCGGGTCGCCCGGCTCGAGCGTCACCTCCTGCGCGAGAGCGACGTCGTCTTCGCCTGCAGCCGCGAGGATGCCGCGTCCTTTGTCGCCGATCATCGTATAGACGCCTCGAAGATTGTCGTGGTGCCGAACGGGGTCGACATCGAGGCGGTGAGGCCGCCCGCGCCGGACGAGGCGGCGGCGGCGCGGGGGCGGCTTGGTCTTTCCGCCGGCCGCCCGGCCTGCTTCTTCATCGGGAGCTATCATCCGCCGAACCTCGAGGCGGTCGAGATGATCGTTGGCGAACTCGCCCCGCGGCTTGGCGGGGCCGACTTCCTCGTGGCGGGCAAGGTGTGCGAGGCCTTCGCCGGCCGCGCGGTGCCTAGCAATGTCCGCCTCCTTGGCCTCGTCGACGAGGCGGACAAGGCGGCGCTCTTCCACGGGTGCGACGTGGCCCTCAACCCGATGACGAGCGGGAGCGGCACCAACCTCAAAATGCTCGAGTACCTGGCTTCGGGGATGCCGGTGGCGACGACGGCGCACGGGGCGCGGGGACTCGACCTCGAGGACGGCCGCGAGGCGATGGTGGCCGCTCCCGGCGAGTTCCGCCAACGGCTCGAGCAGTTGCTCGGCGACGGGGCGATGCGGGGACGGCTTGCGGAGGCGGGGCGCGCCCACGCGGTTTCCCGCTTCTCCTGGGACGCCATCGCCGGAACGGTCGCGGATGTCTATACGCTCAAGGCGCGGCGGCGGGTCGTTTTCGTCGGGGATTACCCGGTGCTGCCACCCACACGGGGGGGCGAGGTGCGGACGGCGGCGCTCGCCCATGGGCTGGCGGCGCGGGGCGTCGGTGTGACGCTGCTGTCGCTCGGGCGTCGCGGCATCACCGAACGTCGCCATCCGGTCCCGGGCGTCGAGGAACTCGAGATCCCCCGCACGCGGATCCATCGCCTGGCGGACAAGGTGCTGGCGCGGCTGGCGGGAGCCAGCGCCGACGACGTGGGTGCGATGTTGTATACACGCTGGCTGACTCCCCGGTACGCACGGGCGCTCCGGCGGGAGGCCCGCCTTGCCCGAGGAATCGTCCTTTCCCACCCGTTTCTGGTGGGCGTCGCCATGGCCGCGGCCGGCTCGCGCCCCGTTTGGATGGATGCGCACAACTGTGAACACGATCTGAAGGCGGGGCTCTTCCATCGGGGGCCGGTGGCGCGCTGGCTGCTTTCGCGGGTGCGTGCCGCCGAGACCGGCGCGCTGCGCCGGGCGCGGGCAACCTTTTACGTTTCGGAATCCAACCGCCAGGCCCTCGCCCGTCTGGTCCCGTCTGCGCGTCTCCTCGCCGCCCCCAATGGCGTCTATGCATATAGACAATCCTCTGCCTCGAAAGCGACGCGCGGCGTCATCTTCATCGGTTCGGCGCATGCTCCGAACGTCGAGGCGGCCCGCTGGCTTGCCGCCGAGGTCGCCCCCCGGGTTCCCTCGGTGGCCTTTCACCTTGTGGGCACCGCCTGCGACGAGGTGCCGGGTACCGGCCTGCCGGCAAACGTGCGCCTCCATGGATACGTGGACGATGCCGAGAAGGGGCGCCTGTTGGTCGATTGCGCGGTGGGGGTGAACCCGGTGATCGGGGGCGACGGGACAAGCCTGAAGGTGTTCGACTATCTGGCGGCGGGGCTGGTGACGGTGGCGACGGAGCAGGGAGCGAGGGGGATCGATCGCGAGGCGGCAGGAGAGGCGCTGGTGGTGGTGCCGCGGGATCGCTTTGCGGAGACGCTCGAGTCACTGCTCGCGGACGCGACCCGGCTTCGGGCCGGGGGGCGAGCGGCGACCGCCTTCGTCCGCGAACGACACGACTGGTCGGTGACGCTACGGCCGGCGATGGAGGAAATTATCGGGGCGCTTGATCGCCGGCGATCGCGCTGAGCAACCGCTGGGCCGCGGCGCCGCGGACGAAGTCGCTCCGGGCCTTCTCGCGGCCTGCCTCGCCCAGCCGCCGCACAAGGTCCCGGTCCCCGTATAGACGCATCAACGCATCGACCAGTTCCGCGCCCGGCCCGGCGAGCAAACCATCCGATCCCTCCTCCACGAGGGAGGCCGCCGGCGCGCACCAGCGATTGACCACAACCGGCCTGCCATGGTGCCAGGCTTCGGGGATGACCATGCCAAAGCTCTCGCTCTCGGACATGAGGACAAAGGTGTCGCAGGCGGCGTAGGCGGCCTGAAGGTCCTCGCCGGTGAGGGGCCCGATCCACGCGGTGCCGTCGCGTTGGAGTGGGCGGCCGTCGGCGTCCGGGCCCACCCCGAGAAAGCGCATGGCGGCCCCGCGCGCGCGGGCCTCCTCCACCGCCGCGGCGATCGCCTCGTAGCGTTTCTCGGAACTCTTGCGGCAGACCGTCAGGACGAGGAACTCGCCGTCGTCTATACGGTGGGAACGGCGAAAGGCGCGGGCGTCCTCGCCCGTGATGGAGGCTTCGGACGGCCAGATGGGTGGCCCGACAAAGTGGGCCCGGATGTCGTGGCGCGGGTAGAAGGAGCGGGCGGCGAAGGGAGTGTTGGCGAGAACGAAGCGCGCACGGCGGAGGTTCTCGATCCAGTGGCGCCAGGCATAAAACTCGTCGTCGACGTGCCAGAGCGGCATGGCGAGATCGCCCGGGCGGACCGCGCTCATGGTGGCCCAGGGGAGATTGCAATGAATGACGACGTGGTCGCGAAAGCGGGGATGATCGCGCTCTCGTTGGAGGGCGGGGGCGATGGGGCCGCGGAGGCGGTCGAACATGCGGGAGTACCGGGGGGGGCGCCGGAGA
>CAYQTO010000174.1:5408-6897 GCA_964420455.1 uncultured Candidatus Sumerlaeota bacterium | reverse complement strand
TCGATGTCCTGGAGAACGTTGGAGCGGACGTGGGTGTAGGATCCATCAAGCTGAACACCGTAAGCGGAGGAACTGCCGGTGAGGTCTCGGATGAGATTGTTTTCGAGGACAGAGGTTGAACCGGCCTTGATGCCGATCATGTTCCCCGTGGCCTTGAGCGTCGAGAGGGTGTTGTTGGCCACGACAGCGCCAGCCCCGCTCTCGATGACGGTCAGGGGCGAGCTGACGTCGGATTCGCCGATGAGATTGCCCTCGATGCGGCTCCCCTGGCCGACGCGAAGCGCCGTGACTCCCGGGCTGGAGACGGTCCGCGCTGCAAACAGGTCGAGGAAACGGCTGTCTTGAATTCGGCTGGCTTTCCCGAGATCGACGGCGACGGTGCCCGCCGATCCGCCGCCTTGGACGAGGACCCGACGGAGCGCGGCATAATCCCCCACGTCGATCGCGGCGCCGCCGGCCTCGTGGATCGCCACATCCTCGATGGTGACGGAGTTGGCAGCACCCGGCGAGGCCGCGGCAATGGCGGAGCTGGATGTTCCCCGAATCGTTCCACGCCGGATGGTGACATTGTCGCCGTTGATTGAAATGGCCGTCGCACCGCCGGTGATGGTCATTCCATTCAGATCGAGAGAAACGTCAGTGGCATTGATGGCAAGGGCGGTGACGCCGGAGTTGATGGTTTCGCCCTCCACAAGTATGTAGGAACCGGGTTGGTCGATGGTAGTGGTAGCGGTCGGATCGAGAAGGACGTCCACAAGTCCATTGGACGCATGCAAACGGTTTGAAATCAGTGCTGCACAGGCGAGTCCAGCGAAAATCGCGCTTTTGGAGAAAGAACCAAAGGGCATGGAATCGTGCCTCGTTCACGTTGTTAACTTTGATGGATGATCGGGAATGGGGTCTGGATGAGCCAAGTTAAAAGTGAAGGGATTGAAGCCGCGACAGTAACTTTTCCATGAGCGGAATGCGAGAAAGTGGCGCAAGCCCCGGTATATCGCAGTATGCCCGGCGCGGCAAGAGTGGCGCGTCATGGGGGACGGGAAGAGGCCTGTTTCCTTTTGCGCCCGAAGTTTGGCCGGAGACACTCGACGCCGATCATTGAATGATTTGAAAGAGTCTGAGCCTTGCTTGTCTCGCCGCGCCGTGTGCACTGCTACGTAATGGACCCGTTGCTTTGTCGGGTCCTGGAGGAGGGCATGGCGGGGACGCGGTACGAGTTTTCCTTCTCCCTGACGCGGGCGGATTTGGAGAAAACGCTGTCGGAGGACCCACCCCACGCGGTGATGTTCGAATCGCGTGTTGATGGATCATCGAATCTCGAGTGGGTGAGGCGGCTGCGGCGCCGTGGGAGCACGGCGGAGCTGCCGTTGATTGCGATCGTGGGCCGGGAGCACCGGAGCCTGCGGCGCGGGATGGCCCGGGCGGTCCACGCAGGAGTGACGGATTTTGTGCATCGGCCGTTCGACTTTCCGCTGCTTCATCGCAAGCT
>CAYQTO010000174.1:0-5398 GCA_964420455.1 uncultured Candidatus Sumerlaeota bacterium | reverse complement strand
GCTGAACGAGGAGCGGGACCGACGGGCGGCGTTCCTGCGGGAACTGCGGCAGGGGTGTGTCCCGGCGTTGCGCGAGGCGCGGGAAATTGCGGAGTTGCTCCGGCGCCAGAGGGATGGCGAGACGGAGCCAACGGTGGAGCGGTTGACGATGGTGCTCGAGGCGCTCCTGGGCCACGCAACCTCGCTCCTGCGGCAGGACCTGGCCCGCGAGGGAGGCGAGGAGGCGGGGCTGGAGGAGGTGGATGTGGAGGCCTTGGTGAGGGAACATGCCCGGGGTGGGGCCAATCCGCTGCTGGGTGGGGGCGTCCGGCGCCATCTGGAAATCGCGCACAACCTGCCGCGTGTGCTCGGTGATGGCGAGCTTTACGCCCGGGTGTTTCGTCAGGTGCTGGCGGCGATGGAACACGAGGCGCGGACCATCGAGATCCGGCTGGGGTATGACCCGGCGGCCCACGAGGTTCGGCTGGTGCTGCGGCGCCAGCCTTCGCGACCGCTCGCGCCGGTGATGTATCTGCTCGATGAGGAGATTGGGGGCGCCGCCGTTGGGGAGCCGGCGGAGGACCTCGAGGCGTGGACGCTGCTGCGCTCGCTTCGACACTTGCAGGCGGAGTTCGGCTGCTCCCATGGGCTGATGCTTGGCGAGACGTCGGCGACGTTCATGATCCAGATTCCCGCGGGCGGACCCGGCAGCAACGGCGCCCAAAGCAACGGGGCTTCCGGATTGACTTCCCCTTCGGGGCCATCGCTGATGCCGATGGATGGCGACTGACTTCCCCCACAAACGTGTCTTGATCACCGGCGGTGCCGGGTTCATCGGCTCGCACCTGGCGGAGCGGCTTCTGGCGCTCGGGTGCGAGGTGGAGGCGCTCGATGACCTGTCGACGGGGTCGGTACATCATGTGGAGCACCTGCTGGGCGGCGACGGCCGGTTCCGGCTGACGGCGGGATCGGTGCTCGACGATGGGGCCTGCGCGATCGCCGTGGACAGGGCGGATGCGGTGGTGCACCTCGCCGCGGCGGTGGGGGTCCGCCTGATCGTCGACAATCCCGTGCGCACCATAGAGACCAATGTCAGCGGCACGGAGACGGTCCTGAGGCACGCGCGGAAAAAGAACAAGCGGGTGCTGGTGGCGAGCACCAGTGAGGTGTATGGCAAGCGGCGGGAGGTGCCCTTTACCGAGGAGGACGACCTGATCCTTGGGGCGTCGCGGCGGCCGCGCTGGGCGTATGCCTGTTCAAAGCTGCTGGATGAATTTCTGGCCCTGGCGCATCACCGGGAGAACGGCCTGCCGGTGGTGATTGCGCGATTGTTCAATACGGTGGGGCCGCGCCAGACGGGAGCCTACGGGATGGTGATCCCGCGGTTCGTGGGTCAGGCGCTGAGAGGAGAGCCGCTGGTGGTGTATGGCGACGGGAGCCAGACACGGACGTTTTGCCATGTGGCGGACGCGACGGAGGCGCTCGTCCGGCTGCTGGCGACGGAGGCAACGGCGGGCCAAGTGTACAATGTGGGGGGCGCGGAGGAGGTTTCCATCCGGAGCCTTGCGGAGCGGGTGATCACCCGGGCCGGGAGTTCCTCGCCGATCCGCTGCATCCCCTTTGAGGAAGCGTACAACGAGGATTTCGAGGACATGCAGCGCCGTGTACCAGACCTGACGAAGATCCGTGGGGCGGTGGGCTACGAACCGAGCCGAAGCGTGGAGGAGATCATCGACGACGTGATCGCGTGGGAGCGGCAGGCGGACAGGCACGGAGCCGCCACGCCGTGAACCATCGGGTCACGCGGTGCGTTTGTGCGGACATGACCTTCGCCGAGTGGCTGGCTGTGAAGGAGCGCGAGGGGTGGACGCTCGAACAGGCGTGCGACAACACGACCTGCGGGCGGAATTGCGGGATGTGCTGGCCCTACCTGAGGGTGGTGGCGGCGACGGGCCGGGTGGAACTGCCGCCGATGATCCCGGAAGATCTGGAACGGCTTGCGGACTGAAGGACTTCAGCCCGGAGCGCTGCTCCCACCAAAGAACTGAACGGCCAACGCCACGATCACGATGATCAGAATGACGAAGGTGACGATCAGGTTCCAGACGAGGGTCTGGCTCTTGATGCGCTTGGCCTCGGCATCAATGAGGGGCTTGATGCGGAGTTGGAGTTCGTTGGAGACGGCGCCCCGTGCCTCGGCATTGACGAGTTGGGGGATGCGCTGGTCGCAGGCGGCGGTGACCTGGCGTTCGGCGATCTCGGGGAGCTTTTCCTTGGCGACGAGGGGGACGGTTTTCTTGGCCTCGGCCTGAAGGACGTTGATGAGGGCCTCGCCAAACTCGTTCATCTTTTCTTGGGTGGCTTTTTCGACGCGGCCCTGGATTTCGCGGGGGAGGGTGTTGTCGAGCGATTCGCGGAGGCGCTCGCGGACGAGGGCGGGCAACATGCCGTCGGCGGTGCGCTTGACGGTCTTTTCGGTGGTTTCCTGCAGGATGGCGTCCATGGCCTCCTGAACCTTGCGCTCGGCCATCTTCTCGACCATGGAGCGGGCGACCTCCTGGACGGTGAGGCGGACGAGTTCCTGCTCCTTTTCGGCGGTGAGAGCGGTGACGCGGGCGTCCACTTCCTTGCGGGCACGCTGGTCAATGATGGAGACGATCGACTGGATGGCGCGCTCGACGATGATCTGGATTTTCTTTTCGACGGCCTGCTGGATCTTTTGCTCGGCGAGGTCCTGCATGTGGGATTCGGCGGACTGCTCGAGGTATTGCTCGGAGAGCATGCGAAGGCGGCGCTCCTCGATGGCCTCGCGGGCCTTGATGAGGAGGTGCTCGGGCTTGAAGGGCTTGGCGAGGTAGCCGGTGGCGCCGCGGAGCGACTGGGAGGCGCGCTGGTCGAGTTCCTCCTCGGGCACGAGGAGGAGAACGGGGATTCCGTAGGTTTCGACATCGGAGCGGATCTGCGAAGCGGTCTCGAGGCCGTCGACCCCCTCGAGCTGGGTGTCGACGATCACGAGGTTGAAGTTTTCGAGGTCCGGGTGGCTAAGGGCCGCAATGCCGTTGCTGGCGGTGGTGACCTTGTAGCCGTGCTCCTCGAGGAAGTTCTTGGAGAGTTCCTGAACGCCTGCGGAGGAATCGACAAGAAGCACACGTTCTCCGGCCATGGGTGGTTTGCCTCGCGTGGGGTCGGAATGGGCCTCATTCCCGGCATTCAGCCAGGGAGGCGGAGCACCTCTTGGAGCTTGTTGCCGAAGGGGAAGCTCGGCTCGTAGCGGCACCGGATGCGGGAGAGGATTTCGTCGACCATCTCGCGGATGACGCGATTGGCCTGCTTGTCGCCCATCCGGTTCCGCAGGGTCCTGCCAAGTTCGTCCATGAACTGGAGGAGGGCCTCGACGGAGTCCTCGTAGCAGTCCTGGACGGCGTCGTTAAACTCAAAGAGTTCCATGTAGGTTTCGGCGCGGCGCGAGTGGAGGTGGTTGCCCTCGGCGGTGATGAGGTCGGCGCGGGTGAAGCCGAGGAGCTGTTCGCTCCAGAGGCGCTCGATGAGGCGTTCGTCGCCGGGCTGGCGCTTCCAGTCGCGGGCGGCAAGGGCGGCCTCGACAAGGCGGTTGGTGAAGTGGCAGAGGCCGCCGACGGGGGTAACAAACTCGAGCTTCTCGTCGGTGTCGCTGCGACGGCCGCCGGTGAGCATGGAGAGGAGGCCACGGGCACCCCCGCGGGCGGCGGAGTCGCCGCGGCCGGCGGTGTCCCCGCTGGCGCCGTTGAGCGCCTCGGTCGGTTCCGAGGGGTTGCCGACGACGTAGACGATGCCGCGATCCATGAGGTCGGCGATGATGCGGTAGACCTCGAAGCGCCCCATGCCCGAGCGGTTGATGATGGCGCGGAGGGGGAAGCGGCCGTTGATCTGGGCAAGGACCTTCCATTCGGTCTGGGAGGCGAGCTGGCGCTTTTCCTCGAAATCGAAATCCTGGGTAATGTCGCGGAGTCCGACGACGATGCGGTCGGAGGGGAGGATCTTGGTGATGCGGCGCCATTCGTCCTGGCGGCGGGTGCCCTCGAGGAGGAGGGGA
This sequence comes from uncultured Candidatus Sumerlaeota bacterium, assembly GCA_964420455.1. Taxonomy (GTDB): domain Bacteria; phylum Sumerlaeota; class Sumerlaeia; order SLMS01; family SLMS01; genus CAYQTO01. Next base: position 1,347 of record CAYQTO010000174.1, on the reverse strand, counting down.
TCGATATCGATCTGGACGAGGGGTTCGCCGAGTTCGTCGGGGCCGGCGTTGCGGAAGTTGAAGGTGCCGTCCTCGAGGCCGAAGAGGTTCCAGATTTCCTCCTCGAGTTGGAGGCGGAGCACCTCCTTGATGGTGGATTCCTTGATGATGTCGCGCTCGACAAGGATCTGGCCGAGGCGCTTGTCGGATTCGATGGTGCGCTGGAGGGCGAGGATCTGGGCGAGGACGGAGCGCTTGAGGATGCCACGGTGGACGAGGAGTTCCCCGAGGCGGCGACGGCGATCGAGGGCGCTCGAGTTGATGATGCGGCCGCTTTGGATGACGAGGGTCACCTCGACCCCTTCGGGATCGGTAATGGAGAGGAGGCCGGTGCTCTTGCCCATGCTGATGAACTGGAGCACTTCGGGTAGTTGGATTTGCTTGAGGTTCCCCTGCATGCGCGTGGTCGCCGTTGGTGAGGGTGGTGGGGCTGTGCGGCGGCTCCTTTACTCGCCGAAGAGATTGTCGAGCTGGTCCTCGACATCCTTCTCGATCTGGACCTTCTGATCGGCGGGAATCTGCTTGTTCTTGGTGGCCTCGAGGATTTCGCCAAGCTGCCTGGCGGAATCCTTGGAGTACAGGCGGACCATGCCGATGGTGGTGCGATCGTCGAAGATGACCGTGAGGATGGTGTTGTTGTCGACGAGGATGTTGTGGATGTGGTCGCGGGTGCCCTGGTGGAAGAGGACGGAGAAGTCGGTCTCGCCCACGAGCTGGGCCATGGCGCGGGTGGAGGAAAAGGACCCGGCGATGAGGGCGGCGAGGGCATCCGTGTCGATGTTCATGGTGAAGCCCTGCTTGGCGAGGCACTTGCCGTCCGCGTCGACGAGCATCGCGCACTTGGCCTCGGACTGCTTGAGCATCTGACGCAAGGCACGATGGATCTGGGTGATCTCGTTCTTGGTGAGAATCAGCGGCTGATTGGCCATCACACTTCCTTTCTTTCCTCGTCGCTCAGGCCAGCGGTTTCTTGCCCGGGGGGACGATCTGCACCTGCCCCATGGACCCCAGGTATGTCACGAATAGCGACTTCTGTGCATCGTCCTTCACAAGCACTTCCAAATCCGGACTACCGTTGTCTGCAGATGCAAACTTAAAGAACGTGGCGGGCTGATTCTCATAGGAGCGTTCCTCTTTCCCCTCGAAGCGCAGGGTCCTGTTCCAGGAAGAACCGAAGAGGCCCAGGAAGGACACCTTGCCGGTGAGGGTGAACTGGCCGTCGCCGCTCCCGGCGTTGACGAGGGTGAGGTTGGCGCTGCCGAGGCCCATGCCGCGGACGCGGGCCTTGCTGCGCTGGACAACGTTGAG
>CAYQTO010000173.1:1315-7019 GCA_964420455.1 uncultured Candidatus Sumerlaeota bacterium | reverse complement strand
CCAGTGGCGTGTATACACGCCCTCGGGGTCGAACTTTTCGCCCTGGGTGATGGGGTTGAAGATGCGAAAGTAGGGGGCGGCGTCGGCGCCGCACCCGGCGGCCCATTGCCATCCGGCGCTGTTGTTGGCGAGGTCCGCGTCGACGAGCGTGTCCCAGAACCACCGGGCCCCTTCCTGCCAGGGGAGTCGGAGGTGCTTCACAAGGAAGGAGGCGACGATCATGCGCACGCGGTTGTGCATCCACCCGGTGGCGTAGAGTTCGCGCATGCCGGCGTCGACGATGGGGTATCCGGTGCGGCCGCGCTGCCAGGCGCGGAGGGCCCCGGGGTCGTCCCGCCAGGGGAAGCGGCGGAAGTTTTCGCGCAGCGGCTCGTCGGTTGTGTGGGGGAAATGATAGAGGAGGTGGTGGTTGAATTCTCGCCAGCCGAGTTCGCGGAGGAAGCCCCAGGCGGCGCGCTTGAGCGAGGGGGAGTCCTCGTGGCGGAGGCGGACCTTGGTCTGGTGCCAAATCGTGCGGGGCGAGATTTCGCCATGGTGCAGGGCGGGGGAGAGGCGGCTGGTGCCGCGGATGCCGGGTGTGTTGCGGTTCTTCGTATAGACGCCGATGGGCTCGTGGAGGAACGCCTCAAAGGTCTCTAGGGCGTTTTCCTCGCCCGGTTTCCATTCCTCGCGGAGGCCGGTGTCCCAGGGGATCGTTGGGAGGAGCTGGAGGTCCGCGAGGGCGAGCGATTCGGGCCAGCGTTCGGGCAGATGAAACCGCGGGATGGGGAGCGGCGCGGGAGGGTCGTCCATGGCGGACACGGTGCGCCAGAAGGGGGTGAAGACCTGATACGGCTTGCCGGTGCCGGTGGCGACCGTGTGGGGCTCGTGGAGGAGGGCGGCGGAGAAGGAAACGGCCTCGATTCCGTCATCCGAGAGGGCCTTCTTGATCGCGGCATCGCGATGGATCGTCGCCGGGTCGTAAAGCCGGTTCCAGTAGACGGCGGTGGCGCCGGTTTCCCGCAGGAGGGAGCGGAGAGTTTCGAGGGTGGGGCCGCGGCGGATGATGAGTTGCGAGCGGTGCTTGTGGATCTGGCGCTCGAGGTGCTCGAGGGAGTGATGAATCCACCAGCGCGAGGCGCCCCCCGGCTCCCAGGGGGACTCCTCCTCCGGCGCCCAGATGTAGACGGGAATAACCGGGCGGCCCTCCTCGTAAGGGCGATGGAGGGCGGGGTTATCGTGGAGTCGGAGGTCGCGTCGCAGCCAGACGAGGGCGGGTTGTTTTGCCATAAAGTGCACTGCCGTGGGGGCTGCGACCCACCAATGCAAGAGCCCGTCCCGGTCAGTCGTCGACCCCCCAAAGCTTGTCGCGCATGGAGGAACTGAGGGCTTCGGGGCCGATCCAGATGCCAAGATAGGCCCGGGCAAAGTCCTCGCCGCCGGTGATGGTGCCCTGAAACGTCTCGTTGAAATAGAGCGAGACGCCGACCTCCGGGTCGTACACCACGCGGTACTCGTCGCCTTGCTTCACGTCACGATAGAGGTCGTTCACTTCGTCGAGGGGATCGGCGAGTTTGGCCGCATCGGTCCGGCTGTTCTTCTCGATTCCCTCGGTGGTCGATTCGCGGAAGTTCTCCTCCGTGAGCGAGCGATGATAATGGAGGCGGATCATGTGGGGCTGGGCGGCAATGTCGTCATCGGGGAGGGCGTCCGGGGGGGCATAGAGGCCGGCCGTATAGACGAGGAAGCCCCAATAGCGGAGGGAGCCGGTGCCACGGAGGACGAGGTCGGTCTCGCCGACGGTGGCGCGGCGGGCGAAGGCGACGTCGCGCTCGGTGGTGGTGCCCGACTCGGTGTCGTCCGTATACACGGCGCGGGGTTCCTCGGCGGCGGCGAGGCCCGTGGCGAGAACGAGGGCGGCGACGGTTCGGATGGCGGTCATGGGTCTTCCTCCGTGCGATGGATGCCGAGAAAAAAGACCGGCGGAGTGCGGCGTTGGATTGCCTGCTGGGCGGCGCGGGCCACATAGGCGAGCGTGGCGAGGTTGCCAAGGAGGAGGAAGGCGAGGACCCAGGCGATGGCGGTGCCCCGGGCGGGGGCCTCGCGCCAGGCCGCCCAGGCGGCCATCATCACGAGCGAGATATACAGGTCCACGAGAACCCCGCGGCCCCAGACCTCGCCCATCACGAGCCAGAAGTCGCTCGGCAGGTTGAAGGTAAATTCGTAGGCGAGGTAGCCTGCGAAGGCGACGAGGGCGACCAGGCTGGCGTCGCGGACGAGGCGCAGGAGGGCGATCCGGCGCCGGTCAGCCCCCGTGGCCATACACCCGCAACGTTGTGTTGTTGGGCCGCGTGAGCAGCAGTTGGACCGTGTTGAGGATGCGGCGCTCGAACCCCGCCTCGCAGTAGCACAGGTAGTATTCCCACATTCGCAGGAAGCGCTCGTCGAAGCCAAGGGCGAGGACCTCATCGCGGCGGGCAAGGAAGGCTTGTCGCCACTCGCGCAGCGTCCGGGCGTAGTGGATGCCCATGCTTTCCACCTCGTGGAGCGTCAGCCGGCTGTGGGTGGTCATGGCGCTCTGGATCGCGCCGAGGGAGGGCACCACCGCCCCGGGAAAGATGTACTTCTGGAGCCAGTCCGGGTTGCGGCGGTACCGGTCGTATCGCTGGTCGGGGAGCGTGATCACCTGGAGGGCGGCGAGGCCATTGCGTTTCAGCAGCCGGTCGACGGTCCGGAAGAACGCGCCCAGATACTCGTGGCCCACCGCCTCCAGCATCTCGACCGAGACGATCCGGTCGAACTTGCCGGTCATCTCCCGATAGTCGCGAAACTGGACGTCTATACGATCGGCAAGACCTTCGGCGGCGATCCGTTCCTCGATGACTTTTTGCTGCTCGCGGGAAAGGGTGATGGTGGTGACGCGGCATCCGGTGCGGCGGACGGCCTCGATGGCGAGGGCGCCCCAGCCGGAGCCGATCTCGAGCAGATGGTGCCGCGGTGCGATCTCGAGCCGGTCCAGCAACGCGTGGATCTTGTTGTACTGCGCCTGCTCGAGCGTCTCGTCCTCGCTTCGGAACAACGCGCAGGAGTAGGTCATGGTCCGGTCGAGGAACAGGCGGAAGAAGTCGTTGCTGAGGTCGTAATGGTAGGAGATGTTGCGTTCACTACCGCCGCGGGTGTTGCGGTTGCGAAGGTGAAAGAGGCGGCGGGTGATGGCGAGGCCAAGAGTGGCGGGCGAGCGCCAGCCCCGGGATCCGCGGGCGTCGATGTTGTCCGCAAAGACCGAGAGAACGGCGGTCAGGTCGCCGGTTTCCCAAAGGCCATCGGTATAGGTTTCGCCGAGGGCGATGTCGCCGCCGAGGGCGAGCTCGCGATAGAAGGCGGGGTTTTCAACGCGGAGGGCGGCATCGGGACCCGTGCCGGCGGCGCCAAAGAGGGCTGAATCACGGCCCGGTTCCTCAATGCGGAGCGTGCCGCGGCGAAGGTCCGAGAAGGCGCGGTGGACAAGGGTTCGGGCGAGGCCGTCGAGCCGGGTGCCCTTCGGGGCCGCGTGCTCGTGCGTAAATTCGGCGAGGCTCATGCGTCTGGCGGGATCTCCGTCGATGGCGGGAATGGGAGGGTTCAGTTGGTCCCCGCGGGCGCGGGGGCAAGGGATGTCTCGGCTGGCGTCTCCCAGTCGATGGCAAAGCGGCGGGCGACGGCCAGCGCCGACCGCACCGCGTCCTCATGGAAGCCGTAGCCAAGGTAGCTCCCCGCAAACCAGGTTCGCCGGTTGCCGGAAAGCGCACGGAGGGGTTCCTGCGTCGCCAGCGATTCCGGTGTGTAGAGGGGATGCGTATAGACAAGCTCGCGCAGGATGGCGCGCTCGTTCACCGGCCGAGCCCGGTTGAGCGTCACCAGGTAGCTCCGCTCCGTCCGTAGGCCCTGAAGCTTGTTCATGTAGTAGGTCATGCTGAGTGCCGTCCGTTCGTCGCCGAGGGCTTCCCGTGTGTAGTTCCACGAGGCCCAGGCGCGTCTCAAGGGAGGCATGACCGACTCGTCGGTATGGAGCAGCACGCGGTTCTTCTCGTAAGACCAGGCACCAAAGAGGCGCCTCTCCTCGTCCGAGGGGTCGGCCAGCAGCGGGAGAACCTGATCGGCGTGCGTCGCGAACACCACCTGGTCGAACTCCTCGCGCGAACCGTCCTTGTGACGAAGGGAGATGCGGTCCTCATGTCGCTCCACGGCCTCGATCCGCGTGCCGAGTCGGATCTCTCCGGGAAAGCGGCTGGTAAAGGCACGCAGGTACTGATGGCTGCCGCCGACAATCGTCTGCCACCGGGGGCGGTCCTTGAACGAAAGGAGCCCATGGTTGCGGAAGAAGCGGACGAGGGTTTCGGCGGGAAAGCGAAGCATGCGGCTGGCTCGGGTCGACCAGATGGCGGCACCCATGGGTAGCAGGTAGTTGCGAACGAAGCCCTGGGAGTATCCGCCGCGATCCAGGTATTCTCGGAGCGTGAGGCCGCGGAGGCGACCGGCATCGAGATCCCGCAGGGCCGCACGCGCAAATCGGGTGATCTCCCAAAGCATCCAAACAAAGCCCGGTCGCAGCGCGTTTGTCCGCTGCGCCAGCAGGCCGTTCAGGTCTGTCCCCGCGTATTGCAGCCCGGTCCCTTCGTCCCAGAAGCCAAAGGACATGTTGCTCCAGCGCCAGGGCACCCGCAGTTCCTCGAGAAAACGGTGGAACTCCGGATATGTCTTGTTGTTGCAAACGATGAAGCCGGTATCGACGGCGGTTCCGGCGTCGGGCCCATCCTCGATCATCACCGTGTGGGTGTGTCCCCCCAGCCGGGTGCGCTTTTCGAAGAGAATCACCTGGTGGCGCCGGGATAGGAGGTGGGCCGCGACCACGCCCGCCACCCCGGAGCCGACCACGGCGATCCGCATCGGCATGTTGGGCGTGGAAACGGGGGGGGGAACGGTCAAGGTGTTAGGCTCGGAAAAGGTCGGAAATGGGACATCACGCGATCTCCATGACGCCAAGTCCAATTCCCGTTCCGGGCCCGTTCTGGTAAGGAGAGAACGACGAAAGATTCAGAAGACGCCCTCGGCTTCCCGCTGGTCGCGAATCCACTCGTTGAACTGCATCAGGTCGCGGAAATAAAGGACGCCACCGCCGACATTGGTGGGTGCACCGGTGCCGCCGGAAACGATGTCGATGGCCGGCGGCAGCGTTTCGCGGAGCGCCTTGAGGCAGGCTGCGGCATAACGGGCTGGCGAGCAGCTCGAGATGCTGATGCAGACCGCCCGGGCTTCCGTGGCCAGCGCCGCCTCGGCAATGTCCTCGATGGGCACCCCCGGGCCGAGGTAGATCACCCGCCGCTCGTTGGTGGCCGTCAGGGCGGCACACATCAACAGCCCCATGCGGTGCTGGTCCTTGGGGAGAGTGGCCAGAATAAGCGGGGCCCCGAGGGCGCGCTCGTTCAGCCGCCGCCACTTGGCGGAAAGAAAGTCCGCCAGCCGCTCGATGGCGAAGTGTTCCTGGCTCACGGGCAGATGGCCACACTGCCAGGCCTCCCCGATTGCCTTGATGAACGGTGTCGCGCGATCGGTCATGAACCGCAGCGGACCCAGGCTCACCCACGCATCGTGGAACTCGTTGGTCAGGAAGTGCTCGTCGTAGGCCTGGGTGGCGTCGATCCACTCCTCGACCTCTGAACGGTCGTAAGGCATCACGAAGAGGACC
>CAYQTO010000173.1:0-1305 GCA_964420455.1 uncultured Candidatus Sumerlaeota bacterium | reverse complement strand
CCACTCCTCGACCTTGTCAATGATGGACCGGTTGGTCTCGATGACCGGGTGATCGCCGCGGCGGTGCTTGCGGGCGTGACGGTCCGCCTCGGCCAGGAGGCGGTCGATGTCGGGTATTGTTGCATGGACGACCTCGGAGGCGCGGAACCCCGCGGCGAGCGCACGCGCCACTGCCCGCAACCGATCGACTTCATCCTGTGGATAGCGGCGATGGCCCGACGCACGACGATACGAGGTCGGCGCACCATAGCGGCGCTCCCACATCCTCAGGCTGTGGATGCTGATGCCGGTCGCCCGCGCAAGGGCTCCGATACTGATTCCGCCCTTATCTTCCAATTCTTCTTTTTGGTACATCTGGGTCTTCCTTCCTGAAAGCAGGCAAACGTGCAAACGAGGCGCTTGTGACCTCGGCAATTGGGGAAACCCGTTCTCTTTTCGATTGGGGCTTTCCTTTACGTCTTCATCGGATCGATAACATCCGGTTGCAAAGCTGTCAAAGGAAGATGTTGGCGAAATCATGATTTGTCAGGTCTCGGTTATGAAGCTTGGGGAATCTCGAACTTCAGGCCCGGACAATTAGCGTGATTTCATTCGATTGACGAATGACGAAGGGCTTTCATCACTCGCCGGGCAGCCCGCCGACCGGATACCAGGGCCCCATTGAGGGAGGCTGTTTCCAGATAGTCGCCCGCATACAGGATCCCATCGCGGGGGAAGCCGTGAAATGACCTGCGCGAGCGAAATCCCGGCTCCTGCGTCGGCTGTGCGTGGGGGATGCGGTAAATCCTCAGGAATTCCCAATCCTCCACGGAATCGCCGTACCATTTCCGTGCGTTGGCGCGGATTCGGTCGACCAGCAGCTCCTCCTGAACGTCTTCAGTCCCGAGAACCGTTGCGGAAATGAGATGTCGACCGACTGGAGCGTAGCTTGGGGCGACCTGCGTCATCACCGCGAGGTTATTGATGGGCCCATCCCCGTCGCCATTGAGCACCAACCACGGCCCCTCAACGGGGGACTCTGGTGCCGCAAAATAGGCGCAGGAAACCCCTTTGCTGGACAATCTTGGGACAGCGCCCCGGTCTTGACTTCCAATCAATCCCAGCGAAAGCGGCTTTTCCACAGCTATGACAACAAATCGACAGAGGATTTCAAAACCGTTCTCCAAAACGACAATTCGCCTTCCAACCTTTGATACTTTTTGGGAGTAATGCTGCAATTCGGTCGGGATTGCCGCGGAAATTTGACGGGGAATGGCGCCCATCCCCTCCTCCGGAACTCCGGTTTCCCCAAGGATCAACATGCGC
>CAYQTO010000172.1:0-7215 GCA_964420455.1 uncultured Candidatus Sumerlaeota bacterium | reverse complement strand
GGCGGCGGGTGTGGTGGCCGGTACGGGGCTGACACGGGGCGGGCGGGTGCGTCTGCTGACGGCGATGGTTGTGGTTGCATGGTTGACCGGGGGGGCGCTGGCCACGGTGCGGGGTCACCTGGTCTGGGCCAGCGAGACCTCTCTCTTTTCACGACTGGCAGACGAGTCCCCACGGTCCGTTTACTCGGTGAATCTTGCACGGCTGGCGCTTGGCGACGGCCGACCGGAGGCGGCGGAGGAACACGCCCGTGAGGCGCTCGGACTCGAGCCCGGCAACACGCGGGCGGCGGTGCTGTTGGGGAGGGCGCTACGGGCGCAGGGGCGCCAGGAGGAGGCGCTCGAAACGTGGGAGGGGATGTATCGGCGCCACCCCGGTGACCCCGAGTTGGCGGTGGTGATCGGCGGCCTCTTTGACGACCTGTTTCGGGCAAGCGGGGAAGCGGACTTCCGCGAACGCGCCCTTGCCTATTACGAGGTGGCGCTTCGTGGAAGCGGCCCCAATGCGGAGATCGCGTTTCTTAACATCGGGGTGCTGCATGCGATGGAGGGCGATGAGGCGGCGGCGCTGGAGATCTGGGAAGCTGGACTGGAACGGTTTCCCGCGTCGGGCGACCTCGCGCGAAACGCAGCGATCGCCCGCGCGCGGCTGGCGGACCAATTGCCCGAACCCTGATGGCAAGGTGGCGTGGGGAAGCTGGAAAGAAAGCGGGGCGGCATCCATGGGTGCCGCCCCGCTGCCGTCTTGGGGGGAAGCGAGGATCTAGCGGGTGAAGAAGCGCGTGATGGAGTACCAGGTGAGCTGGCGACCCATTTCCGCGATGGCAGTTGTGAGGGGGATTTCCTTGGGGCAGACACGGACGCAGTTTTGGGCGTTGCCGCAGTCGCCGACACCGCCGGGGCCCATGAGCACCTCGAGGCGTTCCTTGGCCATGGCCTTGCCGGAAGGTTGGGTATTGAAGAGGTAGGCCTGGCCAATGGCGGCAGCCCCGATGAAGGGGGAGTTTTCGTTCACTTGGGGGCAGGCCTCAAGGCAGCAGCCGCAGGTCATGCAGCGGGCGTACTTGTACATGTCGCCTTGGGTGTCGGGATCAACAAGGGGCCCGGAGCCGAGGTCGTAGGTGCCGTCGAGGGGGTTCCAGGCGTGGACGCGCTTGAGGGCTTCGAACATGCGGCTGCGGTCGACGCAGAGGTCGCGGATCACGGGGAACTTTGTGAAGGGCTCGAGGACGATGGGTTGTTCGAGCTGGTCAATGAGTGCGGTGCAGGCCTGGCGTGGAACACCATTCACGCGCATGGAGCAGGAACCGCAAACCTCCTCGAGGCAGGCCGCGTCCCAGGAGGGCGCCGTGGTTTTCTTGCCGTCCGCGGTGACCGGGTTGATCTGGACCTCCATGAGGGCGGAGATCACGTTCATGTTGGGCTGGTAGGGAATCTCGAAGGTTTCCCAGTAGGGCTGTTCGCCCGGTCCGTCCTGGCGCTTGATCTTGAGGGTGATCTTCTCGGGCATGGGTGGCTCCGTGGAGGATTACTTGTAGATGCGGGGCTTGGGTGGCTCGAAGGTCATGGCGACGTCCTTGTAGTCGATCGCGGGGACCTTCTCACCGGGCTTGTAGGTGGCGAGGGTGGACTTGTTCCAGCGCTTCTCGCGTTCGATCCACTTGTCCATGTATTCGGTGAACTCGGGCGTGAGGGTGGATCCGTTCTTTGCGGGGAGGTTGTAGTTGGCGCCCCAGCGGCCAGCGATGGAGGAGCAGTACTCCCGGTAGGGTTCGTAATCCTTGGCGTCCCCGATCTTGGTGCCTTCGGGTTTGGCGAGGTCGAACTCGGGCTTGTAGTGGGCACCGCGGCACTCGTCGCGCAGCCGGGCGCTTTGTGCGATGGCCTTGGCGAGGATGATCATATCCTTGAGGCAGCGGGCGAAGCCGAAGGTCTGGTTCATGGAACGACTTGTGTCGTTGATATTGACGTGGTCGGCGCGGTCTTCGAGCTCGTCGAGCTTGGCCATCAACTCGTCGAGGCTCTTGTTGTCCCGGATGACGGTGCACTTCTCGGTCATCCACTGGCCGAGTTCGCGATGGAGCGCGTAGGCATTTTCCTCGCCCTGGGATTTCAGCAGTTTCTCGCTGATTTCCTCCTGGCGCTTGGACTCGCGCGTATAGACGTTTTCGGGGGCCTCGCCGGGGTTGGAGGAAATCCACTTCACGGCGCGTTCCCCCGCTTCAAGACCACCATAGATGCAGCTGAGGAGCGAGTTCGCACCAAGGCGGTTTCCGCCGTGATACTGGAAGTCGACCTCGCCCGCGGCGAAGGTGCCGGGCACGTTGGTCATCTGGGCGATCATGGAGCCATTGTCCTCGTAGCCAACCCACAGTCCCCCCATACTGTAGTGCATGCCGGGGAAGATTTTCATGGGGCGCTTGAGGGGGTCGTCGCCGACAAACTTGCGATAGATCTCGAAGACGCCGCCGAGCTTGCGCTCGAGCGAGTCGCCGGGCTGGCCGGACTTTTCCGGGGTGATGTCGAGATAGACCATGTTCTGGCCGTTGACGCCCCGTTTTTCGGCCACACAGGTGTGGAAGATTTCCCGGGTGGCGACGTCGCGGGGGACAAGGTTGCCGTACTTGGGATACTTGCGCTCGAGGAAGTAGTCGCGATCGGCGTCGGGGATGTCGACGGGATCGCGCTTGTCGGTGGGATCCTTGGGAATCCACACGCGGCCACCTTCGCCGCGAACGGACTCGGAGATCAGTCGGAGCTTGTCCGCTCCGGGAATGGAGGTCGGGTGGACTTGGATGAATTCCCCGTTCGCATACCAGACACCTTGCTGGTAGGCGCGGGAGGCGGCGGCGCCGGTGTTGATGACGGAGTTGGTGGACTTGCCGAAGACGAGGCCCGGGCCGCCGGTGCAGAGGATGACCGCGTTGGCCTTGAAGACCTCGATCTTGCGATCCCACACGTTGAGGGCGGTGATGCCCCGGGTGTTTCCTTCGTCGTCGAGGACGAGCGAGAGGAACTCCCAGTGCTCGTACTTTTCGACGAGGCCCTGCGCCTCGAAGCGGCGGACCTGCTCGTCGAGGGCGTACATGAGTTGTTGGCCGGTGGTGGCGCCGGAGAAGGCAGTGCGGTGGTGAAGGGTGCCGCCGAAGCGGCGGAAGTCGAGACGCCCCTCGAGTGTGCGGTTAAAGGGGACGCCCATGCGGTCGAGGAGGTCAATGATCGCGGGTGCTTGATGACACATACCCTTCACGAGCGGCTGGTCGGCGAGGTACTCGCCGCCAAAGAGCGTGTCGGCCACGTGGATGTCGGGGTGGTCGCCTTCGCCCTTCATGTTCTTGGCCGCGTTGATACCGCCCTGAGCGCACACGGAGTGGGACCGCTTGACAGGGACGATGGAGAAGAGGTCGACGGGCATGCCGCGTTCCGCTGCGCGAATGGCGGCAGACAGACCGGCGAGTCCTCCTCCGACGACGATCACTCGTTTAGGCATGGGAAACTCCTTCGTGGCTCATGGGGGCTCAGGATTCGATATCCACGTCGGGGGTTTCTTCGCCCCCGTGGCCGTGGGTGTGGATGGCGCGGAGTTCAGCGACGGTTTCTTCGTAAGTTTCCGGGTCCATGCTTTCGATCTCGGCGCCGAAGCGGGCGAAGCCAACAATCGAGGCAACAAGCATGGCGGTCAGGATGGCTCCGACGCCGGTGGCGGCGTAAGCCATTTTGCGCTGGCTCTCGGGCCCGACGGTGATGCCCCAAGTCATGCAGAAGGTGCACAGCCCATTGGAAAAGTGAAAGATCACCGCCATGGCACCGATGAAATACGCGGGGATGAAGATGAGGGCGTCCATGCCGGCGAACATGTGGCCAAGTTCGACGGAAAAGGGCACCGCGTCCATGTCGTGGAGGAATCGCAGATGGATGACGTGGTAGACGATGAAGACGAGGGCGATCCAACCGGTCCAGCGCTGAAAGGCATACGCCCAGTTGCGTCCGTAGGGGAGGTTCGACCCGACCTCGATTCTCGATGTGGTGGCGATGTAGACACCGAGCGCGATGTGGATGGCGAGAGGGATGAAAATAACTGCCGCCTCGACAAGAGGGAGCACGGGCCCGAGAAGGTGGATCAGGTAGACCTTCTCCTCGAAGAATTCGGCGCTGACGATACCGGTACTGTTCGTGAGGAGGTGATTGAACAGGAAGACGCCGAGGGGGATGACCCCGAGCAGCGAGTGGATGCGGCGAAGGAGGAAGTAATTGGTGTTGTTCATCAGGTGGCCTTTGCCTTGTGAAGGATTTCACAAAGTGTGCCGCGAGTTCGTCCTGAAGCGGCGTGACACCCGACGGTGGGCAGGCCACATGGGGAAGTCAACAATAGTCCGACCAGCGAAATCGACTTTCTCCGGGGGCGTTTGATGAGGCGCGGTTTTGTCATTGGAGGGGTCGTGGCGGTGACTTGCTCGAGAAGCGGGTTGGCGGGCATGAAGGGTCGATTGCGCACAGATCAAGTCGGTGCAAGGGTTCTGCCAATCATTGATTAGTCTCTGTTTACTCGATCTTTGGGGCGGGGCCGGTTGTCCCCGCGGCCTGCGACATGCCGATGAATGAGCTCAGTCCGGTGGGGCTTGCGCGACGCGGTGCGTCGTTGGTTGCGGGAGCGCCCGTTTCCGCGAAGGTCGCGCTGACTGTTTTCCTGCTGATTTTCCTGCTGATGATGCCGTTTGGCCGGTCGGGGCCGGACGACGCGGGCAGCCTGCTGGCGCCGTTGGCGGTGGATTCGGGGGTTTTGTCGCGGATGACGCCGGGTATCGACTTTCACGCGATCGGCGAGGCGGGGCGCCGTCTGTTGCTTGGCGAGGACCCTTACACCCCCGCAACGGTGTTGACAGGGGCGCCGTACGCGACGCCGTACCGCTATCCCCCAACGGCGCTGGGGCTACTGGCGGTTCCCCTTGGGTTGTTTCCGCCCGCGCTCGGTGTGGCGGTTTGGACGGCACTCCTCGCATTTCTCGTGCTTTCGGGTTTCCTGATCACGGTGGGGTTGCGGAATGGCGATGTGGCGATCAGCGGGCTCTTGTGGTTCTGCTGGATGCCGTTGTTACCGGAGCTGCACATGGGCCAGTTTTCCCTGTTTGTGGGCTGGCTGACGTTTGTGGGGTTGGTGGGCTGGCGAAGCGGCCGGATGGGTTGGCTGGCGGCGTGGGGGGCCGCTGGATTCATCAAGGTGTTTCCCCTGGCGATGGCGGGGCTGCTTTGGAACTGGGGACAGCGGGCGTGGGCGGTGGGTGCCGTGGGGGTGTTCCTGGGGGCGGTTGCGGTTGCGCCGTTGGTGGGGCTTGGGGGGGTGAGGGCGTCGCTGGCCGAGCGGGATCTGGGGGCGACTTGGATTCGGGGCATGCATGCGCCGTATGCGGGGGCGCAGGGGGTGCCGTCGCTGGTCAACGCGGTGGGCTGGATGCTGCTGGGTCCGGGGACGATGGCTCCGGGACCGGACTGGGAGGCGCCGGCGCGCTCCGCGGACCCGGTTTTCTGGGCGAATGTGGTGCTTTGCGTTGGGTATGGGGCGTTGCTGGGGGGAACCTGGTGGGCGAGCCGGCGGCGGTTCTCCCCCGCCGCTGTGGGGGTTTTCTGGCTGGCGTGGTTCGCGATGTACGGTGACGTTTGGGAGACCCACTACACGATGTTGTTGCCGGCGGTGGCGTGGTTGTTCGGGACGGGAGTTGTGGGGCCGCGAATGGCAGTTGCCGTGTGGATCTTTGCAGGGGCACCGTCGCTTTGGTGGTTGTGGCAACGGACAGGGTACGCGGGGAATCCGGTAACGGAGGCGATTGGCTTGCTGTATTTCGTTCAGAGGCCGATTGGCTGGGCATTGCTCGTGGGGGCGTGCGTGACGAGCGTCTGGCAGGAGTGGAAGCAGCCCGATGAGGCGGAGTGACGTGGCCCTGTGGCTGGGGGGGTGGCGGGCGGTGCTGCTGCTGATGGGGCTGGCGGCACTGGTGCGGGCAGGACACCTGTGGTTTATGGCGGATTCGCCGGTCTTTCTGGTGCCGACGTCGGACGCGTACGAGCACCATGCGCTGGCGGTGCGGTTAGCGGGGGGCGACTGGCTGGGACTGACACACGGGCCGTATCACCGGCCCCAGTTGTTTCCCTACATCGGGGCGCTTGTCTATACAGGGGCAGGGATCCGCTTTCCCGCGATCCATATGGTGTCGTTGATCGCGGAGGTGCTGGCGATCGGGGCATGGTACGGGATCGCGCGCCGGGCCTTTCCCAAGGTGCCGGCGTTCCTTGGCGGGGTGTTCCTTGCGCTTCACTGGCCGTTTGTTCACTTCACGGTGTCCGGCTACATGGAAACGATGGCGATGGCGCTGAACGGGGCGTTCCTTCTGGTGCTGGTGGAGCACGGGCGGCGGGTTCTCCGGCGGCCGGGGTGGCACGCGGGCTGGCTTGTGGCGGCGGGGCTGCTGGCCGGGTTGTCGATGATGATGCGTCCGACGGTACTGATCACGTTGCCGGGGTTCGCGTTGGCGCTGGCAGTGCTGCAGGGGCTGCGGGGCGGCGGGTGGAGCCGGCGAGTGGGCGTGCCGGCGGTGTTTCTGGCGGCGGCGCTTGTGCCAGTGGGGCTGAACCTCACGCGCCACGTGGTTTATTTCGGGCTTTGGGCGCCCCTGGGTACCGGGAGCGAACTGAACTTTCACATGGGGAACCGTATAGACGGTTGGGGTTGGGACGTCTCGAGCCCCGGGATCGAGTTCAACGTGTATCAGAACCTTCCGTTCGTGGACGGACTCGAGGAGACGGACCGGGCGTCGATCCGCGGGTGGTGGCGCGAGCGCAACGCGGCGTGGCTGGCGGAGAATCCGGGCGCCTTCCTTCTTGGGCTGCTGCACAAGGGACTCATTCTGTCAAACGCCGAGGAAGTCCACTGCACGCAGAACTTTGCTTATGCACGGGAACGCTCGCCGGTGTTGGGGATTCTGCCGGGGCTGACGGTTCTGGGGCCGTTTGCGCTCGCGGGGGTGATGATGGGGGGGTGGCTGGTGATTGGCGGGCTCGCGCGGCGGCGGCGTCCGCCCCGACTGACGAGTACGCAGTTCTGGGCGGTGGCGATCCTGGGGTTGTGGATTGTTCCGTACTTTCTGGGGGTGATGCTGTACCTGGCGATTGCACGTCACCGGCTGCCGATCGTTCCGCCTGCGCTGCTGCTGGGGGGGTGGGCGG
>CAYQTO010000171.1:0-7664 GCA_964420455.1 uncultured Candidatus Sumerlaeota bacterium | reverse complement strand
TGGTCGCTGTCGTAGCCCCGGTGGGTGGCCAGGTCGAAGGCCACCGAGAGGCCCCGCAGGCCCGCCGCCAGGTTTCGCCGATAGAAGGCGTTCGATTCCTCCGCGGTGGAGAAGCCCGCGTACTGGCGCACGGTCCACGGCTGCAGCGCGTACATGGTCGCGTAGGGGCCTCGGAGGTACGGCGCCAGGCCCGCCAGATAGTCGAGGTGCTCCATGCCCTCCAGGTCTTCCCGTGTATACAGAGGCTTCACGGTGATCTTCTCCGCCGTTTCCCACGGCGTGTAGGCGGCCTCCGTCTGGCGCTGCCAGGAGGTGAGGCTTGGCTTTTCGAACTCCTCGGGGGAGAAGGGAATCTGGCTGAGATTCACGGGCATGGGACAGGTCGTCTCCGTGGGGCTTGGGGCGTTGGCTCAGGCAATGCCGAGGTCGTGCTGGAGCTGGTCGAGGGTCTCGAGGGCGTTGGCGCGGAGATGGACAAAGTTGTCGATGCCAGCCTCGCGGAGGGGCTCGATGATGTCCTCCGGGTATCCCGCCACGATCACCTTGGCGTCCGGACGCTCCGCCCGCAGCTTGGGGACAAAGGACTGGGCGATTTCAAGGTAGCTGGCGTCGTCGCTGCACAGGACGAATACCCGCGCGGCGCTTTGCCTCGCGAGTCCCACCGCGTCTTCCACGGTCTCGAAGGGGCGCTCCTCCACGACCTTGAAGCCGCCTGCTCCGAAGAACCCGATGCAGAAGTCGGCCCGGGCGCGCCGCATCGCCAGCGGACCCATCGGCACGAGGAACACCTCTGGCGGGGCATCGCCGTTTTTTGCGGCCCAGGCGGAGGCCCGGTCGCGCAGCCGCTCGAACCCCGCTGAGGCCCGCTCTGCGCGGATCGGCCTCACTTCCTCCGAGTCTTCCGTCGCCCCCCGGGCCATCGCATCGCAGATCTCGCCGATTGTCGCGCCCTCCCTTGCTGCCCCCACCGCCACCTCCATCAGGTTCCCGTCCCCCGTATAGACGCAGGTGGTCAGCGTGGACAGGAGGTTGCGCACGACGCTGTTGTGGCGGACGGACTTCAGCCGGGCGAGGCGCCGCTCGCGCTCCGCCAGGAACTCCTTGCGGGCCAGGTGCTGCTTCACCACCGGCTTCTCGCCCGGGTTCGGATAGGTGCTCACACCAATGATCGGGGTGCGCCGCTGGGCCACTTCCGTGCGGCGCCGCTCCGCCGTCGCCTCAATCCGCTCCTGCACCAGGCCCGCCTTCAGGGCCTCCAGCATCCCTCCCGCGGCCTCGACCTCCTGGAGCAGCGTCCAGGCGTGCCTCGCCACCGAATCCGTCAGCTCCTCCACATAGTAGCTGCCGGCGGAGGGATCCACCACCCGCGTCAAGTACGCCTCGTGCTGGAGGATCAGCTGCTGGTTGCGGGCGACCCGCATGCCGAACTCGTCCGGCCGGCCGATCGTCTCGTCGAACGGCGCGATATACAGCGAATTCGCGCCTCCCACCGCCGCCGCAAAGCCCTCGATCGCCGAACGGATCATGTTGTTGTACGGGTCATGCCGTGTCTTCGTGTAGGAACTCGTGCGGGCGTGGAGGAACATCTTGCCGGCCTCCGGGTCCTCCCCGCCGAAGACCTTCACGATCTTCGCCCAGAGGGTTCGCGCCGCCCGCAGCTTCGCGATCTCCATGAAGAGGTTCGTCGAGACCGAGAAGCTGAAGATCATCGACAGTGCCGCCGTGTCCGCCTTGATGCCCTTCTCCGTCAACACCCGCAGGTACTCGGTTCCCGATGCCATGGTGAAGGCCAGTTCCTCCACCGCGGAACTCCCGGCGTTGTGATAGGTATGGCTGTTGACCATGACCGGCCGCAGGCCCGGGCACTCCCGAGCGCAGAAGGTCACCATGTCCGCCATCTTGCGGTATTCGAGGCTCATGGACCCGCGCACCCTGCCGTACTTGGCGAGGTCCCGCAGGGGATCACATTCCACCGCCCCGGAAATCAGCTTGCGGGGAACTTTCGTCTCCTCCGCATAGGCGAGGAGCTGGGCCAGAACAGGGAGGCTCGCCATGTCCGTGCGGAAGGTCACCGGCACGCGGGAAAGGTCGATCCCGTCGAGGGCGATGCGCATGCCGTTGATGGAGCTGAGGGTGGTCCCGCCGCGGCCGGCAAGCTCCGCCGCCTTGGGGTCATTGCCATCGAGGCCTCGCCGGGCCGCATTGTCGAGCCGGATGCCAATGGCCGTCTGCCCGCGGGCAAGACTGTCGAGGGCCGCCGCGTTCACTTCCTCCGGCGAGGCGAGCATGAGGTCCTGGCGAATCTGCCACTCGGGATTCACGCCCGAGAGGGGGTACGCGCCCCGGGTGTAGGGAGCAAACCCCGGCAGGTTGTCCGCCAGGGGTTTGTCCTCGAGGTCCCTGCTCGTGTAGATCGGCTGGACCGGGATGCCCTCGGGGGTCTTCCAGACCAGTTTCTTGTGGAAGTCGGCCCCCTTGAGATCCTTCTCGGCGAGGGCTCGCCAGTCCTCGTAGGTGGGAAGGGGAAAATCCGCGGGGAGGTCAATCGGCGGAGCCGTGACGGCTTCCTCGGAGGGGGGCGTCTGGGAACTCATGGGGGCGTGGGCGAACTCCAATCGAGAAGGTCGGCACCCGGTTACCTGCAGCGTGAACGGGTCGTCAAGTTCCATCGGGAGGGCGCTTGCGGATTCCCCGCGAAGGAAAAAAGTGGGAGGATCATCTCCCATCGGAGGGCTTCGCGAAGAGGGCTCTCATTCGGCCAGTTTGGCGCCAAGCAAGCGGATAAGCTGATGTGGGGCAGGCCCCGCGGGAGGCGAGGTTAGGGGCTTTATTGAGGGGTACCCGAACGGAAAATGAGCTTGACAGGCATGGATATCTTCGATTTTCGTTATCTTTATTAAGGAGGTTCCCGCCATGCTCACCCAAACGTCAGAGACCGCGATCCGGGCCCTCATCTACCTCGCGCTCGCGAATCCCGAACAGCCCATGACGCCTCGCGAAATCGCCGAGCATCTCTCGACGTCGCCCAGCTACATGGCGAAGATCACGCACCATCTCGTCCGGGCCAACCTCCTGCGGTCCCAGCGCGGCGCCTCCGGCGGCGTCCTCCTTGAACGGGATCCCCGCACGATCACCCTCCTTGCCATCGTCGAGGCCTGCCAGGGCCTCCTCGTCGGCAACTACTGCGAGGAGATCGAGGGCCACATGGAGCCCGTCTGCGCCTTTCATCAGGCCATGAAGGAAGCGCACCTCGCCCTCGTCAGCGTCCTTTCCCGCTGGACACTGGCAGACCTCGTCCGTCAGCCGGGGCCCACCGACAAGAGCAAGATCGATCACGCCCGCTGCAAGATGGGCTTCATCGGGTTGGACGGCAAGGTCCTCCCGCCCGACCGGGTGCGCGCCGCCGCCAACCATGGCAAGGAGGGCAACGGGTCCGGCCACAAGCCCATCCGCGCCCGCCGCCGCTCGCGCTGACTCCCCGCCACCCCGCCTTTCCGTCTCGCCTTCTTCGCATTTACTTGACCCCTCGACGTGTCCGCCTTCATGCGAATGCGTCGCAAACATTCCCTGTGCCCCGCACGCCCGCTGGCGTTGCGCGGGATGAAAAGGTCAGGACGCATCATGGGCAAGCGAGCCAAGATCTCGATTATCGGCGCGGGCAACATCGGCGCCACCGCCGCTCACTGGGCGGCCAGCAAGGAACTCGGTGACGTCGTCCTTGTCGACATCGCCGAGGGGATGCCCCAGGGCAAGTCCCTCGATCTCCTCCAGGCAGGCCCCGTGGAGGGCTTCGACGCCGCCATCACCGGCGCCAACGACTACGCCCCCACCGCCGGGTCCGACATCATCATCATCACCGCCGGCCTCCCCCGCAAGCCGGGCATGAGCCGCGACGACCTCCTGGCCACCAACGCCAAGATCGTCCACGAATGCGCCAGCAAGGCCGCCGCCGAGAGCCCCGAGGCCATCATCATTGTCATCAGCAACCCGCTCGACGCGATGTGCACCGTCGCCCTGCGAGCCTCCGGCTTCCCCAAGCAGCGGGTCATCGGAATGGCGGGCATCCTCGACACCGCCCGCTATCGCGCCTTCCTCGGCCAAGCGCTCAATGTCTCCGTCGAGGACATCCAGGCCCTCGTCCTCGGAGGCCACGGCGACGCCATGGTGCCCCTCATCAGCTACACCACCGTTTCCGGCATCCCCATCACCCAACTGATGGAGCAGGACAAGATCGACGCGATCGTCGATCGCACCCGCAAGGGCGGCGGGGAAATCGTCGCCTTGCTCAAGTCCGGTTCCGCCTACTACGCGCCCTCCGCCTCCGGCATCCAGATGGCAGAGGCCATCCTCAAGGACAAGAAGCGCATCCTTCCCTGCGCCGCCCACCTCGAGGGTGAGTACGGCCTCAGCGGCATCTTCATGGGTGTCCCGGTTCTGCTCGGCAAGGACGGCATCGAGAAGATCATCGAGGTCGAGCTGACCGCGGACGAGAAGGCCGCCCTCGAGGCGAGTGCCGCCGGTGTGAAGGAACTCGTCGACAAGCTTTGACCGGCAGGAGCACCACCCCCTTGCCTTTCGGGGCCGGTTCGCCGGCCCCGTCTTTTTTAGCGGCGCGCCTCCCGCCAGTCCGATGGCATTTCGAGATAAGCCCGCACGTCGCCGATGGCCCGGCCGGTTTCACGCAGTTGGCGGAGGGCGTACAGCCGGTTGTCCTCGCGGAGGTACTCGTCGATCACCTCGGCGAGGACCTCGAGGCGAAGCGCGGCGTTGCGAAGGGGCACCCGCGCGTTGACAGGCACCCTCGCGGTCTGTGTCGCGAGCCGACGTGCGAGTTCCCCCATCTCCAGCGTCGCCATCCGCGAAGGGGCCTCCCGCGTCTTCAGCTGCTGCTCGATGTACTCGAAGCGTGTCTCGTACTCGTCCAGCAGTCGGTCCGCGCTCCACCCGCCGATGGTCTGGGCGAATTCGGGCAGCACGAAGTAGCCGGGGTTCCATCCTCGGGGCAGGAGCGCGACGCCCTCGCGCGCGTCTCCCCGATCGAGATCCGACTGGAGCAACAGCCGGTCGAACTCCGCCGCGTTGCGCGCGAGCAGTTCCTCGGTGTTTCGCAGCTGGCGCCATCGCGCCCGCGCGTAGTCGTCCGCGATATACAGCAGTTGGCGCTCGAGCCGGTTGCGGAGGGCGTGGAGGGCCTGCGCCTGCCTCGGCGCCTGCACAGCGGCCATCCCAACCACCGCCTCGTACTCCGCCAGCAGCCCCTCCACCTGTGCTGCCACCTCTCCGCCCGTTGCCTGGCCGTCGAGCATGCCTCGGAGCGTGGCGAGCGCAGGGCCGACACGGGCGCGGGTCGCGTGCCACGTCTCGGTGCTGGGGCGGTCGTCCTCCTCGACGAGCGTCGTCGGGGGGTCGGCGAGGGCCGTCGCACCGAGTGCCTCCACGGGCAGGGGATCCTCGGGGACGACAAGCGCCGGGCCCGCCTTGTCTTCGCGAGTAACAACGGGTGTGGGCGTGGGCACCGGGGTCGCCTCTTCGTCCTGCTCCGCGATTTCCCCCTCCCCGGTTACAAAGCTTGGGTAGAAGCCGGTGGTGACCTGCTCGAGCCGCGCCTTTCGCTCCTGCGCCTCGTCCGCGTCCTCCGCGACAACGCTCGTCCCGGCCACCAGCACCATGGACACCAGAACCCACATGCGTGCGTTCACGGCACCACTTCCTCCGGGGACCGGCGACCTTGGAGCATCCGCAGGCGCGTCAGGATGCGGTCGCTGTAGACCCTCGCCTCGTCCAGGTACAGAGCCCGGTCGTATTCGGCTCCCGCCTCTTCGTACTCGGAAAGGGTGAAGTGCACATCGGCGAGCATGAGCCGTGTATACGGATCCTGGGGGTCGAGCGCCGCGGCGACTGTATAGACATCGCGGGCCGCCTCGGTGTAGGTGGCATCCATGAGGGACTTTGCAAGGATGCGGAGGTTCTCGGGGGCCGTGGGGTTGCCCTCGGCGAGGAGCAGGGCGGCGAGGAGGGCGCGATCGTACTCGTTGTTGAAGCGGGCCTCATCGGTGGTCAGCTCGAGGGCGAGGAGGTCCCGTTGGTCGGGCGGGGTCTTGTCCACCTCTTCCAGGCGGTCCCGATGAAAGGCGATGCGGCCGCGGAGGATCTGGAGCGTCGCATCGCCGGGGACACCGGCAACATAGAGGGAGCCGTGGCGACGACGGTGGAGGTCGTCGTCCATCGCGAGGAGCGAGGCGTGTTCCCGCAGGCGGTTTCTCGCCGCGATATACGGCGAGAGAAGCGTGGCCGAGTAGCCGTTTGTATAGACGGGGTCGCGGGAGCGGAGGCCGAGTTCGCGGTCGTCGAGGAGGTACGGGTGGCCGGGATCCTCGCGGTAGAGCCGGGCCAGGTACCCCGCGAGCCCGAGGAGCAGCGCCGGCTCCTCCTTGAGGAACGGGTCGATCTCGTCAAAGAGAGCGTCGAGCTGGGCGAGGACCGTCCGCCGGTCGACGGCGCGCTGGCCGGGAAAGAACTCCGCAAGGGCCTCCTGGAAGGCGTCCGTCTGCTGGCGAATCTCGTCCTCGGTGGGGCCGCGGTTCAGTTGCTCGCCGAATTCGGTGATCGTGACCTTGGCGGAGAGGGGAAGACGTTCGAAGGCCGTCCGGAGAGCCCCCTGAAAGGCCTCGGCGAGCGTGCGGCGTTCTTCCCAGGCGAGGGCGAAGGCGTCGAACCGCTCGCGCTCCGCGGCTATGGCGGTCTTCTCAAAGAGGCGTGTTTCCCAGCCGCGGTCCGTGGCAACAACGATCGCCGCGGTGGTGCCCGTGGGCGAGATGGCGACCGCGCGGGTCGGGCGGCCGGTGATCTGGAGCGGAGGGGCGTCGGATCGGATCGGACGATAGAACGCCCGCCCTCCCCCTGTCCCGCGCCGGTGCGTGCGAATCCATAGGAGGTTGCCGCCGGCATCGGCCACGGGGCTCAGATCGGCGGCCCGCGTCGTCGACGTCAGCGCAAAGGTCACCCGCCCCGCCTCGAGCGCATACAGCGCGGCGGGCATTGGGTCGATCTGGTAGTCCCGCGCGTAATGGCCCCAGACCAGTCCCACCGCCGGCAGCGTCCCAATTGCCGCATAGCGCCGGTGGGCCGCCCAGCCCGCGTCCCCTACCCGCTCCTCCGCAAGGTCGTATAGATAGATATCCAGATCGATCCGCCGCTTGTGCTCCGCGGCAAACTGGACCTGCTCGCGGACGAACAGGAGGCCTTCGCCGCCGTGCCAGCGACCATGGCCGCCCGGGGCCTTGGCGATCCGGCGGATCGACGACAGGTCCTGCCCCTCGAGGATCACGACCTCGTCCTCCGCCTGTGCGAGGAGCCGTGTTCCGGATCCATCCGCCTGCAGCTCGAGCGCACGGACACCGGTCACCCGGGACCACGCTCCCGTCCCGTCCCGGCGCAGGAGCTCGCGGTTTCGCGCCAGGAACACGGTGCCATCCGCCATGATGGCCACGTCGTCCGGCGGGGTGGGAGAAACGTCGATGGCGGTGCCGAGGGGGGGAGGAAGGTCCTGGGGCGGGAGGAGCAGTGAAAGGTCTGCGGGAGCAGGCGGCAGGGGAGCGCGCGGGCGCACCTCGCGGGCCGGCAGTTCCAACCGAACACCGGGTTCCGGCTCCAGGGTGAACGTC
>CAYQTO010000170.1:0-7723 GCA_964420455.1 uncultured Candidatus Sumerlaeota bacterium | reverse complement strand
ACGCTGCGCTCAAGGCGACAGGACACAAACAATCCGCCTTCAAATTCGCCCACGCGCTGCTCAAGGAATCGGGAACGCCGCCCCACAAGGCAAAGCCGTTCCTGCGCGGGCTTTTGGATCTGGTGGCCGTGGGGACGGTGGCCGACGTGGTCCCGCTTACGGGCGAGAACCGGGTGTTGGTCAAGCACGGGCTGGCGGAGCTGGGCGAGACCGCCCGGCCGGGCCTGCTGGCGCTCATGGCGGAGGCACGCCTCACCGCCCGGCCGCTCCTCCCGGAACACGTCGGCTTTGTCATCGGGCCGCGGCTCAATGCCGCCGGGCGAACGGACGATCCGTGGCTGGCCTACAGGCTCCTGACGACGAGGGACACGGCCGAGGCGGCGGAACTCGCCCGGCGCCTCGGCGAGCTCAACCGCCAGCGTCGCGAGATCGAGCGCGACATCCTTGAGGAAAGCGTGGCCGTGGCCGAGGCCCTCGAGGGCGAGATCCACGCCCTCGTCGTCGGCGGCGAGGGGTGGCACCTCGGGGTGGTCGGCATCGTCGCCGCCCGCCTGACCGAGAGGTACGAACTGCCCGCCATTGTTCTGGGGATCGAGGGGCCGCTGGCAAAGGGCTCCGCCCGCTCCGTCCCCGGGTTCGACATTCATGCGGCGCTCGCCGATTGCGCCGAGCACCTCAAAGCGTGGGGGGGGCACCCGGCCGCCGCCGGACTGCAACTCGCCGCGGCCAATGTGGGCGCCTTTCGCGAGGCCCTCAACGGTGTGGCCGCCGCCCGCCAGGACGCCCTTGCCGCCCGCGAGGTCAACGTCGATGCCGAACTCACCGGCCGCGACCTCAGCTGGGAGCTGATGGAGGACCTGGGCCGGCTCGAGCCCTTTGGCGAACGGAACCCGGCGCCGGTTTTCTGCCTGCGGGGGGCCCGCTGCGTCGACGAGCCGCGGATCCTGAAGGACAAGCACCTGCGGGCGCGGCTCGCCAGCGACGGCGTGCGCCTGACGGCGATCGGCTTCAACATGGCCGGCAAGGCCCCCCGGCTTGCCGCCGAGGAGGTCGACCTCCTCGTTCGGCCCAAGGTCAACGACTGGCAGGGCGACCGGCGGCTGGAACTCGAATTGATCGACATCGCCTGAGCTGTCGCCGGGCGCTTCCCCCCAAAGACATCCCCCCCATTACCTTTTAAGAAATTTGGGAATAAATCCCAATTGGAGCGGCCGAATCGTGGCGCCTTCGCGGCAATTATGGCGGAACGGGGGAAAGTTTGTGTCACAAAACGAATGAGCTTGCGGAGCTTCGTCGGGCTTTCGAATTAATGGGTTCTCACTCGCTCGGTCAACCGATGTTAAGCCGCACCACCCTTCAAGGAGCCCATCCCAAAGATGCCCTCAAAGGCCTTCACCCTAATTGAATTGCTGATTGTGGTAGCGATCATTGCGATCCTCGCGGCGATCGCCGTTCCAAACTTCCTCGAGGCGCAGACACGCTCGAAGGTCAGCCGCGTCAAGTCGGACCATCGGACCATCGCCACGGCGATGGAGTCCTATCTGGTCGACAACAATTGGTACCCGGGGGATTCCGACAACACGCTTCTCGACCGCCTTGCTAACGGGGGTACGCAATTTGGTCTGGTTTATTTAACCACGCCAGTGGCATATATGAGCACAATCGCTGAAGATCCTTTCCAGGCTCAGATCAGAAATAACTCGGCACCAGGCGTGGATGGCGCAAAATACTATGAAGTTGGATCGGGCTCTGATAATGGCGTTAGGTGGGTGTGGCGAAATGGTGCGGTAAGCAACCCGTCCAGCCCGCTCTGGTTTCGAGTCAACTCCTGGATCATTAGCTCCGTAGGGCCTGACCAGGAGGACAATGTTTCCGGAAATGACAATTGGCCCGGTGCCTCAAACGGTAACCCTGGCTTTGCAATAAGGATCCTGACGTATGACCCGACCAACGGGACAATCAGCGACGGAGATGTCGTTCGCGCAGGGGGTGCTCTCAAGGTTGGCTCCTACATCGTGAATGACAAGTTCTTCGGCGAGATCAACTGATCTCAGTCAACTCGGCATCAATTATTCCCCCCCAACTTGGGGGGGAAATCCAAGACTCCCAGAAAGGAATCTGAAATGAAGAAGACAGTTCTTTCCACCCTCGCCGTTGCGGCCCTCACCGCGTCGGCTCAGGCTCAGGTCGACGTGGAGGTGGTCCTTTCCACCTTCGCCGGCGCTGGTGCCAGCGCCGACTGGTCCGCTATTAGCCTTCTCCCTAACTCCTTCGTCGCGACCCCCGATGCAGAAATCATCGCCACCAATGCCTCCAGAGTGTTTCTCAAGAACGGCTCTGACACAGATGACAGCGACGGTGACGGAATCTTGTCTTTTGATCTTGGCACCGGTGCAACCAACGTGACGCTCCTCGTGCAGGAATCCATTGCCGCAGGGGGCGATGCTTCGGGTACCAACTCCGTGGAAGCCGCACTTGGCTCCATCAGCGGTTGGGCGATTGACGGTGGCGGCGAAGACCCCCGCGGCATGGACGTCACTGACGGCGGAGACGTGATTTACGCCTTCGATACGTCAGGCGATGGCCAGGCTGCTCTTCTCCGGATCGCGAGCACCTCAACTATCACGGCCCCGTCCGTTGAGGTTCTCTTCGGGGATACCACCGTCGGTAACGACATGGACGGCGCTAGCGACATCGTGGTGGTGGGCAACACCGTTTATGTTCTCCAGGTGGGTAACTTTGGTGCCCCGGAGGACCGCGTCGTCTCCTTTGACTTGAGCGGTACTCCTCCCCTCTCCGCGACCACGGTCCTTTCCGAAGCAGACCTCTTCGTCAATGGCCTTATCCAGGGAACCGATCTCCTGCGTAGCATTGAAAGCGACGGCACCAACCTGTACGTGGCCTTCGACGATAACTCTGCTGCACCCAGCGCCCCCAATCGTCCCCTGGTCGTTTCCTATCCTATCGCGGGTGGTAGTGCCACCACGGTGTTCACACAGGATCAGCTGACCAACGGCGACCGCGAAGTTCAGACCGGTGGACTCGCCTGCGACGGCAATTTCCTTTTCGTCCAAGCGGATTCCTCCGCCGCTATCTACCGGGTGGATACGACCAACATTGCAGCTGGCCCCGCGAGGCTCATCGACGATAGTGACATCGAAAGCGACCCCGACTACGTGAGTGAGATCGCCGGTGGCCCGGCAGGAGAGAACTCTTTCGGCATCGCTGCGGCTCCCGATGGCTTCCTTTACATCACCGTCGAGTCCAGCGCCTCCGATACGGACTCTGTGGTACGCATCCCGCAAAACGCTCCGACCAGCGTCCCCAACTGGAATCTCTACTAAACACCAGGACCAGACAACTCGCCTGACGACACGGGGCGGAGGTCTTCGGACCTCCGCCCCGTTGGCGTTTCCGGGGTCCCGCAAGGAAAATCCGATGCGGCAAGTCTCGATTTCGCCACCACGCACGGCATAAACTTGCATTCATCAAACTGCATCATCTTTGTGACAAGCGGAATTGAGCTTGCGCGGGAGGCGCCGCTGGGGTGGAAGACAATCTCGCTGGAGCACGGCGAGCCGGCCTCCACCCGCCGGACTTCCCTCCCCCTCCAAGGAGCACCCCCCGTGAAGCCCAAGGCGTTTACCCTGATCGAGCTGCTGATCGTTGTCGCGATCATTGCCATCCTGGCGGCCATTGCCGTCCCGAACTTCCTCGAGGCCCAGACCCGTTCGAAGGTCAGCCGCGCCAAGGCGGACCTGCGCACTCTCGCCACCGCCCTCGAGTCCTATCGCGTCGACGAAAACAGCTACCCGTTGTGCAACAACTTCGGCACCGCCCAAGCCGACCCGGGCCAGGGTAACATCCCCATCCTCGAGCGCCTCAGCACCCCCGTCGCCTATATCACCGACCCGCTCATCGACGATCCGTTCCAGACCGAGTTCCGCTCGGGCTCCATCAGCCCCAGCGATGGCAGCTGGAACCCGACCCGAGCCTCGAACCCCGAGGTGGATCCCTACAACTATTTCGCCCCTGGTCCCGACGGTCTCCAGGACGTACTGACGGTTGGTGACCGCGCGATCTGGTATTGGGGCCTGCAGTCCATCGGCCCGGACCAGACCTACCTCAACATGTCCGGCCTGCTGCGCAGCAACACCACCACCCGGGCGATCGCGGCCAACGTCTACGACCCGACCAACGGCACGATCTCGCGCGGGTCGATCTTCCGCATCGGCGGCGCGACCACCGGGTTCGGCAACTACGGCGGGCCGTTCTACTCCGTCATCCAGCAGCTCCAAGACTAAGCCGCCCATCCCACCCATCGGTCGGCTTTGCGCCCGCCCCCACCCCGGGGCGGGCGCTTCGCGTTTCTGCATTCCGTCTGCATCGCTTTTCCAGACGCCATCCCGATGGCGAATCGGGGGCGGCTTTGCGCCATGGTGGCCGCGCCCCGGCGGTTGGCCGGCCGGGAGCCCAAGGCACGGAGGTGCGAACCATGTGGAAGAAGGCGGCGGCGCTTGGCGCTGCGCTGATGCTGGCGGGGGGGTGTGCCCGCAGCCCGGGGGCCGAGGCGATCCGGGTGGAACTGGCAGACCGCGCCTGGATGCAGTCGGACGCGTTGGCGGACGAGCTCGACCGTGTGTTCGGCGGGATGGCGGCGGACGTGTATGCGGAGCGGGCCGGCGACATCGAGTCGGCGTATATCCGGGCGCGACGGGCGGCCAGCACCATGGACGAGGCGGTGGAGGCGGAACGGCTGCGGGCGCGCAAGATGGCGGAGCTCGAGTCAAACGTCCGGCGGATGCGGGAGCAGCTGGCCGGACTGACGACGGGGGTGCGGGACCTGGGCGAGGCGTCGCGGCTGCTGGTGCGGCTGGAGGCGGAGGAGGCGCGGGCCCGGGCGGCGACACTCGCGACGGCGGGGACGGCGATCCGCGCGGCGATCCCCGTACTGGAGGAGGCACTTCTCCCCCCGCGGCCGGCGCCGGAGGCACTCGACCGCGCCGCGCAAATCCCCACGGAGGCTGACCGATGAGTGACACGACGCAGGTACAGGCGCTGGTGCAGTTGGCGAAGGAGGGCCCGGCGGCGGGCGAACGGCCGGAGGCGTTCCTTCGGCGATTCGTGGTGGCGGGCGAGCTGGCGCTCGGCGAGGCGGAGCCGCTGGTGGGGAGCGAGGAGTCGGCGTTCGAGCTGGCCCTGGGCGAGTTGGCGGCGGCGCGGGTGGAGGTGCCGGAAATCCGCGTTCCTCCCCGCCCGATGGGCGCCGCCGGGCGGGAGGACCTTGCGGCACGGCACGCGGCCGAGGTGGCGGCCCTCGAGGAGCGGCGCCGGGCAATCGTCCGGACCGTTTCCGCGGGGGTGGCGGCCGCCGCGGCGGGGATCGCGTCGGGAGGAGGCGCGGCCGCGGTGGTGCCGTTCCTTTCGGTGCTCGCCGAGGTGATCGAGGAAAGCGCCGGGCAGTAGGCGGGTGAATCCGGCGAAGGCGGCGCGCCCCGGCACCCCCCGGGGCGCGTCGCGCCCGATTCTTCTGGACGCCCGTGGGGGGTGTCGGCCTTTTGAGGGGCGGTTTTCCCATGCCCCGTTTTCAAGGAGATGTTCCGCTCATGACGCAGGCTCCCGCTCGGATCACCGTGGCCCACGGCGACGGCATCGGCCCGGAAATCATGGAGGCGACGCTGGCGGTGCTGGAGGCGGCCGGGGCGGCGATCGAGACCGAGGCGATCCAGATCGGCGAGAAGAAGTACCTCGAGGGATATACGTCGGGGATTGGCGAGGAGGCGTGGGACTCGCTGCGGCGCACGCGGGTGTTCCTGAAGGCGCCGATCACGACGCCGCGCGGGGGCGGCTACAAGAGCCTGAACGTGACGATCCGCAAGTCCCTCGGTTTATACGCGAACGTGCGGCCCTGTCGCGCGCTGGCGCCGTTTATCCGCACCCGCCACCCGGAGATGGACGTCGTGATCGTGCGCGAGAACGAGGAGGACACCTATGCGGGCATCGAGCACCGGCAGACCGACCAGGTGTACCAGTGCCTGAAGCTGATCTCACGCCCGGGATGCGAGAAGATCTGCCGCTATGCCTTTGAATACGCCGTGCGGAACAACCGCCGCAAGGTGTCGTGCTTCGTGAAGGACAACATCATGAAGCTGACCGACGGGTTGTTCCTGAAGGTGTTCGAGGAGATCGGGCAGGAGTACCCGGGGATCGAGCGGGACAACTGGATCATCGACATCGGTTCGGCGCGGCTGGCGGACACGCCGGAGATCTTCGACGTGATCGTGACGGCGAACCTTTACGGGGACGTGATTTCCGACATTGCGGCGCAGTTGACCGGGTCCGTGGGGCTGGGTCCGTCGGCAAACGTGGGGGAACACGTCAGCATGTTCGAGGCGATCCACGGTTCGGCGCCGGACATCGCGGGGCGGCGCATCGCCAACCCGTCGGGGTTGTTGCTCGCGTCGGTGATGATGCTGGTGCACGTCCAGCAGTACGATGCGGCGGCCAGGATCCACAATGCGTGGCTGCGGACGATCGAGGACGGGATCCATACGGCGGACATTTACCGGGGCGAGGTGTCGAAGGAGCGGGTGGGGACGGACGAATTCACGAAGGCGGTGATCGACCGGTTGGGGGAGGAGCCGGTGACGCTGCGGCCGGTGAGGTACGCGCCGGCCCCCGGAGAGCGCTCGGACGAGGTCCGTCTGACGGCGCGCCCGCGCCAGAAGAAGGACCTGGTGGGCGTGGATGTGTTCCTGGACTGGCACACGGGAACGCCGGAGGAGTTGGGCGAGGCGCTGTCGAAATGCAACGGCGGGGGGCTTGAACTGGTGATGATCACGAACCGCGGGGTGAAGGTCTGGCCCGGGGGCATGCCCGAGACGTTCTGCACGGACCATTGGCGGTGCCGGTTTCTGGCGGCGGACAAGGCCTCGCCGGTGATCAGCCACCAAAACGTGATCGACCTGCTCCAGCGGGCGGCGAACGCGGGCTTCGACTTCATCAAGACGGAACACTTGTGCAATTTCGACGGCCAGCCGGGTTACTCCCTGGGCCAGGGCCAGTAGGCGGGACGGGGAGTTGCCGGCCCGGGAGTCGGTGGCGGCGCCGGGGGTGAGCCCGTGGACGTTGGCGGGGCCGCCGGTGGCGTTTCTGCTGATGGGGCTGGTCCTGCCGTCGCGGGCCTATCCGGTGGAGGGGGGCATCGTGCTGCTGTGTGCGGCGGCGGTGCTGGCGCTGGTGGCGGTGCGTTGCGGTGGGGTGGCACTGGGGCGTTGGGGGGTCACGGCGGCAGCGTTCCTCGGGGCGTGGGGTCTCTTTCAACTGGCGGGGGTGGTGCGATCGGTAGTGCCGGCGCTGGCGCGGGAGGAGGGCGTGTCGGCGCTGGCGGCGGTGGTGTTTTTTGCGCTGGGGCTGGCGACTGCGGCGCGGGCGGGTGAGGACCGGCCGGCGGTCCTCCGTTCCTTTGTGTTGGGAATGGCGGTGGCCGGGGGTCTGGTGGCGGCGCACGGGGCGTGGCAGGCGGTGGGGCCGGCGGGTTGGTGGGACACGTTTGCGACGCGGCGTGGGGAGGTGGCGGCGGCGCTCGAACCAGGGGATCCGATCCGCGAGGGCCTGCTGCATGCGCTGGACGAGGGGCGGGCGATGGGCCGCGTCGGCGCGCCGAACCTGTTTGCGAGCGTGTGTGTCTATACGGTGCTGCTGGCGGCGGGGCTGGTGCTCG
>CAYQTO010000169.1:0-7733 GCA_964420455.1 uncultured Candidatus Sumerlaeota bacterium | reverse complement strand
CGCGGCAGCAGGCGTGGGTGCGCGTCCTTCTTGTGGTTGCGGGGGCGGGTCTTCTGGTCGCGATGCTGGCCGGGTTCGAGCAGGGGTTCGAGCGCACGCGTCATCGGGGCGTGTCGGCGTCG
This sequence comes from uncultured Candidatus Sumerlaeota bacterium, assembly GCA_964420455.1. Lineage (GTDB taxonomy): Bacteria > Sumerlaeota > Sumerlaeia > SLMS01 > SLMS01 > CAYQTO01. Next base: position 7,611 of record CAYQTO010000169.1, on the reverse strand, counting down.
ACGATCGACATGGGGTGGCGGCTCCGGGGCGAGCTGAACGCGGCGCCGGAGTATCTCGAGGGGGTCTCCCATCGCGAGCGCCTGTTCCTGTGGGGGGCCTTGTCGCGGATGGACCATGGGGAGTTTGCAGTCCTGCGGGCGTTGTCGGGGGAGCCGCGCCGGCTGGTCGGGCCGTGGCTGACGGGGCCCCTCCCGGAGCATCTGGCGAATCCGGAGATCCGGCTGTTGCTTCTGGCCGATTTTCCCCGGCAGCCCGTGGAGGCCGCGGGCTTCCGCCGGTTGTGGGAAACGGGGGAGTGGGCTCTTTATGCGCGGGAGTCGATTCTGAAGGGGGACAGGGACCCGACGGCGCGGATGGAGACGGTGGACGGCGACCGGGTCCTGGTTCAGCCCGGCGTGGGACTGATGTGGATGGCTGATGCCCCGGATGATCCGGTCGTCTATACAGCGGCGGAGGCCTTTGCGGACGGCCTGGTGCATGCGGGTCATGACGACTGGCGGCTGCCGACGGAGTGGGAGCTGTGGCAGGTCTCGGCGCACTCGGTGGAGAACGAGCCGGGCTACGATGGCCGGCTGGAGCCCCGTGCGCGGGTCTTCTGGTCCTCGGGCGTGCCGGAGGGCCGGCCGGAGTATCGGCGGGCGATCGATTTCACCCGGCTGTTTCCCCACGACTGGCTGGCCACATCGCCGGCCCACGTGCGGCCGGTTCGCGCAATCGAACCCCGGTGACCGGGAGCATCCGCATAGGCCCCGCGGGGTGGTCCTATGACGATTGGCAGGGGACCGTCTATCCACGCCCCTTGCCGCGGGGATTCCGGCCGCTGGCGCTCATCGCGTCCTGGTTCGACGTGGTGGAAATCAACGTGTGCTTCTACCGAATCCCGGCCCCTTCGACGTCGGAACGCTGGTTGGCGGAGGTGGAGCCCTTTCCCGGATTCCGCTTTGCGGCGAAGGTGTACCGGGAGCTGACCCACGAGGGGCGGCTGGATGGGGCGCTGATCTCGTCGTACCGGGGCTTCCTCGAGCCGTTGGTGGCGGCGGGCCGGCTGGAGGCGGTGCTTGCCCAGTTTCCATGGTCCTTCCGCGCGACCGGGGCAAACCGCGACCACCTTGCCCGGCTGGCGGGCCTCCTCGGGGGGCTTCCCCTGGTGGCGGAGTTCCGCCACGATTCCTGGTGGCACGAGGAGCACTTCGACCTGCTGCGGCGCGAGGGAATCTCGGTGGCCAACATCGACCAGCCGGCGTTGCGCAACAACATCCCGCCGGACGAGGTCCTGACTGGTCCCCTGGCGTATATACGATTCCACGGCCGCAACGCGGAGGCCTGGTGGGCGGAGGAGGAGGCCTACTACGGGGCCCGATACGACTATCTGTATACACGGGACGAACTGGCGCCCTGGCTGGCGCGCATCCGTCGCGTGGCCCCGGCGGCAAAGAGCACGATCATTGTGATGAACAACCACCACCGGGGCGATGCGGTGGTGAACGGGATCGAGCTGGCGGCGGAACTGGGCCTGGCGAGGGGGCGCCTCCCCCGGGGGCTGTTCGAGGAGCACCGGGAGAAGCTCGGGGCCACGGGGCTGGAGGTGGAGCCGGCGGCGCCGGCCCAGGGCGACCTTTTCGAATAGCGGCCTTCAATCGCACTTTTTCGTCGCGCTGCGCTCCCCTCGCGGGCATGTCTGACGGCTCACCCAGCGAGGAAAGCCCCCATGATCGTCATCCTGGACTACGGTTCCCAGTACACCCAGTTGATTGCCCGGCGTATCCGGGGGATGGGGGTCTTCGCGGAGATCTTTCCGCCGGACGTCTCGCGGGCGAAGGTGGGATCGCTGAAGCCGGACGGGTACATCCTCAGCGGAGGGCCGGCTTCGGTGTATGCCAAGGGGGCGCCGCGGCTGGCGAAGTGGGTCCTGGAGGAGGACGCGCCGGTCCTAGGAATCTGTTATGGGATGCAGTTGCTGGCTCTGGAGCACGGGGGGGCGGTGGCGCGGAGCAACAAGCGGGAATACGGCATGGCGGAGCTGCGGCTGCGGGGGAAGGCGCCACTGCTGGAGGGCCTCGCGCGCTCGAGCCGCGTGTGGATGTCCCACGGGGACAAGGTGGAGACGGCTCCGGAGGATTTCCGCGTGCTGGGCGAGTCGGACAACTGCCCGGTGGCCGTCATGCGCCACCGCAGGCGTTCGGTCTATGGCATCCAGTTCCATCCCGAGGTGGTGCACACGGAGGAAGGCGAGCACTGGCTGCGGAACTTCGTGTTCGGGGTGTGCCGGGCGCGGGACAACTGGCAGATGAAGGACTTCGTGGACCAGACGATCGAGACGCTGGAGGAGGAGACGGCGGGCCGGCGGGTGATCTCGGCGGTCAGCGGCGGGGTGGATTCGACGGTGATGGCGGTGTTGCTCCACGCGGCGATAGGGGACCGGAGCGTGCCGGTGTTCGTGGATAACGGGCTGCTGCGCCAGAACGAAGTGGAGGGCGTGCGCGAGGTGTTCGGGGAGCTTGGGATCAAGCTGAAGGTGGTGCGGGCCTCGGGCCGTTTCCTCCGTGCTCTCGAGGGTGTGGTGGACCCGGAGGAAAAGCGTCGCCGCATCGGGCGTACCTTCATCGAGGTCTTCTTTCCCCATATCGGGAAGAAGGACCTCCTGGCGCAGGGGACCCTGTATCCGGATGTGATCGAGAGCGTGTCGACAAAGGGCCCGAGCGCGACGATCAAGACACACCACAACCGGGTGACGGAAGTGCTGAAGCTGATCGACGAGGGGCGCGTGGTGGAGCCGCTCCGCGAGTTGTTCAAGGACGAGGTGCGCGAGGTGGGGCGACTGATGGGCGTGCCCCCGGAGACCCTCGGGCGGCACCCCTTTCCGGGTCCCGGGCTGGCGGTGCGGGTCCTCGGCGAGGTGACCAAGAAGCGCTTGGATCTGCTTCGGGCGGCCGACGCCATCCTCATCGAGGAACTGAAGGCGTCGGGCCACTACGACCGGATCTGGCAGGCGTTCGTTGTCCTCCTGCCGGTGCGGAGCGTCGGCGTCATGGGCGACCTGCGATCCTACGAGAACGTGGCCTCGGTACGATGCGTCACGAGCACCGACGGCATGACCGCGGACTGGTATGACATGCCCCGCGAGGTGATGGCACGGATCTCCAACCGAATCATCAACGAGGTGCGGGGCATCAACCGGGTATGCTACGACGTGTCGAGCAAGCCTCCGGCGACAATCGAATGGGAATAGATTCCTGATCGCCGGGTGATCAATGGCGCGGGTCGAGGTTCTTTTCTGAACATCGTCGCCAATCATCCCGGACTTTATTCGCTTCCCGAAGCAACATGGGGATGTCACGGGAGAACCTGGGCTTTTCCCCAAAAGAGCGTTGCATCTGGGGGTTGACGGCTTAGGGTAGCTTCAGCCGCGAGAGCTCAATCCGTTCTCAAACCTGAACGCCATCACGGGGAAGTGGACTGTCGGCAGGTCCACCGAGCTGAACGAACTTGAACTGAAGAGGAGACCAGAATGAGCCTTGAGCAAGACTTCGGCGATGATCCGATCCAGACGCGCGACACGAATCACTATCGGGCGGAGTACATCCATGGATTTGTTCAGAAGTGGGACGACCTGATCGATTGGGACGCCCGTGCGGGAAGCGAAGGGGACTTCTTCATCCGCATCCTGAAGGAACACAACTGCAAGCGGGTCCTCGACGTGGCCACGGGGACCGGATTCCATTCGGTCCGGCTTCTCCAGGCGGGATTCGACGTGACGAGCACCGATGGCTCGCCGGAAATGCTGGCCAAGGCCTTCGAGAATGCCCGGCGCCAGGGATTCATCCTCAAGACCATCCACGCCGACTGGCGCTGGCTGACCCGCGACGTGCACGCCAAGTACGACGCCGTCGTCTGCCTCGGCAACTCGCTGACGCACCTCTTTGACGAGCGCGACCGCCGCAAGGCCCTCGCCGAGTACTACGCCGTCCTCCGCCACGACGGAATCCTCATCGTCGACCAGCGCAACTACGACCAAATGCTCGACGAGGGTTTCAAGTCCAAGCACATCTACTACTACTGCGGGGAGGACGTCTCCGCCGAGCCGGAGTACATCGACGAGGGGCTCGCACGCTTCCGCTACACCTTCCCCGACGGCTCCGTCTACCACCTCAACATGTGCCCGATCCGCAAGGCCTACCTGGCGGATCTCATGACCGAGGTCGGCTTCCAGCGAGTTCAGACCTTCGGCGACTTCAAGGAAACCTACCACGAGGCCGAGCCCGACTTCTACGTCCACGTGGCGGAAAAGCATTACGTGACGGAGGAGGATGAGGAAGGCCGCGCGGGAGAGGACGAGGTCGTCGCAACCACGCGCAACTACTACAACAGCGCGGACGCGGACCGCTTCTATCATGAGATCTGGGGCGGCGAGGACATCCACATCGGACTGTACGAGAAGGAGGGCGAGCCGATCTTCGAGGCGAGTCATCGCACCGTCGAGCGGATCGCCAACATGATCGAGGGGCTGAACGAGCACACCCGAGTGCTTGATATCGGATCGGGCTACGGTGGGTCGGCACGCCACCTCGCCCGGCACTTTGGCTGCCATGTGGCATGCCTCAACCTCAGCGAGATCCAGAACGAACGGAACCGCGAGAAGAACCGCGCCGCCGGACTCGAGCTCGCGATCAACGTTGTCGATGGCAGCTTCGAGGACATCCCCGCCCCCGACGAAAGCTTCGACGTGATCTGGTCCCAGGACTCGATCCTTCACAGCTCCCAACGGGCGAGGGTCTTCGCGGAAGTCAACCGGGTGCTGGCTCCCGGCGGCCAGTTCATCTTTACCGACCCGATGTGCAACCCGGACACGCCGCGCAAGGACCTGATGCCGATCCTCAAGCGCATCCATCTCGATTCGCTCGGATCGGTGGAGTACTACCGCGACCTTGCGGAGGGCCTCGACTGGGAAGAGGCCGACTGGGTGGACTTGACGGACCAGTTGGTGAATCACTACTCGCGGGTGCACGAGGAGCTGGAGGCGCGCGCCGCCGAGGTCGCCTCGATCATCGGGACGGACTACATCGAGAACATGAAGGCGGGGCTGCGCCACTGGGTCGACGGGGGCAAGGCCGGCCGCCTCCAGTGGGGCATCCTGAAGTTCCGCAAGCCGCGGTAAGCCTGCGAGCGCCCCAACGAAACAGCCCGCCCCCCGGTTCGCGCCGGGGGGCGTTGTTTTTTCCCGGGAATTCAGGTGTTGCCGTCGCGCTCGGCCTCGGCCTCCTCGAGTTCCTCCTCGAAGAGGTCGCCCAGTTCCTGGTCCGCCGTGGCGGGGTCGTCGGGACGATTGAGGAACGCCTGGATTTCGGCGGCGAGGGCCGGGGTGATGCCCGGGACTGCGGAGATGGCTTCGGGGCCGGCGGCGCGGAGCCGGGCGAGGCTGCCAAAGTGCGAAAGGAGGGCGCGACGGCGCTTGGGGCCAACGCCGGGGATCTCCTCGAGCCCGCTCCGCAGGTTCGCCGAGTTGCGCAGCTTGCGGTGGTAGGTGATGCCAAAGCGGTGGGCTTCGTCACGAACGCGGGTGAGGATGAACAGGGCGGGGTCGCTCTGGTCGAAGCGGACCGCGTCCTTGCGGTTGGGAAGGAAAACGCGTTCCTCTGTGCGGGTTTCCTCGCGGGTCTTCCAGCGGGCCTTGGCCAGACCGCAGACGGGGACCCGGCCAAGGAGGCCTAGTTCGCGGAGCACCTCCACGGCGATGTTGAGCTGGCCCTTGCCGCCGTCGATCACGATCAGCCCGGGAAGGTCCGCGCCTTCGCGCAGCACACGGGCGTAGCGGCGCGTGAGGACCTCCCGCATGGAACCAAAGTCGTCCTGCCCCTCCACGGTGCGTATCTTGAAGTGGCGATACTGGGTCTTGTCCGGCTCGCCATCGACGAAGCAGGTCATGGAGCCGACGGTGAAGCTCCCCTGGAAGGTGGAGATGTCGAAGCATTCGATGCGGCGGGGGAGTTCGGGAAGGCGGAGTTTTTTCTGTAGGTTGGCGAGGACCTGCTCGCGGTTTTTCTCGCCGGCGAGGCGGCGGTCGAGTTCCTGGCGCGCGTTGCTGGAGGCCATGGAGAGGAGGCGGACCTTCTCGCCGCGGCGGGGGACCACAAGGCGGACAGGGCCTTCGCGGAGGGCCTCGAGTGCGGAGCGAAGGAGGGCAAGGTTGGGTGGCTCGGCGGGAAGGACGACATCGCGGGGGATGGGCTGGCCGGGGCTGTAATACTGCCCGAGGAAGCTTTCAACCACCTCGCCGTCGGGAAAGCCGGGATCACGAAAGAAGTAGCTGGTGGATTCGTCGAGGTTGCCGCGGCGGAAGGCAACGACGGTAAAGACCATGCGGCCCTGCTCGCGGGCGAGGCCGACCACATCACGGTCGAAGGCGCGGTGGCTGGCGACGACCTCCTTCTCCACGGTGCGCTCGATGGCGGCGATGCGGTCGCGGACCTGGGCAGCCTTCTCGTACTGGAGGCCGTCGGCGTACTCCCACATCTTGGCGCGGAGGAGATCAAGGACCTCCTCGCGGCGGCCATTGAGGAAGAGGATGGTCTGGTCGACAAACTCGCGATAGCGTTCCTGGTCGACGAGGCCGACGCAGGGGGCGCAGCAGCGGTCGATCTGGTGAAGGATGCAGGGCCGCGAGCGGTTGCGCAGGACATGGTCGGGGCAGGAGCGCAGGGGAAAGAGCTTCTGGAGGAAGCGCTGCGTTTCCTTGAGGGAGCGGCTGGAGGAGAAGGGGCCGAAGTAAAGGGCGCGGTCGTTTTCGCGGCGTCGGCGGGTGCGATGCAGGCGCGGCCATTCGTGGTTCGGGTCGAGGCGGAGCGAGACGTAGGTCTTATCGTCGCGCAGGCGAATATTGTAACGGGGCTGGTGCTTCTTGATGAAGAGGTTCTCGAGGAGGAGCGCCTCCTTCTCGGTATCGGTGACGACCGTTTCGATGTCGGCGACGCGGCTGCGGAGGAAGCGGACGCTGAAGCGCTGGTCGCCACTTTCGCGGAAGTAGGATCGCACGCGCGAGCGCAGGCTGACGGCCTTGCCCACGTAGAGCACCTTCCCGTCGGCGTCCTTCATGAGGTAGACGCCGGGCTTTGCGGGAAGACGGTCGAGGAGGGCCTCGATGTGGTCATCGCGCGGGGCCTGATCGCGGTTTTCGTTGTCGCTCATGGGCGGGGGCGCCTCCTGTGGAAAGCATGCAACGGGGGCGGGGATTTCCGTCCACCGAAACCGGATGGAGGCTTCGGGAAATGCGATTGGGGTGGGTGGTGCTCGCGGTGGCGCTGTTGGCGAGCGGTTGCGCTTCGGTGCGGTCGACGCGGGATAGGGGGAGCGTGCAGGCATACAGTCCGTTGCGGGGGTCGAACCTCGCTTTGTATCTCCCGAACCGGGTGCTGGATCTGGGCGACACGGTAAGTGCGAGCGCGGGGGTGGGGCTGGGGCTCCACGTCCGCGTGCGGCTCGGGGGGCTGGCGGAGATCGCGCTCCCCTTCCAATCGGTCTCCGGCGAGGTGGGCTGGAACGCGACGTGGGTGGAGCCGGAGCAGGTCGACGAGGACATCACCTTGCCGGAGCGGTATGCGCCGTTGGCGCTTGGG
>CAYQTO010000168.1:6701-7759 GCA_964420455.1 uncultured Candidatus Sumerlaeota bacterium | reverse complement strand
CGGCGAGCGAAGGAAAAGCGACATCGGAAACCTCTCCGAGGCGCAAAAAGGGGGGAGGTTTCCGATTTTACGGAGGGTTGATTTTCGGGGACTTGCGGAATGGCGACGGTTTGTGTCGGAGAATTTGGCTCCCCTCGGAGAGAGGTTTCCGAAAAAGGGCTTGCGCCTTACTGAGGCTACTGAGGTTAAAGTGGCTACAGTTACGGCCTCTCCTCGGAGCGGTCGTGTGTTGAAACAACCAGCAAGGAGTATGCCAATAAACTGTTTATGAGAGTTACGGCCTCTCCTCGGAGCGGTCGTGTGTTGAAACGACCCGGGCGCCGCCGCTGACAACGGCCCCGTCGCCGGGTTACGGCCTCTCCTCGGAGCGGTCGTGTGTCGAAACATGCTGCAGGTCGAGGGTTGTATCCGTTGACATCTCTGTTACGGCCTCTCCTCGGAGCGGTCGTGTGTTGAAACGCGACGTGGGCCGTGTCATGCACCCAGCCGCCCCCGTTGTTACGGCCTCTCCTCGGAGCGGTCGTGTGTTGAAACTAATGTCCTTCTGGAACGATTCTCATCGCTGGCAGAGTTACGGCCTCTCCTCGGAGCGGTCGTGTGTTGAAACGCGGTTTCGAATACGTCCTTCAACGCATATGCTACGAGTTACGGCCTCTCCTCGGAGCGGTCGTGTGTTGAAACCGGTGGCTCGAGCGGGTAGTCGTACACCTGCACCAGTAGGTTACGGCCTCTCCTCGGAGCGGTCGTGTGTTGAAACAACGGACGAAGGCACCCCCACTAACCCAAGTCCCATCTCCGTCGTTACGGCCTCTCCTCGGAGCGGTCGTGTGTTGAAACCCCTCCTTATCGACGAAGAAGAAACCATTGTCCAACGTTACGGCCTCTCCTCGGAGCGGTCGTGTGTTGAAACCTTTCGGCGACCCATTATAGGGACGCCAAATCAACTAGTTACGGCCTCTCCTCGGAGCGGTCGTGTGTTGAAACCCGTCAACAGTGGCCTCGGGTCCCACCTCCGAATCGGTTACGGCCTCTCCTCGGAGCGGTCGTGTGTTGAAACC
>CAYQTO010000168.1:0-6691 GCA_964420455.1 uncultured Candidatus Sumerlaeota bacterium | reverse complement strand
ACCTTGTTTTGTGTTCAATTAACGAATTACGTCCTTCGATCTGGTTACGGCCTCTCCTCGGAGCGGTCGTGTGTTGAAACACCCAGCCCCCCCCGTTGGTGTGCCTGTGCCATCCAGGGTTACGGCCTCTCCTCGGAGCGGTCGTGTGTTGAAACGACCCGGGCCCCGTCGGAGACAATGGCGCCGTCGCGAACAGTTACGGCCTCTCCTCGGAGCGGTCGTGTGTTGAAACAGCAGGGACGGGACAGGATTATCATCCCAAACCCGGGTTACGGCCTCTCCTCGGAGCGGTCGTGTGTTGAAACCACCCCAGCTACACTCATAACGCCGAATCCGGCAGCCGTTACGGCCTCTCCTCGGAGCGGTCGTGTGTTGAAACAATTACTTCGCTGCTTTTCAACAGCCAGATTTCCCATGTTACGGCCTCTCCTCGGAGCGGTCGTGTGTTGAAACCCCCAGACGCGGGTGTCTTCCCCGTCGACCCGGGCGCCGGGTTACGGCCTCTCCTCGGAGCGGTCGTGTGTTGAAACGCCCCGTCGGCAACCCGGGCCCCGCCGACGACGTAGGCCCCGTTACGGCCTCTCCTCGGAGCGGTCGTGTGTTGAAACTCTTCGTTCGAGTTCATCATGGTGCTATATCCTTGTGTTACGGCCTCTCCTCGGAGCGGTCGTGTGTTGAAACGGAACAGGGGTGCGTTGTTCCTGCAAAGGATAAGATGTTACGGCCTCTCCTCGGAGCGGTCGTGTGTTGAAACACCACTCCCATGAAAGGGGATAGCGCCATGCGCTCGAACGGTTACGGCCTCTCCTCGGAGCGGTCGTGTGTTGAAACTGATATTGCTTATTGCCTCTCTCAGGAGGGCAATCGTGTTACGGCCTCTCCTCGGAGCGGTCGTGTGTTGAAACTCATCCAAACTATAAAGAAAAGGTACTTCATTATCGTTACGGCCTCTCCCCGGAGCGGTCGTGTGTTGAAGTCGAAACTCGAAAACAACTGAAAGGAGTCGCCAAATGCAAAAGCGTACAGACAAAGAGAAGGACTCGAAGATCAAGCCATCGAGGGTGTCACCGACCGGGTTCCTGGTGATACCTGCGGGGCCATCGGGCAGTCCCTTGGGCGGGATCGATATGGATCGACTTCGCGAAAGGTATCAGCAGAGGGAGAAGGAGCGCGAGGAGAAGGACGAGCGCAAAGAATCCGCTTCGGAGTAAGGTTACAGCCAATCGCATGAGCGGCTTCTTGTTGAAACGGCCGAAGCGGATCCTTCTTCTCTCCTCCCCAGCCCCTATCGCCATCCCGCGGAGCAATCCCGCCTTTCCGTTTTTCGGTGGGGTTGTCTCCCTTCCCCGCCGGTCCCGCCTGTCGAAATCCCCATCCTCCCCCTCATGGAGACGATCATGACCCAGACTTCCCTGCTGCTGTTGTACGCCGAGACGCCGCTCCACCCGGGCACCGGGTCCGCCATGGGGGCGGTGGACCTGCCGGTCGCCCGGGAAAAGGCCACCGGGCTGCCGTTTGTCCCCGGCTCCTCGCTCAAGGGCATCCTCCGCGATGCCGCCCGCCACGCCCACAACACCACCGATGGGGTCCGCGGCCCCCTGTGGCAGGTGTTCGGCGGCGATACCGCCCATGCGTCCGAGGCCGCGGGCGCCCTCGCCCTCACCGATGCGCGGCTCGTGGCCTTTCCTCTCCGTTCGCTGGCGGGGCTCTTCGCCTGGACCACCTGTCCGGCGGTTCTCGAGCGGTTTGTCCGTGATGGGCGGGTGGCACGCCTCGATCACCCGGTCGTTGAGGCCGCCTCCGGCCTGTGCAATGCCGCCCGCGAACTGCGCGGCAACGACAAGAAGGCCCTCGTGTCCCCCGCTTCGCCCCTGCGCGTGGGCCAGAGCCTCGTCTTTGAGGAGTTTGACTATCAGGCGGAGGAGTCGGAGGCGGTGGCGGTGCTGGGCACGGCGCTCGACCGGCAGCTCGGCGGCGAGGAGATGCGCCTCAAGTCCCACCTCGCCGTGATCAGCGACAACGCCTTCGCCTTCTCGACCCGCTACGCGACGGAGGTCTCCGCCCGGATCAAGCTCGACCCAGAGTCGAAGACGGTCGCCGGGGGCGCGCTATTTTACCAGGAGTTCCTCCCCGCGGGGACCTTGCTGGCGGCGGTAGCCATGGCCGAGCAGCCCCGACGGGTCAGTAAGGAGAAAAACGGGGAGGAGCCGGCGGCCGAGCGGGCGGAGGCGGCCGAGTTGGCCAACGCGGGCGCGGTGCTGGACTACGTGGGCAAGGCCCTTGAGGCGGCCGGCAACGTCCTCCAGGTGGGGGGGAACGCCTCGATCGGCAAGGGGCTGTGCAGCGTGCGGCTCCTCGCTACCCACGAGGCAAAGGAGGCCTGACCATGCCCCACTTTACGCGCGACCAAGAGCGGGCCCAGTTTGCCTGGAAATTCGTGGAAAACCACCTGAACGGGTTGGGGCCAAAGGACTTTGCGAAGGCCTGCAAGAACGCCAGCACGCGGATTATGAACGCGGGGCTGGCGGGGGCGTTGGCCTTTTCGATTTCAAAGTCGGGGAAGAAGGGGAACGTCGAGGAACAGAAGTACGACCGTGTGGCGAGTGCACTCGCCCAGTTCCTCGGCAAGCGCGCCGAGACCCCGACAGTCCCGAGGGAAGACCTCCAAGTCCCGAGGCAATACCTCCATTGGCTGATCGGCCGGGATGCCATGACCCTGCGCGCGGAGACCGACGAGGCGATGGCGCTGCTGCAATGGCTGGCGCGGCTCGCCGATGGAAAGGCGGTCGCCATTGGTGACAAGGGGGGCGCGGACGTATGAGCCCGATCGCCCATCGTTTGACCTCCGTCGAGCAGCTCGTTTCCAGTATCGAGTCCGGATGCCATCCGGGGCTCATGATGGACAAGCTCCTGCGAGGTGTTCCCGAATCCCAGCAGGAGGTGGGGGGCCTGCTTGAGTCGATCACGAGCACCAGAGGGGACATCGACATGCTGGCTCGGTTGACCGAGCGGCGCCGAGCAGTCCTCAAGGGCCGGAAGGCCACCCGTTGGGTCCGGCAAACGGTCGCGCCGATGGCGCTCCACCTGGCGCGGGCGGCCCTGCTCGAGAATGCCAATGTCTGCCTGCACCGGACCTACGGGTTCGCCTACCTGCCAGGATCGGGCTTGAAGGGGATGGCGCGCGCCTGGGCGGAAACCATCTGGCGGCCCCGCCAGGCGGACCAGCAGGAGGCCCAGCGCACCATCGATGCGGTGTTCGGATGGGCAAACACGCCGGACCACCGGGAGGCCTGGGAGGCGTTTCCCGAAGCTATCGTGAGGGAGGCGGACGGCAGCACACCGGTCGCCGACCACGTGGGGGCGGTCGTGTTCCACGACGCCTGGCCGACCGGGTGGCCGCCGCTCGTGGTGGATATTCTCGCCTCGCACCATCTGAATTATTACTCGGCCGGGGACACGCAGGTGCCTCCGCCTGGCGACTGGGAAAGTCCCAACCTCGTGAATTTCCTGACTGTGCCGCCCGGTGTGGAGTTCGAATTCGCGGTCTCGCCCATGGGAGGGGTCCCGGGCGCGGCGGACCGTGTGGGGCAGGCGCGGGAGTTCCTCGAGGGGGCGCTCGTGGACCTTGGCTTCGGTGCCAAGACGAGCTCCGGCTACGGAGCTTTCGCCGCTGGCAAGGAGTCGCCGGCCTGGAAGGACACGGAGAGACGCCAGCGGTTTGAGTGCGAACTCGAACTGGTAACGCCGGCGTTTCTGGCGGGGGCGGATCAGACGTCGCCGCAGGGATGTGATCTGCGGGGGGCGACGCTCCGGGGCCAGCTGCGTTGGTGGTGGCGCACGATGCACGCGGCGCACCTTGCCCGGGCGGACCTGCGGGCGCTTGAAAACGCGATCTGGGGCAGCGCGTCGCAGGGCGGCGCGGTGACACTCCGCATCCAAGGGTGCTCAACCGGGAAACATGCGGACGCTTACCCTTTCGACAAACTGAAGATTCTCGACCAGGCGTCGGCCAAGAATACCGAGATTAAGTATAGGAAAGATCAATACGGCGAGAAGCCGTCGCGGACTGTTCTTCCGGATAAGGTGACCCCAGGGCACGTCTATATCAGCTACGGGATGGACGAGAAGAAAGGTCGGCGCCCATATCGTCTCCATGGCGCAAGCTGGAAGGTCTCGCTGCTTTGCAGGCCGGCGAACCTGAACGGGAAGACGCTGACCGCGGAACAGGTCCGACGGGAGGCCGAAGGAGCCTTGTGGCTCCTTCTGCAGTACGGTGGCGTCGGGTCGAAGTCGCGGAAAGGGTTTGGCAGCCTTCGCAGCGTCACAAACCTCGGGACCGACTCCGTTAAACGGTGTCAGGAGATCGCACGCGCAAGCCGGGAATCCCTCGGGATGAATACAAGAACGCAGGACCCGCACACGCCCGCGTTGGAGGATCTTCTGACCTTCTCGCAGCCCATTGTGTTCCACTCCTCCTCGCGGCTTCATCTGCTCACGCAACTGGGCTTCTCACTATCATTGTTCGGTGCTTGGCACGCTCATGACCTTGGCAAGAAGTCGCTCGGCATGCCCCGAAAGCCAAGGGATCCGACGTTCGGTGATTTTAACCTCGAGCGGGACAATCCTGTGAGGGACCGCCATGCGTCTCCCTGGCATCTGCACGTGGCGCCGCATGGCGATGGTCTCGAAGTTCGCTTTGCCGCGTTTCCATCGCCCTGGTTGCCAAATCGCCAGACGAGCCAGAAGTGGCTGGAGAAGCTCCGTGACCACCTGGAGAAAGACCTCGCCTTGCGCTCGAAGAAGGTGACGGCTCTCAACTCCGATTTTGGCGGCACGGGCGAAGGGGCAAAATCAACGGCTCCTCCTCGGGCCATGAAAGCCTATACCGCTCCGGTCCTGGCTGGACTGGAAAAATTGCAGAACGACTTCAAGCCGGAGTCCTTCCGTCCGGGACAGAAGAACTGCAGTGCCGAGCGTATTAAGACGTTCCTCGAAAAAGTGGAACCCATCAAAGATCAGGATGGGGTGAAGGAGTATCTGAACCAGATCAGCGACGCTCTCGGCTTGCACGAGAAAAAGAAGCGTAAGGAGTACAAAAAGCGCGCTTACCTTGGCCCTCTGGTCGAATTCCTGTGGCCCTCCAATTGACGCCTCGGCGTCTCCTCCTCGCGGTGGCGGGAACCATACCGGCGACCGTTACCGAAGCAGTGTGGGGCTTGGCGGTGGATCGCCAGATGCCCCTGGAGGAGGTGCGCGTGTTGGTAACCGGGGCGGCGCGCGAGCAGATTTCGGCAAACCTCGCCGAGGCGCTCGAGCGCATGCACCGCGATTATCCCGAGGCTGGGATTCCCACCAAGGTCGAGTGGCGGACGGTGACGGCCGGCCAATCCGGCGTGCTGGACGATATCCGGGACTCCGCGGAGAACGAAAGCCTGGCGGACTGGATTCTCGAGGAGGTGCGCGAGGCCTGCTCCGATCCACGGCGCGAGGTACATGCCTCCCTCGCCGGTGGCCGCAAAACGATGAGCTTCTACCTGGGTGCCGCGATGCAGCTCTGCGCGCGGCCGGGCGACAGACTCTATCACGTACTGGTCCCGCCAGAGCTGGAAGTTCCTGGCTTCCTCTATCCCCGCCCGGACGGTGATGCGCCACGGGGGACGGTCGACCTCGCGGAGATTCCCTTTGTCCGGCTGCAGCCACTCCTCTCCGGCGACGGGGCCGAGCGACTCGCGTTCCGCCAGTTGGTCGGGCGGGCCGACGACGCTCTTAATGACGACTTCGCCGAGGTCACCGTTACCGTTCCCCCCATGGGGAAGAGCGGCGCCGCCGTGGTGCGGTTTCGCTTCGACAGCGGCGAGGTTGCCGAAAAGCGGTGGCGCGACCGTTCCACCCGCGAGTTCCTCTTCTACACTTGGCTCCTCCATCGCGCGAAGGAGAGTCTCCCACCCGTCCAGTTCCACCGCTCCGCCGATCCCGCCCGCGCCTTTCAGCAGAACCTCGACGACTACATCCTCTGGTGCCAGCACCTCGGGCTCGACAAGTCCCAGATGGCCGACCTTCGCCGCCTCGAGAACGAGTTCCAAGACGAACGCCGAAAGAGAGAGGCCGGCAAAGAGCACCGACAGGAGGAAGTCATCACGGGATGGCAGGAGGAAATGAAGTGCTTCCCCTCACGGCTTCGCAGGGCCTTTTCTGATCTCTTCCTCAAGAAAGCCCGCACCAGAAGCCCCGAGAAATACGCCGTGATCGCCACAGATGGATGGCACCTGAAAATCCCCCCCGATCGCATCCGACTTCCAGAATTCCCCGGCAAGGAGAGTAATGCCTAAGATGACACGATACATCTGCACCGTTGGGACCAGTGCCTCCCAGTACGCCATGCAGCAGCCCAATGTCTTGGAAGCTCTGGGAGGAGGACATCCGAGACGGCTCGACAGCGCCGCGGTGGAGGTTCTCGGAGGGGAGGAGGCGACCGTGGACCTGCTCCTCCCCGCCTTTCTCGCGCTCGATCCGGAGGACGACGAGACGCTCCGCCGGCGCCTCTCCGCCGAAGTTCACTCCCTCGTGCGGCTCGGCCTGGGGGCCGACGATGACGTGGAGCTCCTCGCGACGGACACCCCCGATGGACGCGTCTGCGCCCGACTCGTGGAGAAGTATCTCCAGCACCATCTCCAGCCCCACGCCGTTTCCG
>CAYQTO010000167.1:0-7851 GCA_964420455.1 uncultured Candidatus Sumerlaeota bacterium | reverse complement strand
CGGACCACCTCGATGCCATCGACTTCGCGGGGCGGGTTGCTTCGGATGCCGTCGAGGATGCCGCGGATGCGCTCGGCTCCCTCGCGTCCAGGCATGGTGATCGACCGCTGCCATTCGTGGTGGACACCGAACTCGGCGTAAAGGCGATGCATCTGGTCGACAAGGGTCATCCCCTCGGCGCGGCAGGCGGCGGCCAGCTCCGCAACGACGCAGGCCGCCACGATCCCATCCTTGTCGCGGCAATGGCGCCCCACGAGGTAACCGTAGCTTTCCTCGGTGCCGTAGACGAACTCCGCCTCGCCGGATTCCTCCCAGGCGCGAATCTGGGCCGCGATCCACTTGAAGCCCGTCAGCGTCAGCGGACACCGTGCGCCGCGCCCCGCGGCGATCTTGGGCACCAGCGGCGAGGTCACGATCGTCGTGACGATTCCCGGTGTATATCCCTTGTCGGTGCGCTTGGCGGGATTGCGCAGGACGAAATCGGCGAGGAGCGCGCAGACCTGATTGCCGCTCATCAGGTGAAAGGTCCCCTCGTGGCGGACGGCGATGCCGAGCCGGTCCGCATCGGGGTCGGTTGCGAGGACGAGGTCGGCTTTCTGGCTTTCGGCGAGCCTGATGGCGCGGTCGAGTGCGGCCCCCTCCTCGGGGTTCGGCGAGGCTGCGGTCGGGAAGTCGCCGTCGGGCTTCATCTGCTCCGGTTCGCAGATGACATTGCCGAAGCCCCAATCCTCGAGGGCCGCGGGCGCCATGGTGCCACCCACCCCGTGGAGCGGCGTAAAGACGATCCGCGGGCCGTGCTGGCGAATGCGCTCCTCGTCCTCCCGCTGGTGTTTCAGGGCCTCCAGGTAGAGGTGATCCATCTCCCCGCCGAGAATCTTGATCAGGCCCTTGGAGACGCCCTCCTTAAAGGGAAGGCGCGAGACCATCGTGTCGGCTTCGATCTTGCCGACTTCCTCGATGATGCCCTTGTCGTGGGGGGGCACCACCTGGCTGCCGTCGTCCCAGTAGACCTTGTAGCCGTTGTACTCGCGGGGGTTGTGGCTGGCGGTGACGACGATGCCGGTATGGCAGCCGAGCTGGCGCATGGCGAAGCTCAGGTAGGGGGTCGGCCGGAGGTCCGGCGAGATGTGGACGTAGAAGCCGTTGGCGGCGAGGACGGCGGCGGTGGTCTCGGCGAACTCCCGCGAGCGATGACGCGAATCATGGGCGACCGCCGCGCGGAGGGGGCCGGCTTTCGTCGCGTGGCGCTTGACGTAGTTTGCCAGGCCCTGGGTCGCCCGTGCCACGATGTAGGAGTTCATTCGATTGGTGCCCGCGCCGAGCTTGCCCCGGAGGCCCCCGGTGCCAAAGGCCAGCGTCCGCCAGAACCGGTCCTCCAGTTCCGAGCGCTCGCCCGCGTCAACCAGTGCCTGCACTTCGCGCCGCGTCTCCTCGTCGTACTTCTCCGAGGTCCATTCCTTCACCCGCTCGAGGATGGCTGGATTGTCGAATGTCAGCATGGGCAACTTGTCCTTGCCTTCGTGTCGTGTGCTACTCGTCAGCCGGCCCGCCGGTTGCCGACGGCGACGGAGCGAGGCCCTTCTCGAAGTCGCGGTAGAGCAGCGACGGCTGGATCCCCCGGTTGTTCTGGTACTTGTCTGAACGATAGGGGATGAAATTTTCCGTAATCTGGTGATAGAAGATCTGGCAGATTTCGACGCCGGGATAGACGCGGATGGGCTGAATGGCGGAGATCTCGAGGGTCCAGTAGCCACAGAAGCCGACGTCGCCGAAACCGGCAGTGACGTGGACGAAGAGGCCAAGGCGGCCGATGGAACTCCTCCCCTCGAGCATGGGGACGAAGCCGTGGGTCTCGGTGTATTCAGCGGTCCGGCCGAGGTACAGGCGACCGGGCTCGAGAAGCAGGCCCTCCTCGGGAAGCCGCCGCATCTCCAGCGACGGCTTGCGGCGCATGTCCAGCACGTCGTCCGTATAAACGCCGTACTCGTCATGAAGGGCGAGGTTATAGCTGTTGGGATTCAGGCGGCCTTCGTCGTAGGGGTCGATGCGGATATTTCCGAGATCGATTTGACGGAGAATTTCCTGGCCGGAAAGGATCATCGGCGACGGGTGCCCCTCGCTGTTTGGAGACGTGGGAAGATGGACACGGGAGGGGGCATCCGCAAGGGAAGTCAGGGGCGCGCCGTCACCGCTCGATGCGCAGGGAGCGAATCTCGAGAGCCTCCTCTGTGGCGACGTCGGAGAAGGCCGCGCCGCGCTCGCGGGGGCGTTCCTCAGCAACTTCGAGCGGCGATGGCAGCACCTGAATCTCGATCGCCGGCCGCGAAATCCCGGGGGTCAGGTCCAGCTTCTCGTACCCGAAATACCGCACCGAGGTGAGCTGGGGCGCGCCCGGCCGACCCTTCACAAAGCTGATCACGGAGGATTCCGTCGGGGCGAGCGCCACAAAGTAGATGTCGAGAAAGGTCCGGCTCGGGAGCGAAGCCCCGTTCGACAAGGCCATCTGGTAGGTCGCCAGGCCGCGCTCGTTGCGCACCTCGTTGCGCTTGTGGATATCCCACGGGAAGCCGCGATGATAAGGGCCGTCGTGCATGTTGATCCCGCGGCGGATAAAGTTGAACTGGTCGCGATCGACGATCCGCACAATGTCCGGGTCAAAGAGGATGGCAACGTCGAGAGCATCGAGGATGATGCCCTCGGGGTTCTCCAGGGAGACGCTGACGACGAACGGGTCGCCCTCCGTGACCGGTTCCTCGGGGCCGTTTAGGCGCAGACCCACGGAGGCGCCGGCCGCCACGGCGCCGAGATAGATTTGCTCCAGCTCCTCGGCCTTGCCCTGCAGCAGGCGTTCCTCGGGCGGTTCCGCGCTTTCGATCATCAGCCCGCCGGACAAGACACCGTCGGCGGGATCGGACTCGACCCCGAGGATATTGCGGTTCCCCACCAACATGGCGGTGTGAGGCTCGTTTTCCCGCTCGAGGGGGGAAAAGGAGAAGGTGATGCCGGTGAAGGGGGTCACCCTCTTGGCGCGCCACAGGACGCGGAGCAGGACAAACTCCGGGGCGATGAGCTCCCGATCCAGCTCCGCCTCGTAGCGGATGATCGCCTCCCGTTCCATCAGCTCGAACAGGGGCTCGGAATCCGTGTAGTCGCGGAGCCGTGCATCGAAGACGCGGACCGGTTCGATGAACCGCTTGTCGTAGTCCAATGCCAGCCGCACACGGTCGATCGGGTTCTGGTCCACGTTGAACAGGTAGACCTCCGTGAGGAACTGGGAGCCCTGTTGGACGACCGTGTTATAATCAGATCGGCCCTCCGCATTGAGGAACTTGAGCCCCATGACCACGTTGCTGAGGAAGCGGGTGGTGCGTTCGCGCTGGGCCTCGTCCTCCTGGGGGGTGATGCCGCGTGCGGCGAGGTCCTCCGCCTCGCGGGCCTTGCGCTGGGCCTCGAGTTCCGCCCGTTCCTGGCGCCGGCGGTTGATGATCTCCTGGATGCGGCGCTGGTGCTGGCGGAGGCGCTCGGCGCGGGACTCCCGCGATTGCGCCTCCGCGGGCACCACGAATTGGGGCCCCGCCACGAACCAGCCCAACAACAGCGCAATCAGAAGAAAGGAAAGGGGACGGGGGATCACGTATCGCGGTCCGATTGAGATGGGTCACCGAAGCGGACCGCGGGGGTGCCGGCGGAGTTGGGCCCGGAGGTCCCGTCGGCGGGAATCACGGGGCGGGCACGGACAATACGGGTGGTCTTGCGGCTGGTGCCCCCGTCGCGCACGGCCAAGTAGTAATAGTAGTCGGTTTCCGGGTCGAGCCCGCGATCGACGAAAAGGAGGACCGCCTCGCCCGCGCTAGCCGAGGCGCGCAGTGGCTCACGGTTCACCCGGAGGAAGGGCCCCTCGGGGTCCGAGGCGCGATAGACATCCCAGGTGGTGGTTTCCGAGTCGCGGGATGGCTGGCCTGTCGGGGAAAGGTAGATGGGGATCTTGCCCTGCGGCCCCAACGTGCGGGGCATTCCGATGGCCGCGCACCCCGCAAGCGCCAACACCGAAAACAAAACGCAGACGACCCTCAGTGGATTCAACGCATCCCCCAAAAACAGGCAATCGCGGCTGCCTTCCTGCCGCAGCCGCGATTCCTTGTGGATCCCACCGATCAGGTCAATGCGCTTGAGGAGGAAGAGTTACTCGGAGCCCGTCGGGCGGCCGAAAATCAGGTCCGTCAGGAAGTAGGCGATCGCCGCCCAAGATCCGCCGCCGATGAGGAACACCAGGCCGCTTGCAAACCGGTCGAATTCAAAGCTGCCGTACCACTCGATCCCCGAAGGAACCCGGGCGATGTAGTACAGGAAGGATAGAATCGGCCCGAAGACGAGCACCGCGAGGAAGGTGGTCGATGCGGCCTTGTGTGCGAGGGAGGGAGGCTTGATTTCGCGAAAGGACTCAGAGAGGTCGCTTTCCGGGAGGCGGGTGATCACCTCGTTGATCTCCGCCGAGGCGGCAAGAACCGGCCGGATCGTCCGTCCGAACGCTTTCTCGAAATCGCCAATGGTGCGCACATCCGTGGGGTCTTCCATGGCGAGGACCACCGCCCCCTCGGTGATGCGCAGGGGCACCGCGTGGGCCTTGCGGCACATGTCGCGGGTGACGTCGCGACCGACCTCCTCGGAAGGGACGACATTTCGCAGCGAGACCATCTCGCAGGAACAATTTTTTTTCAGGATCTTGAGCCGGAGCTCCTCGGTCAGCACCCCCATGTCGGAAAGGATCCGCACGAGGGACTGGCGGCTGCGGTCATATTGGCCCAGCGCTTCGTCGCGCTGCTCTTCGCTGATCACCCCTTCCTTGAGGAGCAGATCGGCGAGCGATACACGGGGGGAGCTGGCGACTGTCATGGCTGCCGGACCTCGGGAGGCGTTTGCGGGAGTCCCTTGTAACTTGGGGGAGACTCCTCGGGACATTGGATTTGCACTTGGCCGAAGCTTACCTGTCAACCTGATCGCAGGTCTGCAAAAAGCCCGGCATTGCAAGTTGCAATGCCGGGCGGGAGGCTTCCACGAGATGTGGTGGGGCCTAGATTCGGGCGGGTCGCCGACCCCCGGCCTGCTGCGGAGGAGGCGGGGCCATCCCCGGCGCCGCCATGCCGGGCGCGCCCATGGCCCCTCCTGCCATGTGCCGCTTCATTTCCTCCGCCTTTCGGGCATTGAGGAGCGCAATTTCACGGCTGATGGCATTCTTGCGATAGAGTTCCAGTAGCGCCTTGTCCATGGTCTGCATGCCGTATTTGGCGCCGGCATCCATGAAGGCGGGGATTTGGTGGGTCTTGCCTTCGCGGATCATGTTGCGGATGGCGTCGGTACCGACGAGGACCTCGATGGCGGCGACGCGGCCGCCTCGGGTGCGAGGGAGGAGCCGCTGGCAGAAGATGCCCTCGAGCACGCCTGCGAGCATTTGGCGGATCTGCTCCTGCTGATGGGGGGGAAACACGTCGATCATGCGGTCCATGGTCTGCTGGACGTCGACGGTGTGGAGGGTGGAGAAAACGAGGTGGCCGGTCTCGGCGGCGGTGATCGCGTTCTGGATCGTTTCCAGGTCGCGCATCTCGCCGACGAGGATCACGTCGGGATCCTGTCGCAGGGCGTACTTCAGGCCATCGCCAAAGGTGGGCGTGTCCTCATTCACCTCACGCTGCTCCACGAGCGCCATCTTGTGATGGTGGATGTACTCGATGGGGTCCTCCATGGTGATGATGTGGACGGGGCGCTCGGAGTTGATCTTGTCGATCATGGCGGCGAGGGAGGTGGACTTGCCGGAGCCGGTGGGCCCGGTGACGAGGACGAAGCCATTGGGGCGCTTGGTCAGGTCGTCGCAGACCCGCCGGGGGAGGCCGAGTTCGTCGAAGGACTTGATCTGGTTCATGATCAGGCGGAAGGCGGCCCCGACGGAGCCGCGCTGGAAGTGCGCGTTCACACGGAACCGGGCCACCTGAGTCACACTCAGGGAGAAGTCGAGGTCCTTGCGTTCCTCGAGCTTCTGCTTCTGAACGTCCTGAAGGATGCCGTAAACGAGGCGGCGGGTGTCTGCCGCGGAGAGCGGCGGGTGATCGAGGTTGAGCAGCTTGCCGTCGACGCGGATGACCGGCGGGCGGCCGACCACGATGTGGAGGTCGGATGCGCCGTACTCCACCGTGATCTTCAGCATTTCGGTAATGTCGAGCACGGAGAACTCCTTTTGCCGGGCGGGTGGTCGCGCGCCATGCCTGCTCGGAATCTTTTGGAAATCGGTGGAACTTCCCCCTGCGACCTTCAAGAAGTCAACAGGGAGTGGCAAAATCGGGGTTTGCCTAGCGGCCGATGCGGAGTTCTTCGAACCGGGCAAGGAGGCGACGGACCTCCCTGCGGACGCGTTTCGCGGTCTCGCCATCGGCCGCGACCAGGGGCGGGCGGACCGTCGTTGGGAAGCCCGGCAAGCGCTCGGCGAGCGCCGCCTTGACGAGGGCGGGCTCGCTGCAAGCCAGACTCTTGCGGAACATCGTCCACTGGTCCGCGTGAGCCTGGAGGGCTTGGGCCTGGGGGCCGTCCCCCGCCTCGAAGGCCTCCGTGAGCGCCACCAGGAACTCAGGAAAGCAGGCCGCCCCGCCGGAGGTGCTGCCGGCGAGACCAGCCTCGAGCGCCGCCAGCGCCTTGGAGTCGCTCCCAAGGTACACCGCAAGTCCCGGAACACCGTCCCGGTAGACGGTGGCATTTTCCATCGAACCGGAGGAGTCCTTCACGCCCGCGATGGGGAGCCCCTCCTCGATGAGGGAGCGGAGGAGCGCCGGGGTGATGGGGGCCTGCGTGTGGCGCGGGAAGTTGTAGAGATAGACAAGGCGCGGGGTCCCCGTCAGCGCCCTGCGAAAGAAGGCGCTCAGGCCTTCCTCCGGCGGGTCGGCCAAATAGTAGGGCGGGAGGACGAGGAACGCATCGGAGGCGAGGGCCTGGCGCTCCATGGTGGCGCGGACCGCACGCGGATCGGTCGCGCTGACGTTCACCAGCAGCCGCCCGCGGAACTCGGCGCGACAAGCCTCCAGCACAAGGTCCTTTTCGTGATCGTCGAGGGAGGGGAACTCGCCCGTGGTGCCGTTGACGATGAGGGCCGGGACGGAAGCGTCGTTGAGGAGCGCCAGGTATTCGCGCAAGGCGCCGATGTCTATACGGCCGTCGAGGCCGAAGGGGGTGACGATGGCGAAGACCGGAGTGCCGAGGGTGGTGCCGGGGGGGGTCATGGAAGGAAATCCGCTAATGGCATGTTCCCGGCGGGACCCGCCTCGGCGGCGCTGGGATTCTGGAGGGACATGCCCACGGGGAAGGGCCGGTCGAGAGAGAAGCCGAAGTTTCCGAGCCGACGGAAGAAGCCGGCGGCATTGCGGACCGCCGGGGGCGTCTCCGCGCCGAACTCCAGCTCCGATGGCTCGACCCACACATGGCCGCTGATCATCATCCCATCGGACTGGAGGTCGAGAAGGCCGGCGGTCGAGCCGCCAAGCATCAACCGGTCGTCCCCATCGGGACCCGCCTGCCGGAGGTCGAGGCCTCCAGCCGCGAAATCGAGGTGGAGAAGGAAGGGCCGCTCGGCGAGGCGGGAGAGAAGGGTGGGGCGGAGGGGGGCCTCCGGCTGTGGAGGAGGAGGCTGGGGGATGTCTTCCGGCTGGGCCGAGGAGGGGAGCGGCGGGGGGGAATCCTCGGGCGGGGAGGCGATTTCCGGCGTCTCGGCGAAGGCGTTGCGCACCATCGCGCCAAGAGCCTCGAAGGCCGTGCGCCCGTCCGAGTCCCGTTCCGCCGTATAGATCGATAGACGTTCAAGCTCGAGTCCCC
>CAYQTO010000166.1:0-7860 GCA_964420455.1 uncultured Candidatus Sumerlaeota bacterium | reverse complement strand
GAGATCCGGGAGGTGCCGGTGGTTCTCGGGGGCGAGTCGCGGATGGTTGTCCCCTACGGGGGCGCCATCAGGTATAGCTTTTCACCGCGGCCCCATCCGGCGGGTTACGGAGTCCTCTATGTGCATGCCCCGGGTCCGGAACAGCCCCTGTTGTTTCTGGGCGTTCTGTCGGACGGCGAGAATGACAGCACTTCGCCGGCGACCACGCGGGCGGAGCTGGACCTCGGGGGCCGGACGGTCGGGATTGTCGACATCCTGCCGAAGGATGATTTCCTCGAGTATCTTTCCTTCGAGCCAACGGAGGAGGGAATCGAGATCTACGTTTTCGATGCCTTTCATGAAGGGTTTGGCGCGGCGGCGCTCGGGGCGAGGGCGGCGTACGATCAGGGAAATCTGAGCAAGCGGGGAATGGCGGAATCGCTCCTCCGCCTGGCCAGGTCGAATGGCCTCTATCCTCCGGATCCGGAGCATGCGGAACCGTTTGAAGAGGCCCTGCTGCGAGAGATGGATCATCTGGTTCTATTACAGGAGAATGGTGATGAGTAAGACACGACGACTTACCCCTTCGCCCCGCCAGGGGCTGACACTGATCGAATTGCTGATCTGTGTGGCCATCATCGGTGTGCTTGCGGCGATCGCGTTGCCAAACTTCATGGAGGCAAGGACGCGGTCGCGGGTGGCGCGGACCCAGTCGGACCTGCGGACGGTGGCTCTCGCGATCGAAAGCTATATGGTGGATGCGGGGGTTCCTCCCTACGATGGCGAGCCGGGCTTTACCTTCTACGGCTGGGTCAATGCGTTGAGCCCGCTGACGTCGCCGGTGGCCTACCTGAGCCACCTGCCGGAAGATCCGTTTCAGGCGAGGGTCTGGGAACCGACGCGGCCGGGCCATACCCATTACCAGAACGGCCGACACATTTTCGATTATTCCACGGCGTACTGGAATGGTGTGGGCCGGGATCTGGACGTGACGCAGGTCTGGCGGGCGCATTTCGGTTTCAGCGCGTGGAAGTTGTCGAGCGTGGGCCCGGACCGGGTGCCGGGGTTCGGCCTGGCGGACCTCTACGATCCGACGAACGGGACCCTGTCGGGGGGGGACCTGATCCGATGGCAGGGGGGCGTGGAGGCCGCCGCACCGGAGCTCCATCCGGCGAACCGATGAACGCCCCCTCGCGGGGGGCGGCGGGGCGCCCAGGCCGCGCCCCGCGTCAGAAGGTTCCCGCGAGCCAGACCAGGACGGTGAAGAGCCCGAGCAGCGAGGCCCACAGGAGGAGGGCGCCGCGGGTCATGCGGGTGGCCTTGCCCGAATCCCAGTAGTTGCGGGGGCGGATGTCGCGGAGCGTAAAGGTCCCAACGGCGGCGAGGTTGACGGCGATGACGTTGATGGCGGTGAGGAGGATCGCGTGCTGGGCGAGGGCCCATTCGCCGGTGCCGAGGAGCAGGCCGGAGACGACCAGCGGCGGCATGAGAGCCACGGCAACCATGACCCCGACGAGGGCGGCGGAGATGCCGGAGGTGACGGCGATGGCGCCGGCGACGCCGCTCGCGAGGGCCAGCAGCACGTCGCTGTAGGACACGACGGTGCGCGAGGTGATCTCGCGGCTGTCGTGGTCGAAGGGAAAGAACAGCCCGATGAGGATGGCGAAGGAAAGGGTCAGGCCGAGGCCCGCCAGGTTGGAGGTGAGCGCCTCGCGGATGAGGCGAACATTTCCCAGGGTCGTGCCCAGGGCGAGGGTCATGTTGGGCGAGAGCAGCGGAGCAATCACCATGGCGCCGATGACGACGGCGGGGTTGTCCTTCATGAGCCCGAGGGCGGCGACCAGGGCGGAAAGGAGGACCGTGATCACGAAGCTCGAGGAGAGTTTGCTGTCCCAGCGCAGGCGTTCCTCGAGCTCCTCGATGGCCACGCGTTTGGGGTTGGATTCCTCCGTTGGCTCGGCGGCGGGTTCGCCATCGTCGGTGGGCGAGTCGTCGTCCGCCTTTTCCTCCGGTTCCTCCGTGGGGGGGTAGATGGCGGCGATTTCGAAGAGCACGAGGCGGAATTGGTCCTCGTGGCCAAAGCGATCCATCAGGGCCTGGAGGAAGGAGTCGGTCTCGTAGGCGCGGAGGACGACGAGGGCCATGAAGGCGTTCTGGCGGTAGTCCTCCTCCTGCCAGAGGGCCTCGATGGCGAGTTCGTCGAGGAGCGCGGCGAAGTCGCCGGAGCGCGCGGTGGGGAGGTGGACCTGGATCTGCCGGAGGGGCACCGGGGGTCGAATCCTTGGGGCGCTCGGGCGCCGCGGCGGGTGACGATCGGTTCCGAGGGTTCTGCCTCGCGCGCAGGACGTCCAGCGCTTTCCCCATGAGGAACGCGCCATGCCGCCGGGGATCGGGGGTCCCCGTGGCCTTCCCCTGCGCCGCGGGGGGCGGCGGGGGCCGTGTCGTGATCGTCGGCGAGGGAAGGATCGAGGGAACCATCGATGTTTCCGGCGGTTCCGGGCGGGTGAGCTTCACGGGTCTGGACGATGACTACTCGGGAGAGGCGGGGACGGTGACCTTCTCCGCGATTGCGGGTTCTTCCGTGGGGAGCTGGCGGGATCGGGAAGGGCCGCCCCAATAGAGGCGGGAGGGTGGCGGGCGTTGCCTCGCCACGGCCGCCTCTTCGCGCCATGTCGCCGGGTTCTTCGGCGGGTCCAGCCCCAAACTCGTCTGGGCGGTCTCCTCCGCCATGTTCCCCGCATTCGGCATGTCCACGCTGGGCTTCCACCTGCTTCTCGTCCATCAGGTCGAGCTTCGCGTTCTGCGTCTCCCGATTGGCGGGCTCGATGCCGGGATCCAAGTCCATCCGCAGCGCCTTGAAGTCCACCGCGTCCGTCAGGTCGAGACTGTTGAAGCTGTATTGCAGCCTACGCTCCTGCCAGCCCTTCCGTGCGAGCCAGTCCCAAAAAGCATCATGTGACGACTTAAAGCAACGTCTCTCTATTGCCTTTGCCCTTGCTTTTGCGAATCGTTCTTTGAATCAAGTTCGCTTGAAACTCCATCCTTGACCGATGATAGAAGTCCTAACAGGGCTCCCATGTCGCTTGGTACGAAGATCTTGGTGGCATGTCCGTTGGCGAGATTCCTGCATACTTCCTGTGCTGAATGTAGCTTCAAGAACTGAAGCATAACCGGATCCTTTTCCAATAATTTCGCAATGAGTTCATACCTGTACACCTCTGCTTCGGATTTCATCCTTATTGCATCGGCCATCGCTTGTGCTTCGGTGCGAATTGCCTCCGCCTCAGCCAATGCCGACTCCTTTTTTGCCGTTGCTCTCAGTACTTGTGCCTCCTTGGCTCCTTCTGCTTCCTTGACGGTTGCCTGACGGATACCTTCTGCTTGCGTAACTCTTTGGCGTCGCTCAATTTCCTGCTTCTTTTGTAGAAGCAACTGTTCGGCAAAATCACCGATTTCGAACTCCTTAATTTCGAGACGGATCACCTTAATTCCCCATCCGTCTGTCGCCTTATCGGCCTCATTGGTCAATGCCGCGGAAATGGCCCCTCGATTAGAGTAAGTGTCTTCCAGTGGATGCCTGCCAATTTCCGCGCGTAAGATGGATTGGACCAATGTACGCATCGATGAGACATAATCCGTTACCTGAAAGATTGCCTTGTATGGGTCCTGGACACGGAAGTATATAACAGCATTCACTTGAAACTGTACATTATCGAAGGAGATGACGTGCTCCCTTGGGTAGTCGTAAACAATCTCTTTCATGTCCAGCACATTTGTGGTCGTAACAACCCCGGTTATGGGGTCAGTGATCTTGAATTTGTAGATACTTCCGGCGAGTCCCCAGAGGAAGGGAAATACATGAAGGCCAGGGTATAGGACTTTCAAAAATTTTCCGAATCTTGTGACGATCTGACAGGTCCCTTCATCAACGAAAACGCAGCGCAAAATCCCGGCTGTGAAGAGAGTCACTAGGTCATGCATGTCTTGATCACCAGTTTTTAGAAATGATAGAACCGTGTTTTAATAATTACTGCAGTTTGGCGTACTTCTAACGACGATCAACATATCGCCAAGGTCGAGGGGGAAGTCAACCATGGAATTCCGAATTTCGGGGCGCCGTGACGGGTTCGACCGCCTGATCGCGGGGTTGCCGTCAACCAGACCCTCGAGGCCATCGAGGCCCGGCGTGGGCGATGGAGGCCTCGAGCACGTGCTGGATGGAGCGGGGCGGGGGAGGACCGGCTGGCGTCAGTGGGCACCGAGGAGATCGGGGATCGGTGGCAGTCCGGGTCTTTCCGGATTGATTCCCGGTGCTGTCCAGATATTGCCCAGCGAGATGGTTCCATTGGTGGGGTCGTAGGGGAGTTGGGCGCTGTTGGCGAAGAGGTGGTCGAAGGATTGGTCGGGGCCAACGCTGGCGAGGCGCCAATCGCCGTAGTACGCGACGGCCTGTGGCCAGAAAGTGGAATCCGGATTCCAGACGATGTATTGCTGTGTATCCTGATAGGTATAGAGGCGTTCGTCGAGTGGCGCGTCGGGCCGATTCGTCATGAATGGATCGAACAGATAGGCGTTGGTGACATAGGCGACCGGTGTTGAAAGGACCTTGCTCATGACTCCGGAGACGGGGATGCCGTTGATTTGATCGAACTGGGGGTCACCGTAGTTTCGACTGGCCATGCGCGGGAGCCGGTTATGATCCGTGCGGTAACTTTCGATGCCGAGGCGGAGGGTGCGGTGGTCGGAGAGCACGCGAGTGACTTTGCTGCGGATGGAGGCGCGTGCGAAATTCTCCATGGCGATGCCCGCGAGGATGGCGATGATCCCCACGACGATGAGTAATTCGAGGATGGTGAACGCGTGGTGTTCTTTCATCATGCGCGGGGGACCCCCATCAGTTCGTGGAGCTGGCCCTGATGGTCGCGGGCACGCTCGAGAAGTGCAAGCGGCAGGGTGAGCGGCATTTCGGTCTCTGTCGTTCCGGGGATTGCATCCGAAGGGAGAAGAACCAATGCTACGAGGTCGCCCATGGGCCCGGCGACGGTGTCTCTCTCGGTGAACCAGCTTCGAAACCGCTTGTAATCCGACGTACCCGCTTCGTGATCTTGCGGTTTGTAAAGGTTCATGCAGCCTTTGCTATCAACCGGCGACCAGCTTGCGGTGATGCTGGGATGAATATAGGAGGCGGTTTTCGAACGCGAGGAACGCAGGACTCGATCGGTGGGATCGTTCTCCGTCGGCCAGCTGCGCGAACGGATGACTTGTGGCTCGGCCAGAGCAATGGTCCCGCCATAAGTGCCCCAATCGCTGATCAGGTAGGCCGTTGATCCATCCCGCCAAGGCGCCTCCGCGAGGGTGAAAATGCCGTAGGGCACCGAAAAGTAGCCCCACTCGTAGGCTCCCGCACGGACTTTCACCTCCTGCGACAAGGGAGGATCGTGCATGGTGGAGTTGGCCCGGATGGACAGGCTTTCCTCGAGACGACGAAGAACCTGCCCATCTCGCCTGTAGAGTGAGACGAGGCTGGCCCGGTGGGGCGTGGGGTCGTCAGCGGTCAGCCGCTCGGCCCGCCGCGCCACAACAACAAAATACTCTGCTGCTTCCACAGTTGGAAAAGAAGGAAGATCCGGCTGCCGTTGGGAGCTTGCCATGATGGCCAGCCCCACGCCGACAAGAAGGACCCCCGCCGTTGCCATGACTGTGGCGATGGTTGGCTGGCGTCTGGGGACGGGCATCATTCCTCCGGGGTGTCCTCCGCCTGCGCCTCCGGCGGCCGGGGCGACGGCTTTCTTTGCCACAACCATAGCCCGATGCGTACCAGGATCAACAACCCCGTGATGGCCGCCGCGACCTGCCAGAGGAGGCGGGGGAAGGCAGTTGGATCTTCCAGTTCCACGGTCTGTCAGTGAGTAGTCAATCGGCGAACGGCCAGGAAAAGGCCAATACCCGCCAGGGTAACTCCCAATCCGACAAGGCCCGGCCAGTAACCCACCAATTGGTGACCACGGGCTTGGCGGATGATTTCTTCTCTTCTTGCTTCCACGGGCTGGTTGGAAATTCCCATTTGTTCTGCCAGAGCTCTATTTTCATCCGTAACTCCGACGGTTCCCGTTTGGTGAAGTCTATTAATTAACAAAATGAGCTTCAGCTGCCCGTCAGTGCTGAGAAAGACCGGAAACTCCAAATGATGTTCGTGCAGGCCATTTTCCACGAGAACAAGTTTGATGACACCAGCTTGTTCAATGGACAGCCCATCCAATTTTTCATCTATCCGGGGAAATCCTTGCCGGAGCAATGGAGAGTTGTTTGGCATGAGGGTGATCGACGACCGATCCAGATCGGCAAAGGGCCAGCCCCCAGTGGCTTGGGGATTAATTGCCTTGAGAGTGCTCCTTTCAAAAACCGGTACCAGGGCATGATCTATGTCGAACCCTAATGATTTGAAGTTTTGCTCGGACAGGTATTGCGGGTCCTCGGTGGCCATGAAGAGGGCGACCGCGATGAAGTACTCTTTGGCCGCGATGGCGAGCGGTACGTACTCGTTCGGGACCGTCGACAAATCAATCAGGTCCTTAGTCTCCTCCCGGAAGTCCTTCTCGGGCAGGATGGGGACCTGAGCGAATGAAAGAGCGCCGCACAGCTGCAGGATTAGGGCGAGATACAGAACCTTTGACATCTATGCTCCTCCTTGTCGTGCCCATGCGAATCGTCGCTGAATGGGAGGGCGTTTCAGTGTTGGTGGGAACGGTTGATGGATGTTGCGTTATGCAGGCTTTCTACCCTACGTCATTTCCCAATTGATGGACCCTCCCCCCACCCCAGTTCTGTCAACCAAAAAAGCAAGAGTTTGCGGGACTCGCGGGATTCCAGCTTTCCCACTTGGTCGAGGGCTCCGCTGCCATCTGTGCCAGGTGTGGCGAAACCGGCGCGTTGCCTAGCCCGGGGCGAGGCCGAAGTGGGCGGTTGCTTAGTGGAGGCGGTTCTCGTACCAGGCGATGCGGTCGTCGGGCGAGGAGGCGGAGAGGACGTCCTTGTCGCCGTCGCCGTCGAGGTCCGCGGCGAATACGGAGCCCGTGCCGTCGGCGGCGGTGGTGATGGTCTGCTGGGGGCCGAAGTCGGCGGTGGCCTCATCGAGGCGGTTCTCGTGCCACGCGATGCGGTAGTACCTCGAGGAAGGGGAGAGGACGTCCTGGTCGCCGTCGCCGTCGAGGTCCGCGGCGAACAGGGATTGGGCGCCGTTGGCGGCGGTAGTGATGGTCTGCTGGAGACCGAAGTCGGCGGTCGCTTCGTCGAGGCGGTTCTCGTACCACGCGATGCGGTCGTCGTGGTTGGATGCGGAGAGGACGTCCTGATCGCCGTCGCCGTCCAGGTCCGCGGCGAACACGGAGATCGCGAAGTCGGCGGCGGTGGTGATGGTCTGCTGGGGGCCGAAGTCGGCGGTCGCCTCGTTGAGGCGGTTCTCGTACCACGCGATGCGGTCATCGATTCCGGAGGCGGAGAGGACGTCCGGGTCGCCGTCGCCGTCAAGGTCCGCGGCGAACACGGATTGGGCACCGTCGGCGGCGGTGGTGATGGTCTGCTGGGGGCCGAAGTCGGCGGTTTCTTCGTCGAGGCGGTTCTCGTGCCACGCGATGCGGTCGTCGGCGATGGAGGCGGAGAGGACGTCCGGGTCGCCGTCGCCGTCGAGGTCAACGGCGAGCACGGAGATCGCGCCGTTGGCGGCGGTAGTGATGGTCTGCTGGGGGCCGAAGTCGGCGGTCGCGTCGTCGAGGCGGTTCTCGTACCAGGCGATGCGGTCGTCGTTGAAGGAGGCGGAGAGGACGTCTTGGTCGCCGTCGCCGTCGAGGTCCGCGGCGAACACGGAGAACGCACCGTTGGCGG
>CAYQTO010000165.1:599-7875 GCA_964420455.1 uncultured Candidatus Sumerlaeota bacterium | reverse complement strand
TGACTACACGCGACGCACCTGGGCGTGTTCACTGTATCTCATCCGTCGATAGAGGTCGTACGCGGAAGGATGGAGAGCATGGATCGTTAAGGCAATAGAGTCTGCGCTCAACCTTACCAGCAAACAATACCGAAAGGCCTCCCTTAGGCGGGTCCAGCCAGAGGACTTGAGTACCCTCAACCTCTGCTCATTGATTCGCCATTCCCTCTTGAGGGCGTTTTCCAACAGCGTCAGTTGCGTCCTGGTGACCCGGTCTTCCTTAATTGAAAGCGTCTTCAAATCCTGCTGAAAATTCAAGAGAATCCCCCTATAGACGACGGCCCCTTGAAGCTGCGTCCGCATGCGATCTGCTGTGGACCTCGGAGAGATGACTTCCGCATAAACGTTTTTTCCGTGGAATCGTCGTTGGACCAGATGGTCCGGAAGAAAATGCACGGAGCCGACAAGCGCATTCCGCAGGCTGATACAGTTATCCTCGGCGATGACCTCGGGGTGGAGGTCTCCGAACAGCCGCCAGGTAGCTCGTGTCCATGCGTGGGTGGCACCAAGGCAAAAGCCATAGATACGACCAGAGGAGAGTCCTTCGCAGAGTTCGTCCCTGTTATCGTCCGGGAGGCTGCGAACGGGTTTCTCCATGGATCCCGTAAGGCGGCCCTCTTCATCAATAAACTCACACCCAGAGTAAATCGACACCGGTTCGGAAAGACGATCCTTTACCTTTTCGTACAGCCGTGTGGTTCGATCAGGCCTCGAAATGTCATCACCTGCGGCCACGACGATGAATTCCCCTTTGGATACTTCCATTGCCCTGTTAACGTGCCCGCCGATACCTCTGTTTTCCTCATTGCGGTTCAGGATCACCTTGTGCGGGCCATTGTAATTTGCGGCCATCTCCTGCATGATCTCAAAGGTACGGTCTGTGGAACAATCATCCGAAAGGACAATCTCGAGCGGTTCATAGGTCTGGGCAAAGGCGCCTTCGACCGCCTCTCGGATGAACTTCTCCTGATTGTAGGCGATGATCGCAAAGGTGACGAGGGGGCGCTCGGTTTCAGGTGTTTCCATGGGCAGCCGTCCGGTTTTCGTGCCATGCCCAGGCGTGGCGCACGATGGTCTCGAGGTCTGCATATCGGGGCTGCCAGCCGAGGGTGCGGCGGGCCTTCTCCGCGGAGCCCACCAGTCGCGGCGGGTCGCCCGCGCGCCGCGGGCCCTCCACCACCGGAATCTCGCGCCCCGTTACCCGCTGCGCCGTGTCGATCACCTCGCGGACCGAATAGCCCGCCCCATTGCCGAGGTTGAACGCCTCGCTCACGCCGCCGCCCCGCAGGTGCTCCATCCCGCGGACGTGCGCCTCCGCCAGGTCCGCCACATGAATGTAATCCCGCACGCAGGTGCCGTCCGGCGTGTCGTAATCGGTCCCGAAGACGGTAATGGCCTCGCGCCGGCCCGCCGCCGCATCCAGCACGAGGGGAATCAGGTGCGTTTCCGGATCGTGATCCTCCCCCGTGCGTCCCTCCGGGTCCGCCCCCGCCGCGTTGAAATAGCGAAACACCACCGAACGCAATCCGTACGCACGATCGTAGTCGGCCAGAATGCGCTCCACCATCAGCTTTGTCCAACCATACGGGTTAATCGGTCGCTGGGGCGCGTCCTCCCTAATCGGGACGGATTCCGGAACCCCATAGGTGGCGCAGGTGGAGGAAAAGACAAATTGATGAATGCCCGCGGCAAGCATCGCGTCCAACAGCGTCATCGTCGCCAGGACGTTATTGTGGTAATACTTGCGCGGATCCGTGACCGATTCGCCCACATAGGCATAGGCGGAGAAATGCATGACCGCGTCGATGGCGTGATCGGAAAGAACACGATCCACCAATGCCCTGTCCGCGATGTCGCCCTCGACAAAGGTGGCCTCCGGCGGGACGACTTGGCGATGACCATAAACAAGATTGTCCAGCACCACCACGCGGTGCCCCGCCGCCAGCAGGGCCAGCACCGCATGGGACCCGATGTAACCCGCACCGCCGGTGACGAGGAGGCCACTCCGATTTGAGCTCATTCGGGTCCGCCGCTGTTCATGAGGGCTTCGTTGGCAGAGCAAAGATAATCCTGCGGATCGAAGGCGGGAGCCGACGGCTGAAGGCATTGATCACCCTGCGGGCGCCCGGAGCACCAACCATGTTGTGGAGCTGGCGAAGGCTGTAGTAGGCCGTGCCGGCGGTGGCGAGCGCTCCGGCGATTAGCACAATCAGGGGATCCAGGAATAGGGAGGCGAGAAAAACGCCGGCAAGCGGGGGCACTACCACCATCCAGTGGCGAATGTTTGCCCGACTCCAGGTGAAGCCGGACAGGCGCCGCGCCACCAAATAGACGGGGATGATATGGACGACATACAAAAGGAAAAAAGCCACTCCAAGACCAATGAGACCGAGTAAGGATACCATCAGGATCAGAAATCCAATGTGGGCAATGTTGGCCCAAATCTGAAGCCCAAGGAAGTAGCCCTTGGCCCCCTTGGCCAGGGAGACAAACCCCATCGGCCAGCAAATCACGCGGGCGAAGACGCCAAGAATCTGCCAGCGGAGAATATCCGCGGCGGAAACGAACTCGTCGCTGTAGAAGATGTAAAGGACGTACGGTGCGAGTGCAATGGTGGCAATGACACCCGGCGCGGCAAGAAGGAGCGACACCTCGGCCTGTTCGTTCACAAGTTGGCCGACCTTTGCGTTGTCCGTCGCCACACCCGTCAGCCGCGGATAGAAGTCCGCGCCCATCGCCTGCAGAACCATGTTGACGAGCAGGCTGGAGAGGCCCGTGGAGGCCTGGAAAAGTCCGAGCGCCTCCAACCCGAGCTCCCGCGTGACGTAGATCTTCGACCCATACGCGACGCTGCTGATCATGAGGCCATTCGCAACGAAGACGAGTCCGAGGCTCATCAACGCGCGGGATTCGCGCCATGTTGCGCTGAGGGGTACGGGGGCGGGGTCCAGTCGAATCCGGCTGGCGAACCAGGCGGTTGTTGCCGTTGCCGCAAGCGTACCCGCAAGCATCGACCAGGCAACTCCCCATTCGCCCATGAAGTAAATAATCGGGACGGCGATCAGCACGCCCCAGACAGCGCCAAGAATACGCGACACCGCCAGATC
This sequence comes from uncultured Candidatus Sumerlaeota bacterium, assembly GCA_964420455.1. Classification (GTDB taxonomy): domain Bacteria; phylum Sumerlaeota; class Sumerlaeia; order SLMS01; family SLMS01; genus CAYQTO01. The sequence goes on along the minus strand of CAYQTO010000165.1, from coordinate 4,729 downwards.
GCGGATCCGCCGCGAGCCTTGGATGAGGGCACCAAGCCCCCCTCCGAGCGTTTGGAGGAAGAGCATTCCGGCGAGAAGGCCAAACGCCCAGGAGTGCTCGTCGGTTTCGAAGGCGGCGATACTGAGTGCGTCGCGGAGAAGAAAGACGACGATGGCGCCCAAAAGCCCAAGCGCCAGAGTGACCCGGCGGAGTGAAACGGCGGTTTGCGTCACCCGGGCCATGTCGCCTGCCCCGCGCGCTTCCGCAATTTGCCGGACGCCGCTGCTGGAAATCCCCATACCGGTAAGGGTTGCAATCAGGCCGATCGCAGAGGAGTACAACCCAAACAGAGCAATTCCGGAAGGGCCAAGCAGCTCCGCCATGGCCTTTGTGCGGAACATATTGATCCCCAAAGCAATGACTTGGGAACCCCCGATTAGGCCGGTGGACTTCAGTGTATCGGAGTAGGAACCTTGCGCACCCATTACGAGACGGTTGCACTCTTCTCGTCGCGAACCGAGAACTGCCTTCTCATCTCGCGATAAAAGTCGAGATCTTCCTTAAGATTCAGCGCAATCTTCTCTCTTTCCGGTGGCAACACAGTCGGCGGGGTGATCTTCCTTTTCGTTCGGACACGCTTCCAAAGACCATGCAGGCGAGGCGAAGAAGAAACTAGTCCCTTCAAGTTCTCGGGGACCAGACTCGAGACAAGCCGAGCAGTTTGACTATAGACAACAGGCTTTACGTTCTCAGTTCTATTCTGCTCTATTGCGTCTATCCTTGACGGGGGATCCAGCCCCAAAAACGCAAACGTGGACCTCATCACATCTTGTGGGAGAGCCTTTAGCTCATCAGAAAAAACCAAGTGAACATGCTCTCGTCCGATCGCCTCAAGCCACTTGGGGACAAAAAAGGAGTAACGACTGAATCGAAGGTACCCTTTATAACAACCATGAAGGGGTTTTTCCGGGTCAAAGTCCTCACCGAATCGATTGATCGCCTCAATCGGCCCAAGTTCCTCCAAGCCTTGAGCATACATCCACCTATAGTGGGAAATCGCCCTTTCCACCGGTTCCCTCAAAAGAATAATGACTTTGGGAGATTTAAGACTGCCTGCGATTCGCTCCCATGCTTGAGGTGTAACACAATATATCGTGCTGGACTCCCCATAGTAAACTTCTGTCCCGTTGGAGCAAGAAAACAATGCATTGTGCCTCTCCGGACCCTCTGCATAGCGGTCATTGAAAGCGAAGAAGTGGGGCTCTTTAGGACGCGACATTGAAACATCAGGATGGACATGCAAATAGTCATGAAAACTGGACGTCCCACATTTGGGAAAGCCAGGGACCACAAGGTTACATCTATATTCCATTACTTGGCAAGCTCTTGTCAAGTGTATCTGCGACCTCATACAGAGAGCCGATGGCCATCTGCGGTCCGATGGGAAGACTCAGGCACTCTCGTGCGATTGCCTCAGTGATGGGCAAGGCTCCCCAGTCCCGGTCGTGGCGGTAGGCCTCGGAACGATGAGGGGGAATCGGATAGTGAATCAGAGTACCGATGCCGTGTTCCGCAAGGGCTTGTTGCAGCCGATCGCGGTGGGGATGGCGAATGACAAACAAATGCCAGACTGGATCTGCCCAGTCGGGCACCTGAGGTAATTGTAGTCCCTCAACGGTGCCGAGCCGGTCGAGGTAAAGACGGGCCAGTCGCTGACGTCGTGCGTTCCAATCGTCGAGGTGGGCAAGCTTGACACGCAGGAACGCGCACTGGAGGCCGTCGATGCGTGCATTGATTCCCTTGACCTCATTATGATACTTGACACGAGATCCGTAATTTCTCGCGACGCGAAGTTGTTCGGCAAGACTATCGTCATCGGTGGTGATCGCGCCTGCCTCGCCGAAGGCTCCCAGATTCTTTCCAGGATAAAAGCTGTGGGCTGCCGCGTGCCCAAGGGACCCGGTTCGCCTGCCATTGTAACGTGCGCCTTGAGCTTGGGCGTTATCCTCAAGAACAAACAAGCCGTGTCGCTCTGCCACCGCCATGATGGGATCCATGTCAGCGGGGATACCATAAAGGTGGACCGGGACGATTCCTTTCGTGCGAGGGGATATGACGTCCTCGAGACGGGACGGATCGAGATTTCTCGTGGTCTCATCAGGCTCGACAGGGACTGGTGTGGCTCCCTGAGAGGAGACGGCCAACCAGGTCGCGATATAGGTGTTCGCCGGCACGATCACCTCATCGCCGGGACCAATCCCCCAAGCACTCAACACCATTTCAAGGGCAACGAGTCCATTGGATACTCCTATGCAGTGTTTGGATCCACAGTAGGCAGCGTACTCTTCCTCAAAAAGGTTTGCCTCCTGCCCCAACACATACCATCCGGAAGACATGAACCGTTGGTAGGCTTCGTCAAGTTTCGGTTTCAGTTCCTCGTAACCTGCCTTGAGATCAAGGAAGGGAATGTGAATCGCCGCGTTCATTGGTCGGACCCCTCGGGCTTGCACAACTTCAGGAAGTCCGCATACTCGCGGATGTAATCGTCGGGATCATAGGAGTGAGAGGCAAACACGAGGAGGACGGCATTCTTCGAATATTTATATTGCGTGCCCCAAACCATGGGGGGCACATGAACGCCCACCGAGGGGCGGTCCAGCTCGATTTCCTCGCGATGGAAACCGTCATCGACGATTAGGGACACACTTCCCTGCAAGCACACCATAAATTGGTGGCAAACCCGGTGGGCATGTTCGCCGCGCACGCGTGCGTTCGGTACGTTGTAGACGAAGAATGCACGGACCGGAGCAAACGGAAGATCTTCCTTCCAATCAATGACACCAAGATCTCCACGTAGGTCTTGAACATTCTTGATCGGTCTGATCAGGACGTCGCGGACGCGGGTTGTGCGCTGTCCATCGCTCCCGGTCAGGGGCGACCCCCCCGGCGCTGGCGGGGTGTCCACATACCCAACAATACGGGCTGGATTTCCCACAACGATTGCGAGGGGTGGGACGTCTCGCGTGACCACAGCACCAGCGCCAATCATTGCCCGTTGCCCGATGCGTAACCCCGGAAGGATTGTCGCGTTTGCCCCTATGGAAGCACCTTTTTCGACGACGGTCCTGGGCCACTCCCCAGGATAGTGCTTGCTGCGCGGAAACTTGTCATTGGTGAAAGTTGCATTCGGCCCCACGAAGACATCGTCCTCAAGGGTGATACCATCCCAGAGATAAACACCACACTTGATGGTGACGCGGTCTCCGAGGAGCACCTCGTTCTCTACAAATGTCTGGTCGCAGATGTTGCAACCGCGCCCGATGCGCGCCCCAGCGAGGATGTGCGCAAAAGCCCAAACGCGCGTATCTTCGCCGATGGTGGCACCTTCCTCAACAATGGCGGCGGGATGAACGAACGGCGCCATCAGCGGTGGCCTCAATCGTGCCTTTCGCTCTCGGCGGCGACGCGGCCAACATACTGGCTGTAGGCGCTCTTGGGGTTCTGGGCGGCGAGGGCGGCGAGTTGGCCGGCGTTGATGTAGCCCATTCGCCAGGCGATTTCCTCCGGGCAGCCGACCTTCATGTCCTGGCGCTTTTCCACAGCGTGGAGGAAGCTGGAGGCCTCGAGCATGGCGTCGGGGGTGCCGGTGTCGAGCCAGGCGATGCCGCGGCCGAGGGTCTCGACGGTGAGGGTGCCGCGGCGGAGGTAGGAGGTGTTGACGTCGGTGATTTCGAGTTCGCCTCGGGCGGAGGGGCTGAGGCCGGCGGCGATGTCGCAGACGGTGGGGTCGTAGAAGTAGAGGCCGACGACGGCGTAGGGCGAGCGGGGGCGAGCGGGCTTTTCCTCGATGGAGAGGGCGCGGCCCTGGGGGTCGAACTCGACGACGCCGTAGCGTTCCGGGTCGTGGACGCGATAGCCGAAGACGGTGGCGCCGCCGTGGGTTTCGACGCGGGTGGCGGCGGCCTGGAGGAGGCGCGAGAGGCCGCTGCCGTAGAAGATATTGTCGCCGAGGACGAGGGCGGCGGGGCCTCCGGCGAGGAAGTCGCGGCCGAGGAGGAAGGCCTGGGCGAGGCCCTCGGGGCGGGGCTGCTCGACGTAGGAGAGGCGGATGCCCCACTGGGATCCGTCGCCGAGGAGGCGCTGGAAGAGG
>CAYQTO010000165.1:0-589 GCA_964420455.1 uncultured Candidatus Sumerlaeota bacterium | reverse complement strand
CGGCGTGGAGATCAGCAGGATGTCGCGGATGCCCGCGAGCATGAGGGTGCTGAGGGGGTAGTAGACCATCGGCTTGTCGTAGATGGGCAGGAGCTGCTTGCTGATCACGGTGGTGATCGGGTGGAGGCGGGTGCCGCTGCCTCCGGCGAGGACGATGCCCTTCATTTTGGCGGGTGCGGTCATTGTATAGAGATCAAGCTTTATAGACAGGCGCGGCGCAGGGGGAGACGGCGGCCATGGCGTTGCGGGTATCGACGATGAGGCGGGCGCGTTCGCCGAGAGTGGCGTAATCGACGGCGCGGTGGTTGGTGGAGATGAGGACGGCGTCGTAGTCGGCAGCGGTGTCGATCGGCTGGCTTTGGCGGCCGGCGAGGGCCTCGTGCTTGCGCGTGTGGGGGACGATGGCGACGTGGGGGTCGTGATAGTCCACGCGGGCGCCGCGTTTTTCCAGGAGTTCGATCAGCTTGAAGCTTGGCGATTCGCGCACGTCGTCGACGTTGGGCTTGTACGCGAGGCCGACGAGGAGGATGCGGCTCCCCTTGAGGGCCTTGCCGTGGTCGTTGAGGGCCTCCATGGTGCGCGAGACGAC
>CAYQTO010000164.1:0-7973 GCA_964420455.1 uncultured Candidatus Sumerlaeota bacterium | reverse complement strand
GTGCCATGCTTGGGCGAGTCGTGGAGCGGCGCCTCGTCGGGCGTATAGACGCCCGATGGTGCTTCCCTCGCCGGGGCGGTGGCGCATTCTTCCGTGCGGGGGTCGCTGCCGGCCGGGCGCGGATCCGCAATGCCGGCGCGGCGCTTGAGGGCGATCAGTTCCTCCACCTCCTCGCGCGTGAGCCGCTCCCAACCGCCGAGCTGGCCCGCCAGCAGCAGAATCCGGCAGAACTGGTCGAGCGTCTCCATCCGGTAATACGCGTCGAAGGGGTCCGCTCCGGCAGTCACGGCGCCGTGACTGGCGAGCAGAAAGGCGTCGTGGTTGGCCACCCAGGGTCCGATGGTTGCGGCGAAGTCCCACGTGCCGGTCATGGCGTAGGGGGCCATGGGGATTTCGCCGAGGAAAAGCTCGACCTCGGGGAGGATGCCCTTGGGCAGGGCTCGTCGCGCCACGGCGAAGGCGGTTGCATGCGGTGGGTGCACGTGGACGACGGACCGCACGTCGGGCCGGTGTCTATAAATATAGAGATGGAGGCGAATTTCCGACGTTGTCCGTCGCGGCCCGGAGAGCTGCTCGCCGGCGAGGTTCACCACCGCCATCTCCTCCGGCCTCATGAAGCCCTTCGAGACATTGGTGGGGGTGCAGATGATTCGGTCCTCGTCGAGGCGGTAGGAGAAATTGCCGTCGTTGGCGGCGACGAACTGGCGCTGCCAAACGCGGCGGCCGATCTCGCAGAAGGCGTCGCGGATGTCTTGCTCGGTGGGCATTTGAGGCTATTCGCTCCCGGTCAGAACGGGGGCACTTCCTCCTCGCCGGCGTTGTCGATCTCGTCGGGCTGGCGGGTGAAGATCGAGAGGTCCGGGTTCACGAGCCCGTCGCCGTCCGCATCGATGTAGATCGGGCCAGTCAGGGCGTAGGTGTACTGGCCCTGGGGCACGTTGGGATTGTTGGTGGGCAGGCTGAGGGGGTTGACCGGATCCTGCGGTAGGGTGGGGTCGCCCTGCACGTTGATCGTCAGGATCGAGTCCTTGCTGACGCGAATCGACCGTACCTGGTCCTCCTCTTCCTCGCCGGGACGCGGCTGGATGCGCCCCGCCATCGGGTCGACGGACCCCGCCGGGAAGACGAACTTGCGGACAAAGCGGCCGTTGAGCTCGATCGACACCGAGGCCACGTTGGCCCAGTTCGGCGTAAAGACCTGCAACTCCACGTCCACCGACCCATCCGTGTCGATCACCGTCGAGCCCGGGCCCTGGCCGTTGACCTTCACGTCCACAAACGGCCCGTTGGTAATCACCACCCGACCCTCGCGGATCGATTCCGCCAGTTCCTTCGGATCGAGTTCCGACACCTCCTCGGTGTCTGTCCTGATATACACCCGGGGGTATCCCGGCTCCTCGTTGTAGGTCCCCGCGGAGAGACTGTTGGCGACGGGCACGATGCGCTCGCCGGTCTTGGCCATCGTATAGTTCCACGCAATGACCGATTGGAAGAGGAGGGGCTGGCGCTTGCCTTCCCAAACCTGCATGGCATCGATGTCGGGGAAAGGGTCGAGGCTTTCCGGCCGGGTGCCCTGGACCCAGTCGTAACCCTTGTTGGAGAGGAGTCCAAGGAGCGGGAAGAGGGGGCGCGAGGCAACGAGGACCGCCTGGGGACAGAGCGCCCGGATGCGATCGGCCGCCTCGACGGGGGTCGATGTCTGGAGGATGTCCTCGACCGAGGGCGGCACTGAGCAGATTTCCGTGGGGAAGAGAAGGAACTCGCCGCGGCCGTCGTCGACGGTGGAGGAGATGCGCAGTCCCTGGGAGGTCTTGATCATGTCGCCGAGGCGGAGCTGCCGGACGGCGTCGGAAAGATCGGTGATCGTTTCGAGGTCGGCGGTGACGAGCCACTCGACGCCCTCGGCGACGGCGGTGACGATGCGGTCGGCGGGGGAGATGCGGGAATGGCTCGAGGCGTTGGTCATGACGCCGAGGTCCGCCGCGATCCAGCCGGGACTTTCGAAGGCACGCTCAAGGGCGAAAGTGACGTCCTGGGTCCGCCCGCGGGTCACGCGCAGGCGCTTTTCCTCGATGTGGTACTCGTTCCCGCGGGAGGCAATGACGCGATAGTTCCCCTCGGGGACCTCGATGGAGCCGCGGCCGTTGATCGTATAGACGGTGTTGGAGCTTTCGAGGCGTCCCGGCGGGCCGAAGTAGGGGGTCTCGGTGCCGCGGAGGGGCTCGAAGGTGATCTTTCCGGGCATCGGCTGGCCGCTGGCGGCGTCCGTCAGCGTATAGACAACGCGGGAGGGCTGGGTCACCGGGAGGTCCGCCGCCTTGGTGCGCCCCGCGTCCACACGGAGGGCCACGTTGGTCCCCTCGCCAAAGCGCGACCGGGTGGTCGGCGTCAGCTGGTACTCGCCCGGCGGCACGGCGATGCGGTAATTGCCCGAGGCGTCGGTGACCGTGAAGATATACGGCCGGAGCGTATAGTCGCCCGGAAGGTCCGGGCGCTTGACCACGCTCACGCGGACTTCGGCGCCCTCCACGAACTCCGACTCCACCACGCTGCCATCGGGGAGGACGACCTCCTCCTTCACCCGACCCGCCAGGTGCCCGTGGGACTGGGCTCCCCCCTGCTGGAGCACGAACGAGAACAACTCGCCCGGATCACCGCTGGCGGTGACGACCCACCGTTCGAAGGCGCGCTCCGCCTCCGGGGCCAGCTGGAATTCACTCCCGTACATCGCCGTCGCAAACTGCCCATTGTTGCGGAAGGAGAACAGACCCTCCACGGGCATCACCATAACGTAGGAATCGAACCGGCGGCCGAACACAAACTCGCAGTTTTCCACCAGTCCCTGCGTCGTCATGTATCCGGAGCCGCTCACAAACGGGGTCATCCCCCCAAAGGAGATGTAGTCGGCGAAGCCGGGGATCGTGACCGGACTGGTGCCGTTGTTTCGCAGAACGGTCCGAGCGAGAACGCCCGGCCAGTCCTTCTCCATCCGATAGGAGGTCTCGACCGTGACGTTGCCGACGGTGGTTTCGCGACCAAACATGGTCAGCACGCGCCCACCCTCCGGCGATTCCCCCGTCCGGGTGGTGTCATACTGGATGGTGGGCTTGGTGGCACGGGCGCTGGTGGTCTGGGTAAGGATTTGGAAATCCTCGGGCGCGGCGGCGTTGGGAAAGATGTCGAGGACGACGCCAGAGCGAAAGGGATCGTTCGGGACGATCTTGCTGATGGCGAGGCCCGCGAGGTCGTTCTTGAGGAGCCAGTCGCCGTAGGTGGCCATGGTCCAGAAGTCGTTGGGGATCTGGGCGAAGTCGGTCATGGGCTCGAGGAGGACCGGCCCGAGCTGGTCGACGGCGCTCGCGTTATTCTCGGCGAGGACATCGTGGAGGGTGACTTCGGGGGGCGCGTTCTGGGCACTGGCCCGGAAACTGGTCAGGGTCAGGAGGGCAAGAAGGAGCGGCAAAAATCGTGGCATCATCGGTTCGCGTTGGGGGATCGGGGGGTTCGGCCGGGAAGACCTGTTGGGGTCCATTGCGGCTGGCTGACGTAGGAGACCATGGGCGGGGGGAGCGCGTTTGCTTGCGCCCGGACAGCGGCCCGGAAAATGCCTCCTTGACGAGCCGGGACGCTAGGAAAGCCCCCAAACTTGCCGCAAGAGGAAGTACCCGCAACTTGCCCGCACTCGCCGAGGCGCCTCCGCGCGTTCCCAAGCCCTCCAAGGAAGCCCGGAAGATCCGGGCCATGTTCAGCGATATTGCCGGCCGCTACGATTTTCTCAACCGGCTCTTGAGCGCGCGGACCGACGTCGCCTGGCGCGAGATCGCCGCCCGCGAGGCCCTCACCGGCCTCACCCCCGCCAACCGGCTTCTGGACCTCGCCTGCGGCACCGGCGACTTGGCGATCACGCTCGCCAGGCAGGCCCCGGGCGCCCATGTTGTCGGAGCAGACTTCGCCCGCCCCATGCTCCACATTGCCCAGCAGAAAGCCCCCCGCACCGTCATCCCCTGGATCGAGGCCGACGGGCTCCAACTCCCCTTCGCCGATGGCTCCTTCGATCTCGTGACCATCGCCTTCGGTCTGCGGAACATGGAATCCCTCGAGCGCGGCCTCGCCGAAATGCGTCGTGTCCTCCGCCCCGGCGGCCGCCTCGCCATCCTCGAGTTCAGCCAGCCCGAAAACCCCCTCGTCCGCGCCGTCTACCAGCCCTATTTCCTGCACGTCCTCCCGCGCATCGGCGCCTTGCTCTCGCGGAAAGCCGCCTATCTCTATCTTCCCTTCTCCGTGCTTCATTTTCCCACCCGGCGCGAACTCGCCCGCACGATGATTCGTGGCGGCTTCACCCGTGTGCGGCACTGCTCTCTATCGTTTAATATCGCGGCGCTGCACCTCGGCGAGAAGCCGCGCCCGCAGGAGTCCGCAAATGGCCGACACAATTGAACGCCGCCACATCGTCATCGGTCTCAGCGGGGCCAGCGGCATCCGCTACGGCATCCGGCTGGTTGAGACCCTCGTCCGGCTAGACTGGCAGGTCCATCTGCTTGTCACCCCAGCCGCGTGGCGTGTCCTACAGGAGGAGGAGGGCCTTCAGGGCGTGGGCAGTTCTTCGCCCCTCACGGAATGGCTCGCACTCCCGGAAGAACGCGCCGGCAGCCACGTCACCACCTACCACATCCGGGACATTGCCGCCAAGCCCGCGAGCGGAACATTCCGCGCGCACGCCATGATTGTGATGCCCGCCAGCATGAAGACCTGCGCGTCGATCGCGACCGGGTTGACGGATGATCTGCTGGGCCGGTGCGCGGATGTGTTCCTCAAGGAACGACGGCCGCTGGTCCTGGTCCCACGCGAGACCCCCTTCAGCCTTGTCCACCTGCGGAACTTGACGACGCTTTGCGAGGCCGGCGCCCACATCGTCCCCGCCATGCCCGGGTTCTACTGCGAGCCCAAAACCATCGACGACCTGCTGGACTTTATGGTGATGAAGGTGTTGAACCTCGTGGGCATCGATCACGACGTCCCGCTGACCTGGGAGGGACCGCGGGCGCTTCGTCCTCCCGCCAAGCCCTAGGCACGGGCGGCCTCCCTTATCTCCCGTGCTACCCGCCGGGCCTCCTCGCGCCCCCACAAGTCCCATTTTCTGAGTGATTCAAGGCTTGGTGCCGCCTCCGGGGTGTGGGCCCTGATCACGGTCCCCACAATTTCGGGAACTCCGCCGCAGGGGATGTCGCCGGCGAGATGGAGGGCGACGGCGACCTCGTTGGCGGCATTGAGGACGCAGGGGGCGCTGCCGCCGGCGCGGCCCGCGTCGTAGGCCATACGAAGGGCCGGAAACCGGTCGAGATCCGGCGCCGCAAAGTGCAGGCTGCTGATGGTCGTCAGGTCCAAATACTTGGCGGGAGCCTCCAGGCGGTCCGGCCAGGTGAGGGCGAACTGAATCGGAAAGCGCATGTCCGTCGGCCCCAGCTGCGCCAGCAGCGAGCCGTCCACGTACTCCACGAGCGAGTGGACCGTCGACTCGGGATGGATGACCACGTCGATGTGGTCGTAACCGACGCCAAAGAGGTGGTGGGCTTCGATGACCTCGAACCCCTTGTTCATGAGGGTTGCGGAGTCGACCGTGATCTTGGCGCCCATGCTCCAGGTGGGGTGACGAAGGGTCCGATCCCGGGGAGCGATGGCGATCTCCTCGCGGGTGGCGTTGCGATAGGGTCCACCGCTGCACGTCAGGATGATACGCTTGACGGTGCTGGGCGCGGCGGCGGCCAAACACTGGAAGATGGCGTTGTGCTCGCTGTCGACGGGAAGAATCTGGAGGTCGCGGCGACGGGCCTCCTCCATGACAAGGTGGCCGCCACAGACGAGGACTTCCTTGTTGGCGAGGGCGAGGGCGCGGCCTGCGCGGAGGGCGGCAAGAGCAGGCGGGAGCCCCGTCCATCCGACGGTGGCGACGAGGACGAGTTCCGCCGGTGCCTCGGCCGCAATCCGCTCGAGTCCTTCGGCCCCGGCAAGCAGATGCCCCCGCCAGTCCACCGGGAGCAGATTCCGGAGTTCGCCGACACGCGACTCGTCACCAACGGAATTCGGCAACCTGCCCGGCAAGAACCTCCAACCGCTGGCCGCCGCCGCTCAGGCCCACGATCCGGGGACCCCGCTCGCCCAGATGCCGGAGCACATCCATCGTCTGTGTGCCGATCGATCCGGTCGACCCCAGCACGGTCAGCGAGTTAAACGGCATGGTCTTGCTTCGGGCCTTTCATCGCAGGCGTCTCGTTCGGAGACTTTTCTTGATGCATCTTTGGGGCTAGCGGAGAAGCGGCCAAACCGTTCCTGTCATGGATTGCTGCCAGGTGCGGGCCCGGAGCCTTCGCGATGCCGGACGATTCGGGCGGGAACCCCGGCGACGATGGCATTCGGGGGCACCTCACGCGTCACGACCGCTCCCGCGGCAATCACCGCCCCGTCTCCGATCGTAACGCCGGCAAGGATCGTCGCTCCGGCCCCGATCCAGACATCGCGGCCGATTCTTATGGGGGCGCGTTCGTCCGGTTTCGATCGGATCGGCACCCCTGCCGATGGCAACGCGTGGTTTGCCGACACAATTCGGACGTGCATGGCCACAAGGCTTTCCTCCCCGATGCACACGTCGCCGTGCCCATAGATGACGACGTAGGGTCCAATGTGGACGTCATTGGCGAGGTCGATGCATCCTCCGAAGGTTTCCAACAGGGCGCCGCGCCCCACGTGGACCCGGTCTCCGAGCCGCAGACGCCCGCGGTGCACCCGCCACGCCACGTCCGTGTGGGCCCCACGGGCGAGGCGCACCCGGCGCCCCATTTCCACTCCCATCTGGCCCCACCACCAACGGCGCCCCGCCATTGCCCAAAGGTCGAGCCAACGGGCGATCTTCCTTGCGAGGCGCTTGTCGGCACCCCCAGCCGCGTCAGCCATCGAACCCGCTCGCCCGCTTGCGGACCGCCCACTGAAGACGCATCGCGGTTACCGGCGGTACCACCCGTTTGAGCACCTTGAGTACCGGATTCCCGGTGGTCGGCGGGTCGCCCCCCACCGAACGGCAGAACACGGCCACTTCCGCCGCCTTCGTAAAGGAGTTCGCCTTCACCATCCCCAACAGCAGCCTTTCCGAGGCGGTTCTCAGGGCCGGGAAGGCTCGCTCGCCATACGTGTCGCGATACTTCTTCAGCAACTGCAGTCGCACGTTGTGGCAGTACGATCGGTCGTTGCTGATGCCCCGCTCATGGCGGAGCGACCAGGCGATCCGGTCGGGAATCGCGCGAAACCGGGCGCCGTTTCCCGCCATGCGCACGAAGACGTCGGAATCCTCGTAGCAGCGAATCGATTCGTCAAATCCCCCCACGGCCAGGAAGGCATCGCGCCGCATGGTGACGCCAATGACGCCGGTGGGGCGGCGGATCAACTTGTCGAGCGGGTCCGATCGCAGTTCCTCGTCCCCTGGAGCGATGGAGAACCAGATCTCCCGGGATTCCTCCTCGACCCAGTCGACCCGGCCAACCACCGCATCCACGCCGTCGATCATCAGCGCCGCGCTCTTCTCGAGCAGGTGCGGCTCCATGATGTCGTCCGCATCGTGAAAGTGGATCCATTCGCAGGAGGCGGCGCGAGCGGCCGCGTTGCGGGCGACGGAGGGACCGCCGTTGACCTCGCCGCGGATCACCCGCGCGCCGAGCGCTTCCGCCACATCGGCCGTGTTGTCGCCACTGGCATCATCGTAACAGATCCATTCGGCGAAAGGGGCCGTTTGGGCGCGGACGGTCTCCGCCAGCCGCGGCAGGACTTCCGCCGCCCGGTAGCAAGGCACCAGCAGCGAGCAGGGGGGGACCGGTCTGGAGTCGCTCATCATTCCAATCGGTGAATACCACGGCGAATGCGTGTCACCGACCACCGGGTGACGAACCACCGCAACGGGATTCCGGGTCGACGCCGAGATGGGCAAG
>CAYQTO010000163.1:0-8113 GCA_964420455.1 uncultured Candidatus Sumerlaeota bacterium | reverse complement strand
TTGGCGATTTGGAGCTTTTCCTCGTCAACCTGGGAGAGGAAGGTTTCGGGGAGGTCGTCGAGGGTGATGGTGGTGCCTTTGGCACTGATGGCGGCTTGGGCGGTGACGAGGAGGAGGTCTTCGGCGTTGCCGGGCCAGTCGCAGTGACGAAAGAGGGCGAGGACCTGGGGGTCGACGGTTTCGGCGTCGCTGCGGCCGGTGTCGTGGGCACGCTTGAGGGCGTAGCGGACGAGGGCGGGGATGTCCTCCATGCGATTGCGGAGGGGGGGAATTTCGATGTGTTGGTTGATGAGGAGGTCGCGGAGTTCGGGGAGGAGGGGGGTGCGGGCGGAGAGGGCCTCGAGGTCGAGGCTGGTCATGATGATGATGCGGGCGTGGCTGTCGATGGCCTCGCCGCTCATGGGGTCGGTAAAGGATCCGTCGCCGGCGATCTCGACGAGGGTGTACTGCATGTCGATGGGGAAGTCTTTCTGGAGACTGATGATGAGGGTGCCGGCGCGGGTTTGCTCGATGTGCTGGGCGAGGTCGGGGGGGAGTTTCCAGGAGACGGTGATGCGGCCGAGGGGGCCGGCGTTGCGGCTGCTGAGTTGGTGGATGAGCTTGGCGGCGAAGGATTTCTCGGTGCCGACTTCGCCGGTGAGGAAGACCGGGGCGTCGTTTTCGGCGGCGGCGGCGATGCGTTCGTTGGCTTCCGCGATGGGGCGGGAGATTCCGGGAAGGAGGGTTTGGGGCGGCGTTTTCTTCACGGGCGCGGTGTCCGGCGGGGGGCGGGATCTCGTTGTTTAGGAATGTCAGGGGACCAGATGTGGCGGGGCAATGGCGAGGAAAATCCTCGGGGCGGCAATGGGGTCGGGCGGGGAGGCGCAGGGTCTCGGCTTGACGGTCCACTCGCCGCTTGTCCCCTTAAGGACTCCCATCAGACGATGTTGGGCGGCTATTCCCGGGAAAGGGGATCGTGGTCCCCAAATGGCGTCCTCGAACAAGAGCAAGCGTGTGACGATTTCCGACGTGGCGCGGGAGGCAGGTGTCTCGATCGCGGCGGTGTCGCGGATTCTGAATAATTCCTACGATGGCTTTAGCGCCCGGGAGGAGACGAAGCAGCGGGTGTATTCGGCGGTGAAGAAGCTCGGCTACCGGCCGAGCCGTGCCGCCGTGCGCCTGGCGACGGGGCGCCACAATGCCATCGGGTTGTGTTACCCTGTCCATGATTCGCTGGAGAAGCCGATCGACACGGCCTCCCTGAGCCAGGTGTTCCGCCACTTCGACCTGATGCTGGTACAGCATGGGATCGCACGGTGCCTCAAGGACGAGAACATGGATCTGGTTGTCATGCCTCGCCATGTGGGCCGGAGCGTGCCGGAGTTGGTGAATCAGGCGCAGGAGACGGTGGATGGGTTGATCTGGATCAATCCGGAGAACGAGAGCGACGGGCTGGATACGGTGGTGGAAAGCGGGATCCGGTTGGCGGTTGTGGGCCCCGCGCCGGTGAGTGGGGACTTCATCAACGTGCGGACCGACGAGACGTTGGCGGGGCGCATGGCAATGGGACACCTGATTGTGTGTGGGGCGCGCCATGTTGTGGTGGCCGTGCGGGAAAGCCGCCGCCGCGAGCAGGCGACCATCGAGCGCCTCGAAGGCGTCGAAAAGGCCGTGTCGGACTTCACCGAGGCGGTGACCTTCGAGGTGGTGTATCTGCCGAGCGAGATCCGCCAGACCCGTGCGGAGTTCCGCAAGTTCGTCTCGAAGCTGAAGCCGAAGCCCGACGGCGTCCTGACCCTCGGGGGGCATCTTCCCTTTGCGATTCTGGCGGAGCTGCTCGATCTCAAGTTCAAGATCCCCTCCCAGATGCGCCTCGTCGGGTTCGAGGAGAACCTGACGTTCCTCCTGAGCAGTCCGCAGATCAGTGGCCTGCGGTACCCCACCGAGGAGATGTGCTTTCGGGCGACGCAGATGCTCGTGGATTCGATCAAGAACGGCGCCCATCACAAGCCAGTCTACATGACGCCCCAGTTGATCGCGCGCGACAGTTGCCACTGATTTCGCTTTGTTGTCCGCATCTTCCCAGTCCAACCCACCCGGAGGGCACCCCATGACCCCCCAGGCGACCAGCGCCCCGCACATGGAACGCCGCCGATTCGGCCGCACGGAACTCGCCATCCCGGTCTTCAGCACCGGCGGCATGCGGTACCAGCACAAGTGGCAGGATGTGCCCCTCGGCGAGGTGCCGGAGGAGAACCAGGCGAACCTCGAGGCGACGATCCGCCGCTCCGTCGAGGTCGGCATCAACCACATCGAGACCGCTCGCGGCTACGGATCGAGCGAGCGCCAGCTCGGCCTCATCCTCCCCCGGTTTCCCCGCGAGGAACTCATCGTCCAGACCAAGATCGGCCCCGAGGACGATCCCCGGACCTTCCGCCGCAACTTCATGGAATCGCTCGAGCGGCTCCAGCTCACCCACGTGGACCTCCTCGCCATCCATGGTATCAACAACGAAGCGACACTCCATCAGTCGGTACGCAGCGGTGGATGCCTGGAGGAGGCGCGAAGGATCCAGTCCGAGGGCCTCGCCCGCCACATCGGCTTTTCCACCCATGCGCCCCTCGACGTCCTCCTCGACGCCGTCAGGACCGACCGCGCCGGCGGCTTCGACTACGTCAATCTCCACTGGTACTACATTTTCCAGCACAACTGGCCTGCGGTCCTCGAGGCCCGTGCCCGCGACATGGGCGTCTTTATCATCTCGCCGTCGGACAAGGGCGGCATGCTCTACAAGCCGACGGACCGCATGAGCGAGCTCACCGCGCCCCTTCATCCCCTCGTTTTCAACGACCTCTTCTGTCTCGCCCACGACGAGGTCCATACGCTCAGCCTGGGGGCGGCCCGGCCGTCCGACTACGATCTCCACCTCGAGGCCCTCTCCCTCCGCGACCGCACCGCGGAGCTTCTCCCGCCGATCCTCGAACGCCTCGAGAAGGCCCTCCACGACGCCGTCGGCCGCGACTTCGCCGAGCGTTACCTCGAGGGGCTCCCCAAAACCGAGGACACACCCGGCGGCATGAACCTCCACGTCATCCTCTGGCTCCGGATGCTCGTGAAGGCCTTCGGCATGCAGGAGTACGGCGAGATGCGCTACAACCTGCTCGGCAACGCGGGGCACTGGTTTCCGGGAAACAACGCGGCAAAGGTGGAGGAGCTCGACCTCAGCGAGGCGCTCGCCGCCAGCCCCTTCCGCGACGAGATTCCCGGCCTCCTCGCCGAGACCCACCGCATGCTCAGCAAGGAAGCGGTCAAGCGCCTCAGCGAGAGCTGACCGCCGGCCGGCAAGGCCCCTCACGGGGCCGCGTTGTCCCCTGCCTCCGGACCCGGCGACGGGTACCGCAAATCCCACACGTTCCTTTCCGGGTGGAAGGCCCCGCTACCGGCGGCCGCGGTCCTTCCGCTCGCCAAAGCGGCCCCGGCCCCGCCGGCCCTTCGTCTCCGGCATGTCCAGGGGCGTCACGTCCATCTGCTGGGCCATCGGGTCGATCCTGTCTATACGGACGCGGATCTTGTCCGCCAGCTTGAGCACGTGGCCCGTCTGGCGGCCGGTCATGCGGATGCCGTCCTCGTCGATGTCGTAGTGATCGGCGCGGAGGGCCGCCCTGCGGATGAAGCCCTCCACCGGATACCGCTCGAGCTCGACAAAGAGGCCGAAGGGCTGGACGCTCGCGATATACGCATCGAATTCCTCCCCCTCGAACTGCTTCATGAACTCGAGGGACTTGATGGCGACGGCCTCCCACTCGGCCTCCTGGGCGCGGCGCTCGCGCGTGCTTGTGTGGTCGCCCATGGCGTCGAGCTCGTTGTCGTCGGCGGGATAGGGGAGGGCCTCGCGGCGGGCGAGGGCCTTGAGCTGGCGGTGGACGATCACGTCGGGATAGCGGCGGATCGGCGACGTGAAGTGGCAGTAGCAGGGGGAGGCGAGGCCGAAATGGCCGACGTTTTCCGGGTCGTACTCGGCGCGGTTCATGGCGCGGAGGATCAACCGGCGGAGGATGTGGCCGGCGGGGTGTTCCTGCGCCTTGTCGAGGGCCCGCTGGAGGTCCTCCGGCGTGATGGCGCCGCCGCGGCCGCGCAGCCGGATCCCGAACGCCTTCAGCGCCGGCTCCACCCGCTCCAGCCGCGCCTCGTCCGCCACCTCGTGCACGCGATACAGCAGCGGCGCCTCCTTCTCCGTCAGGTACGCCGCAGCCGCCTCGTTCGCCACCAGCATGCATTCCTCCACCAGCTGGTGCGACTCGAAACGCGGGTAATGGACGATGTCCGACGCGGCGCCGTCCTCGTCGAAAAGGATGCTGACCTCCGGAATGTCGAGGTCCAACGCGCCCCGGTCGAATCGTGCCTTGCGCAGCACCGACGCCACCTCGCGCAACGCCACGATCGTGTCCTCGAGCTGTGGGCACGGCTCCAGCACCTTCCTGTCGCCGTCGAAGAAGGCCTGAATCTCCTCGTAGGTGAACCGGTAGTCGCTGTGGATGACGGAATCGACGACGCGCTTGGCGGTCACCCGGCCGGCGCGGTCGATCTCCATGATTGCGGTCATCGTCAGCCGGTCCTCGTGGGGCACGAGGGAGCAGAGGTAATTGCTGAGTTTCGACGGGAGCATCGGCACCACGCGGTCGACCGGATAGACGCTTGTGGAGCGTTCGTAGGCCTCCGTGTCGAGCGCGTTCCCCGGCCGCACGAAGTGGGAGACGTCCGCGATGTGGACATAGAGGCGCCAGCCGTTCGCGAGGGGCTCGATGCTGAGGCCGTCGTCATAGTCCTTCGCGGTCTTGGGGTCGATGGTGAGCGTGGGCATGGGGCGAAGGTCCTCGCGCCCGGCGAGGTCCTCCTCCCACCGGAAGCGCATGGCGGCGACCTCCTGCTCCACGCTGGCGGGGAACTCCTCGACGATGCCGCGGTCGCGCAGCAGCAGCAACACGTCAATGCCGCGATCCTCGTCGGTCCCGAGGCGCTCGACAACCCGCCCGAGCAGCGGTTCGCCCGGCCGCGAGTACTCCGTGATCTCCACCTCCACCCAATCGTAGTCGGACACGCCGAGGGACTCCTCCGGCAGGCCGACGCGGATGCGCCTGTCTATACGGGTGTTGCGCGGGTGGACCTCGCCCCCGCGGCGGTTGGTCTGCTGGTACCAGCCGACGATGCGCGCGTGGGCGTGCTCGAGCACGGACTCGATGCGGCCGCTCGGTCCCTCGCCGTCGCGGCGGAGCAACTCCGCCCGCACCAGGTCGCCATCAAGCGCCGAGCCCATGGCGTGGGCGGGGATGAACAGGTCGCCCTCGAAGGGCGGCGAACCCGGCAGGCCGGACCAGTCCGGCCGCACGAAGCCAAAGCCACGGCTCGTCACCGAAAGCCGCCCCACGATGCCCCCGCTCCGCCCGGACGGCCGCCCGTAGTGCTTTCCGTGGAGCCGCGCGATCTTCCCCTCCTCCGCCAGCTCCGCCAGGATCGCCTTCAGCTCGCGCCGCTCGTCGCCCCGGATGCGGAACTCCCGCGCCAGGCGCCCGGCGTGCACCGGCCGGTCCGAATCCAGCACCGCCTTCAACACCGCTTCGCGGTCGATCATGGCTCCACCTCCCGGAGGCCCGTCTCGTCCATCGTCACTTCCCGCATCTCGATCACCCCATGGCCCGCGCGCTCCACCAGCCCGAACGCGTGGAGGCGCCCCCCGGCCGCGACCACCTCGATCTTTTCCCAGTCCCCCGGCAGGTCCACCTCCACCCGGCGCCAGGCCTCCGGATTCCGGATCGGGTTGACCGTCGCGAACGCCGCCAGCCGGGGCAGACCGACCAGAAAGTAATGCATGCCCCCGTGGGCGAAGGCCGACATCCACCGGGGGTTGCCAGAGAGGGCGAGGCCCACGGGCCCAAGGTCGCTCCACCGCGTCGGGATCGGCCCGCTCAGTTGTGTCAACCCGCCGTCCTCCAACCGGTTCAGCAGGAGCGCCCCGCGCCACGAAAGCAGCGCATTGTCCGCCGGAAACGGGGCGGCGGTGCCATCCTCCGGCACCCACACGGGGTTGCGCGCCGACGGCCGCAGCCGAAACGTGTTGAGACCCCGCGCCACCGCCAGCGCGTCCACCCCCTCCGGCGTCGACTCCGTATAGACAAGCACCACCTCGGCGCCCGCCCGCAGCGCCGAAAGGCCCGACCAGCCCACGTTCCACAGGTCCGACTCCACCAACCGCTCCTCCACATACCAGTCCCTGCCGTCGCCCACCACCAGCCAGAGCGACCGCGCCGGATAGGCCATCCGATCGCCCGGTTGCTGCAAACCCGGGTCCGTCGCCGCCAGGTACACACCGATCTCGCCGTTGCGCTCGACCACGGCGAAGTCGGTGATGCTGCGTCGGCCGAGGGCAATCGTCGGTGGCTGGTTTTCCTCGAGAAGGACCGTGCCGACGGGCACCGCCGCCCGGCCGTCCTCCAGCCGCACCTCGAGCATCAGCGGGCGTTCGAGCGTGGACGGCAGCCGCTCCCGAATCGCCAGCGCCACAGCCCCCTCCTCCGCCCCCTGCTCCTCCAGCAGCGCCAGCCGCCGGACGACGCTCTGGCCATCGGCGCCGCGGAACTCCAGCTCCAGCGTGGCCGTCGCCGCCGCCCCCACCAGATGGCCGGGAACAAGAAGCTCAAGCTCTGTCGTGCCATCGATCACCGGGCGCCCGGGCGCGGGCTGGAGCAGCGGGTGCGGGACCGCCGCCAGCAGCCGCTCGCCCACGGGCATGCCCCCGCCATCGTGGAGGCGCACCCGGTCCAGCGTATAGACGGCCGGAGCATCCCGCCAGGCCAGCGTCACGCTCGTCAGGTCGTCCGCCCGGGGAAGGTACCACCGCACCCGCGAGGCCCCCTCGCGCCGCCCCGCAAACGTCCGCACCACCCCGCCATAAACCGCGAAGGCCTCCATCGCGCCGGGCTCCTCCGCCTCGCCCTCCACCTCGAGATACACATGGCCCCGATCATCCGCAGGAGCCCCGCCGGGCAGATGGACGAGCAGTTGCGGACGGGCAAAGGGCCGGCCGGCCCGCGTGTCCGCCTGGAGCCGATGGGTGCCCTCCCCATCCGTATAGACGCCGGGACCCAGCACCTCAACGAGTGGCTCGTCGGCCTCCACCGGTGTGGCCAGCGCAAGGAGACACAGCAGAATCAGGAAAAGAAGGGCCGGCATTCAATCGTCCCGGGAGGAAGTGATCGGTGCAATCCACGCGTCCGCGTGGGGTCCGGCGGCCACAACATGGGTCGCCGCCCGGCGGTGATCGAGGAGGAAATCGAGAAGAAGCGCAAGGGTGGCCTCGTCGAGGGCTGCAAATCGGTGGGGCGGGAATGCGGAGAGGCGGTTGACAAGGCGTTCGCGGGGGAGAGGCGCCCGCAGGCCCAGCAGTCCCCGCTCGGCCGCGGGGGCCCCCGGCGGCTTCTCCCCGCCGTAGAAGTCCAGCAGCCGTCCCCACTCGAACTCGTTCACCACCACGTGCGTGTATCCCACCGCAGAGAGCCGGTCCGCCAGGTCCTCCGCGGACGTGGCGGCCCGCAGCGCCGCCGCATAGACTGGCTCGTCCCACACGGGCGCCCAGCCGGTTCCCGGCGGAAACAGCCCCGCGCGGGCCTCGAAGACAAGCAATGGCCGGGCGGCCGGATCGTCCTCAAGGAACGACGCCAGCTGCGCCGCCTCCGACAACTCCCGCGCGATCGCGTTCCGCTCCCCCACCCGCCACGACAACAGGCCGAAGGAAAAGCGCGGATCCGTGAAGGACGCCACCGCGAGCAGCGCCAGCAACAGCACCGCCACCGCCGGTCGCAATCGCCCCCCCGGCATCACCCGCCCCACCAGCAGCGAGAGCCCCACGATGTACAGCGCCACGACCGGCAGGAGAAACCGGTCCGGGTTCAGGTCGACCGCCGTCCAGGCCCCATAGCCCGCGAGCGCCGCGATGCCGAGGGCCGCCTCCGCCCGTCGCCAGCGCCACGCCATTGCCAGCCCGGCCGTATAGACAGCCAGCAGTGCCACCGCCGGGACGGCAAACCCGGGCAGCGTCGCCAGCCGGCCGAGGAAGAAATCCGACCAGTAGCCCCCCGAC
>CAYQTO010000162.1:0-8236 GCA_964420455.1 uncultured Candidatus Sumerlaeota bacterium | reverse complement strand
CTCGCGCGAGAGCCACCACACGGCGAGCAGAAGGAGCGCCGCCAGGAGGAACAGGCCCAGAAGGATCCCCGCAAGGAACAGCAGGTTGCGCCAGAAGTAGTTGAAAGGCACCATGAGCGGGTCCGTGTACCCCTTCACCGCTTCCGGGTTCGCCTCGCCTTGGGGCGCTGCCACCTCCAGCGAGACGATTTCCGTCGACAGGTCCAGCGGGGTGCCCCCGCCCTCCGGGATCACGCTCACCTTCGCCGGCCCGATGGTCACCGTCCCTGCCCGCAGCGGTCGCAGTTCGATCCGATAGCGGTCGCTGCCGTCCCGCTCCTTGGTCCCGACATACACCGCGTCCCGCTGCTCCTCAGGCAACTCGAAGGACACGTCTTCGAACTCGCCCGCGATCGGAAGTGTCAGCACCATGTCGACGCGTTCGCCGACCTCGGCGGTTTCCTTCTCGACCCTCAGCCGCGCCTGCCGCGGTGCGTCTTCCCCGCTCTCGGCGGGCGCCGGATTCTGGGCAACCGCCGCCCCCGCAAACAGCAGCGCCATCGCCAGCACCGTATAGACAAGGAAACGCCTCATCCGCCCGCCCTCCGGATCCGCGCCGTGAAAAAGTTCACCAGCGGCACCGAGAAGTCCTGGTCCGTGCGCAACTCGATGTGGTCGATCTTGAGCGAGCTGAGGAGGCGCCGGACGTTTCCCCGCCGTTCACGCAGCCGTGTCTCCAGCGCCGTCCGCACCCGCCGGCTTGCCGTATCGATCGTGCGCACCTCGCCGGTCTCCGCATCTTCCAGCGTCAGCAGCCCCACATTGGGCACGGTCATCTCGCGGGGGTCGGTGATGGAGATGGCAATCAGGTCGTGGCGCCGGGCGGTCACCGCGAGCGAGCGACGGATGTCCGTCGCCTGGAAGTCGGAAAGGAGGAAGACGATGCACTTGCGGCGCTGCAGGCGGTTGAGCGTCTGCAACGCCGCGGACAGATCCGTCCCCCGGTGCTCGGGTTCGTGGATCAGTTCGGTGATGACGCGAAGGGCATGCTTGCGGCCCTTCTTTGCCGGCACGAATCGCTCGACCTGGTCGCTGAAGAGCATCAGTCCGACCCGGTCGTTGTTGCGGATGGCGGAGAAGGCGAGCACCGCGGTGACGATCGCCGCGAGGGGACGCTTGCGCCGCCGCACCGAGCCGAAGAGCGACGAAGCCGACACGTCCACGGCGAAGAACACCGTCAGCTCGCGCTGCTCGATGTACCTCTTGATGTGCGGATCACCGGTCCGCGCCGTCACGTTCCAGTCGATGAAGCGGATGTCGTCCCCAGGGAGGTACTCGCGCACCTCGTCGAATTCCATCCCCTGCCCCTTGAAGGCCGAGTGATACTCGCCCGCCATCACGTTGTTGACGATGCGGCGGGTCATGATCTCGAGTTTTCGGACGTCGGCGGCGTCCTCGAGCAGCTCGGGCAGGGGCATGGGTCAGGGGACTTCGATCTGGTCGAAAATCTGGCGCACCACCAGGTCCGGGGTGATCTCCTCGGCCTCCGCCTCGAAGGTCACCTGGAGACGATGGCGAAGGACGTCCGCGCCGATGGCCTTCACGTCGTCCGGCGTCACGTGGGCGCGCCCGCGGAGGAACGCGTGGGTCTTTGCCGCAACCACCAGCGCAATCGACGCGCGGGGACTCCCGCCGACGGCGATCACCTGTTCGAGCGGCCGGTTGTCCAGGGACCGGAACGTCACCCGATAGGCGTTCGGGTCGCGGGTGGCCCCGACAATGTTGAGTATATACGCCTTCACCTTGCCATCGATGTACAGGCGGTCGATCAGGTCGCGGGCGGCGGAAATCTGCTTCGGATCAATCACCGGCTCGATCTCCGGCAGCGAGGCGAAGGCCCCCCCCGGCCGCGACACCGACGTCATGTTGTCCAGGATGATCTCCTCCTCGTGTCGTGCCGGGTAATCGATCCGCAGCTTGAACAGGAATCGGTCCACCTGCGCTTCCGGGAGGGGGTAGGTCCCTTCCTGCTCGAGCGGGTTCTGGGTCGCGAGCACCATGAACGGATCCTCGAGCTTGTACGTCTTGTCGCCGATCGTCACCTGGCGTTCCTGCATTGCCTCGAGCAAGGCGGACTGCACCTTGGCCGGAGCCCGGTTGATTTCGTCTGCCAGAATGATGTTCGAGAAGATCGGCCCGAGCTTCGGCTCGAAGGACTGATCCCGCTGGTTGTACACAAGGGTGCCAATCACGTCTGCGGGCAGCAGGTCCGGCGTGAACTGGACCCTCGAGAAGCCCGCGCTCACCACCCGGGCCATGCTCTTGCACGCCAACGTCTTCGCCAGCCCTGGCACGCCCTCCAGCAGCACGTGGTTGTTGGAAAACAGGCCGATCAGCAGGCGGTCGACCATGTACTTCTGCCCGACAACCACCTTCCCGATTTCACCTCCCACCTTCTGGATCAGTTCCGCGAACTGCTCCACCTCGGCGCCAAGGGCCTCGATATCAACACTCATTCGTTTCGTCACTCCGGCTTTTGCGTGATTTGGTCATGCAATCAACAGTTGATCAGGGGCGACTCGGCGCCAACGAGTCCTCGGCTTCCTCAAGTTTAAGGTTCACCGGCGTCCCCGATCGGAGAATCAGGATCTGGAGCCCCGACGCCCGTTCCGCATTTCTCAGGGTTTCCTCCAGCGAGCGGAGGTCCGGCGTCACCATCCCGTCCACCGCCTGGATGCGGTCGCCATCGATCAACCCGATCCGGTCCGCCGTCGAGCCGGGTGTCACCCCAGCGACGAGCACACCCGGACCCGGTTCCGCACCGGCTTCGGTGATGATCCCGAAACGCTCGATCTCCTCCGTCGAAAGAGGTGTGTCCTCATCCTCCAGCAGGCCTTCGGGAAGCACGAACACATCTTCCCCGTCCGCATCGCCGCGACGAATGTCGTGGAGGTCCTCAATGAGGTCCTCGTGGGGCCGTTCGCCCAGGACGGCCACCGCCTCCACGCGCAGGGGCTTGCGGTCCTCTGCAAGCCGTATCAGCCCGATTGTCACTTCCTGGTTGATCGCTTTCGATGTGATCATCCGGAGCATCTGGTCGGGCGTGGCGACCGGCTCGCCGTCAATATCCGTAATGACATCATACCGCGTGACGCCTGCCATGGAGGCGGGGCTGTTCTCGACGACCGAGCTGACAAGCACTCCCTCCGCACGGGTCAACTGGTAGGCCTCCATGAGGCTCGGAAAGCGTCCCACGTAGTCCATGGTCACGCCGAGGTAGCCGCGCTGCACGATGCCGGTTTGCTCGAGATCATCCACGACCTTCTTCGCCACGTTGGAGGGAATCGCGAAGCTTACGCCCTGCCACAGGCCCGTCCGGCTGATGATGGCGTTGTTGATCCCGACGATTTTGCCGTCGAGGTTCACCAGCGGCCCGCCGCTGTTTCCCGGCTGGATCACCGCGTCGGTTTGGATCAGGTCCTCGATGGAGATGCTCGATCCCAGGTAGCGCGACTTGCCCGAGATGATCCCCTGCGTCATTGTGTGGTTGAAGTTCAGCGGGTTGCCAAGTGCGAGCACCATCTCGCCGATCTCGAGCTTGTCGGAATCCGCGAACAGCACCGGTTCGATATCGTCCAGCGCCTCGGGGATGGCGAACTCGATCACGGCGAGATCGCTGAGTTCATCGCGCCCGATCACCCGTGCGTTGTCACCCGTGACGACGACGGTCTGATCAAAGTCCGTGGTGCCTGCCTCGCTTCGATGAAAGGTCAGCTTGAGCATGTTGCGCTCGTTCACGGATTCCACCACGTGGTTGTTGGTAATGACGTAGCCGATGGAGCCGGACCGGTCGATAACGACGCCCGACCCCGAGACGTTGCCGGATCCGGGAGCCATGCCGGGGGAGCGCCGGCTGTTGAAGAAATTGTTGATCGCGCTGCTGCGGTCTTCATCGCCCTCGGTCCGCGGCTCGATGGTGATGTTGACCACGGAAGGGAAGATGCGCCGAGAGATCTCGATGAACGTCTGTTCGTTGAGCCGGGCGGCAGCCGATTGCGCCTGTGCCGTGGAGAAGACCAGGGGGGCCACTGCGAGCAGCGCCAGAAAGAGAGCGAGGGGGCGGGAGAAAGGGATCACGTTGACGGGTACCTGCCGGAGAAGGGGGTGGAGGGCGGTTTGATCGATCAGACGCCCGCGACGGTAGACAACAAACTCCGTTCCGTAAAAGGGAAAAGCGACGGGGCCAATCCGCGGGGAAAATGGGGACCGGGAAAAAGCGACCGAAGTTTGCGGGGACGTCCGGCGAAACTCAGAAGATCTTGTACTTGATCTCGACGTCGTCGGACGTGTCGTTGCGCGGCTCCGGGCTCTTTTGGGGCGTCGGCTGATCGCGCTCGCGCCGTTTCTGAAGGTCCGGATACGGGACGGGATGCTGGGGCGAGAGACTTGGGAGTGGCACCTGGTCGGTCGAAAGGCCCCGGCTCCCGCGATCCCGCTGCGTCACACCGGGAATCGCCTGGCGGCTTTCCTTCTGCTGGGGCGCGTCCTTGTCCTCATCGCCAAAGGCCGCATCCGAATCGTGGATCCGGCCCAGCACCTCCATGATCCCCGAAGGCAGGTCCGCCTCCTGATCATCCGCCCCTTCCCCAAAGGCCAGCTGCGAGTAGAGAACCTTTTCCTCCACGAACTCCTCGGGCGCCTCGACGTTTTGGTTCAGCACGTCATCGAGGCTGCGCCGCAACAACTCCGTGTGCTTCACCAATGCGGCGGCCATGGCCTGGCTGAGTGACAGGATGACACCCTTTGGCTGCCACCAGTCACTGTGGAAGATCTGGCCCGCCACCATCCCAACACGGCCGTTGTATTGCCCCTCCTCGGAGATGACCAACTGCGAGGCAAAGTTGCGCGAGTCCTCCGCCCGCCGCAGATAGTACGAGTCCCCAACGTAGTGCGCCAGCTTGAGAAGCTCCCTGTAAATAAGCAATCCGTTGCAGGTGGTCACAGGGCACGCGACCGAGCTGATATCTCCCCCCCGGGTACCAAAGTGGTACCGCCCAGGCAGGCTCGCCGGGGCGAACTGGACATTGTAGGTAAACCGCCAGGTCAGGGCGAGGTCCGCCGACTTCTTGGCAAGGTCAAGCCAGACAGGGTCGCGGTCCAGTTCATACAACGCGAGGTACGCCATCAGCGCCCACTGGCAGTCGTCGCTGGTCGGTGTGGACGGCTGGTCCTCGACCGAGCCATAGAGGAAGCCGTTTCGGATAAACGTGGCGTAGTATTCGCCGGCTTTGGCGGCCACGTCTCGATAATAGGCGCGATCGAGGAACTGGCTGCCGGTGGCGAGCGCAGCAATCCAGGCGATGCCCGCGGTTCCCTCGAAACCTGCCGGACGCCCCGTCGTGAGATCGAAGTACGAGGGAAACGCGCCGTCCTCGCGCTGGGATCCCATCGCGTAGTTGAGCGACGAGATGGCCGCGTCGGACCAGCTCGAGCGATTCTGGCCATGGCGCATCTCGAGCACCAAACCCCGCAGCAGGAAGAGCACGCCCTCCGCCACCGTCCGCGAATGCGCCGTTCCCTCCTCCGGGCCAAAGCTGCACGACCAACCGTGCTCCTCTGTCCAGGTGGGAAAGATCGTCCCGCAGGGGGCCAGGCTCTCGGCAAACTTGCTCAGGATCGCCGCCCCTGCTTGAACGGAGTCCTCGTGCCCGGTCTCGCGCCCCGCCCACAACAGCGTGAACGCCGGGAGGCACCCGCTCAGCCATCCCGCATGCATGTGCGGCCGCTCGAGGTAACCGAACCGCGTCCCAAAGTGCCGGTCAAAGCACGCCGTCTCGAAGATCGCGGTGACCCGCGCATCGTAATGCCATCGCAGCAGCCCGACATGGGCCAGGTGCTCCGCATGGTCGGACGACAACCGGTTGGGCGGCGCGCTCGCTTCCCCTGAATTCTCGTACAGGTACCTCATGACCGGTACGTATCCGTGCAGGTCTGGCTCGTGGATGCCCATCTGGAAAGACGCCGAGAGGGCGTTCTTGCCCGTCAGGGGCACAAAGGTCTCCTGAGGCGCTGTCCGATCATCGTGGCAGAAGCTGAACTTTGCCGGCCGCTCGGTGAAAGGGAACTCGAGAAGGAGCTGGGGGTCGCCGTCCTCGGAACCAAAGGCCAGCCCGCTCGTCCCGAGCCCGCGGGGCTGCAACTTCGTTCGCCCGAAAATCCCATCCGTCGCCAAAAACGCCATGCAGTTGTAAGTCCAGGCGGCGACCAGCGGCGTCGAGGCACGGTCCGACCGGAAGTGCCACTTCGACGCGATCAGCTTCTGGATGTCGCGGTTCAGGTGCGAGTAAGACGGGTAATGACGCGTGCTCCCCGCCGGCTTGTTGGTCGCGTAGAAGAATCCCGGAACAAGCCAGCGTGGGTCGGCCTCGCGCGGCAGCAGCAACTGGATATCAAACCGCACGTTGACCGGCTGGCCCGAGTTCGCCACCTGGGCCCGGAAGTCGAGGGATTCGATTTCCTTTACGTGGCTGATTACCACATCCAGCGCGTACTCGTCGCGGACCGACCCGTGGAGCAGCGCGCTCCCCGCCTTGTCCATCAACAGCCGGTGGATGCGAAAGGGCTCGGGACCGCGACCCTCGATTGTCAGGTGAAACCCGAAACGGGGCGAAACCTCGAGCGGCCGATCCTCCGTCCGCCGCTGCACACTGATCCAGCGGGTGCCGGGAACAAGCGTATAGGGGCCAAGTTGGACGGCTTCGCTCACAGGCGTGTTCCTTTCCCGTCAAAATCGACGTCCATATGCTCCCGGTCCCCCGCATGGCAAGGCTCATATGTCCAGATTTGGTCGTCGTCGCGATTCCCCCCCTGCCCGGAGCCGTGCGCTGCCGGCGCTTCGCGTGACGGTCCCGCCTGCGCATCTTGCTGGTTGCCATGGCCGCCGATCCCCACGAACGCTTCCCCCGGCATGAGAATCCTTTTTGTCAGCGACGAGGACCGCCTCCGGGGTCCCATGGCCGGCGCCCTTGCCCAGCGCATCGCCAACGAGGTCCGCCTGTCCGGATGTGTCTTCGATTCCTGCGGGCTGCGCGTTTCAGGCCCCCTGCCCCCCACCGACGCCACGCTCGCCTTCCTTCGCGGCGAGAAAATCCACCTCCGCCAGCACCGGAGCAAACCCCTCACGCCGCAACTCGCCGATACCGCCGACCTCGTCTTCACCATGACCCGCTCCCAGGCGAAGGCCGCCGCCGCCCTGCTCGGCGAGCCCATGGCCCAGAAGGTCGTCCAGCTTAACGAGGGGCTCGACCTCCCCACCAAAAAGATCGACGTTGACCCCCTTTCCGCCGAGACAACCCCCGAGTACCGCCGCATCTTTGCCGTCCTGACCGCCGCCGCCGGCCGCCTCGTCCGCACCCTCGACGACCCCTATGTCGTCCCTGAATACTTCAACGTCAAAACCGTCCCTCGCCAGTTCAAGCGCCGCCGCGGCAAGACCGCACCCGCGATCGACCCCTCACAGCGTGTCTTCCTCGCCAACCTCGTCTTCACCATTGTCGAGCGGTCCTACGAGCCCGCCACCACCTCCGTCATTCACGAGGCCCTTGCCGCCCAGGGCCAGGAAATCCCCCACCACGCCGTCGAGGAACTCCTCCAGCAGGACCTCCACCGCTACGTCCGCCTCGATCGCGACGGTGCCTCGCACGCCCTCGCCGACGCCTCCAAAAAGCGCACCGAGCAGGCTCGCCAACGCGCCCAGCAGGAACGCCCCCACGATCACCAGCGCCGCAGCCGTGCCCGCGAATCCGCCGAGAAGATGACCGAAAAACTCGCCCGCGAAACCCTCGGCATCACCGGCGAAGCCACCCTCGAGGACGCCCGCAAGAAATACCGCACCCTTGTCCAGCGCTACCACCCGGACAAGTTTGTCGACGACCCCGAGTTTCGCGCCATGGCCGAGGAAAAGGCCCGCCGCATCAACGAGGCCTGGGAACTTCTCGAACAGTCCCTTGCCCCCAACCAAAGCTGAGAAGGCCCGCCTTTTTCCCCGTCGTCCAGGCCGCGCATACGGGGCGAAGGTGAGCGGCGCCGAATGTCACGATTGAGAGCCGTGCGACGCCTTCTTCCTTTTGCGGACCTGTTCCTTTCGGTCGGAAGGCCCTTTTTGTGGCACCCCTACAGGGTGCGGACCGGTCATCTTCCCAACCCAGGGTGGCGCGGCTGGCGCCGCTGACCCTGGGCTGTTTTGTGGGCGCACCTT
>CAYQTO010000161.1:0-8245 GCA_964420455.1 uncultured Candidatus Sumerlaeota bacterium | reverse complement strand
GGCTGGTGTACGAGGGTCCGGGGATGGCGGGGCGTATTCTGAGGGGTTTGGGCCGTGGGGGTGGGAGCTGAATCGGGCAGGGAAGGGTTTGGCTGTTTGTGATGGGGCGGGGTTGGAGGATAGAGGAGGCGGTGCGGGGAGGGAGGGGCTTCGGGTGCTTCGCCATTCGTGCGCGGATCTTGCGGCCTGATACTATTCATTCACTGAAAGGAGCAATCCGCCATGGCCACGAATGTTCTGGGAGGGGAGTTGGTCCCGTGCAGCACGGATCCGATGACGGGGTTCTATCGCAACGGTTGCTGCGATACGGGGCCGGAGGATGCGGGACTGCATGTGGTGTGCGCGGTGATGACGGAGGAGTTCCTGGAGTTCACGGCGCGGATGGGGAATGACCTGTCGACGCCGCGGCCGGAATACCAGTTTCCCGGGCTGAAGCCGGGGGATCAGTGGTGCCTTTGCGCGTTGCGTTGGAAAGAAGCCTTTGAGGCGGGAATGGCGCCCCAGGTGGTGTTGGAATCGACGCATATCACGGCGCTGGAGTTTATCGGTCTGGACGACCTGAGGGCGCACGCGCGGGCGTGATTCACGTGGGGGAATTCGTAAACGCAAGCCTTGACAAAAAGGTGGCAACCGGTCGTGGTGGGCCGACCACAACCGAATCGTGGAACATGAGATGTCCCTGCCTGCCAGCCAAAACCTGCTCGAAGAACTGAACGAACACGCGAGCCAGCCGACGACGTCGATCTCGCTGAGGGTGCTGTATGAGTTCGCCCGCGGACACGACGAGAAGCTGATCCTGCAGGCGGCGCGGTTCCTCCACCGGGAGATGCTGATCCGGTTGGCGAAGAAGGTGCGCGAGCTGGAGGAGATTCCCTGCGGGCTGGGGGGAACGCGCTGGATTCAGGTGGTGCGGGATTGGTATGTGCAGAGTTATGTGGAAATGGCGGAGTTCCCCGAGCCGCAAACGCTGGAGGAGAACGACGCGTTTTGCGAGATGATCGACAAGATCAAGAACCGCCACCGCAACCAGGTGGCAGTGATGGCGCGGGGAATCCGCGAGTATCTGGACCACGAGGGGCTGACGGTGCTGAGCCCGGAGCTGCAGGCGTTCCTCGACAGCTTTTTTCTGTCGCGGATCGGCATCCGTGTGTTGCTGGGGCATCATGCGGCGGCGGGACGGCCGCGAGAGGGATGGGCGGGAATCATCCAGGCGCAGACGTCGCCCCACGAGGTGGCGATCGAGGCGGCGGGCAATGCGGCCCAGATGTGCCGCCAGACGTATGGGGATCCACCGGTGGTGAAGTTTCACGGGCGGTTGAACCTGCGGTTCAAGTATATCCCGTCGCACCTGCACCATATCTTGTTCGAGTTGTTCAAAAACAGCTTTCGGGCGACGGTGGAGACGCACGAGGGGCGGGCGAAGCTGCCCAGTGTGCACGTGGTGATCGCCGGGGGCATGGAGGACGTGTCGATCAAGGTGAGCGATGCGGGGGGCGGGATTCCGCGGAGCCTGATGGATCGCGTCTGGACCTATGCGTTTACGACGGCGAAGCCGGTGGCCGGGGGGATGAACAGCCAGCCGGACATCATGGCGGGGCTGGGCTACGGACTGCCGTTGTCGCGGCTTTACTCGCGATACTTCGGCGGCGACTTGCAGGTGATCTCGCTCGAGGGGCACGGGACGGATGCGTACGTGCACCTGTCACGGCTTGGGACGCACCAGGAATACGTTCTTTAGGCCGGCGCCGTCGATGAAGGGGATCGCCTACTCCTCGGGGTAGAGGAACGTGCCCTGGAGTTCGGTGCCGCAATACTGGCACTTGGCGGCCTTGGAGGGGTTCATGCGCTTGCAGGAGGGGCAGGCGAGGGGGGCTTTCTTGTCGCGGAGGCGTCCGTCGACGCTTCCATCAAGGCCGTCGACATAGCGCATCCACTCGTTGAGTTCGTCCTCGAGGACCAGCCCCTTTGCGACAAGGATCTTGCAGAGGGTCTGGATCAGGAGGTTCTGGCGCTCGACCGCCTGTTGGAGCTCGATAATGCTGGCGTTGGTCGAGCCGGACTTCAGAAAGCTGGACTCGATGGGCATATCCCCGTGGCCTTCGTCTCCAAACCAACCCATTTTTCTGTACCTCCGCTTCAGAATCCCTCGATACTCGTTGCCAGACGCGCTTTTTGAGTGCAAGGGAAGTACTCGACACTGATAAGATTATGCTTTGGGCGACATGTCCTCAAAAGCCGACAACGTTCCCTCCCCCGCCGTTCCGTTGACACGATGGCTTTGCCAGCAGGCCAGCGCGAAGAGGGTCCTTTCCGGCGTCGCCTTTTGCTTTGATAATGGTGACGTTACGGGACGGGGTTGCATTGGCGCCTCGTGGGGCGAGGGGGACACGGCGGGGGGGACGACCACACCGGCGGATGTTGCCCTAGGGAGTTTCCCGGACTTTCTGGCGTCGGCGGGGCGGGGCGGGGCGACGTTGTGGCTCCGGGGGGAGGAAGCCCGACGGGTGGGGCTGGATCTGGGGCTGAGCCACCGGGATCCGCCGCGCCTGCTTTCCTGCTGTGTGGCGGGTCACGCGGAGGGGGGGATCGCGTTTGTGGCGCTGGTTGATCCCAACGCCCGGTTCCGGCTGGAGGAGAGCGGTGCAAGCCTTGTGGTGGAGTCGCTTTGGGCGCAGGCGCGCCTGGAGGTGCGGGGTTTCGTGTCAACGGCGGAGGTGGGCAAGGACTCGTCGGGGACGTTCCGACGCGAAGTGCTGAACGTGTATCGCCAGGCGATCCGGGCGGAGCACGGAGTGGCCTACGAGACGCGGTTTGCAGGCGGGACGCGGGCGGCGCTGATGCATTTCATCGACGACTCGATCGAGGAGCTGGCGGGCATCCCCGCCTCGGCGTATACACAGCGCTCCTTCGTCGAATTGGTGGAGGAGGTGAAGATTCTCGACGGGGAGTTCACGGGAAACTTCGAGCAGTACGCGAAGGAATTCGTGGAGGGTCATCGGGACCGATTTCGGACGCGGCTGCGGATCCGGCGGCCCGACGGCGAGGTGCGCTTTCTGACGGACAACTCGGTGCCGGTAAGGAATCGGCACGGGAAAGTGATCGGATCGGTTGGGATCCTGAGGGATGTCACAGAAGGGGAGCGGGCGATCCTGGAGAAAGATCGCATGCGGCGTCAGATGGAGACGCTGACGCGGTTCGAGAGCCTGGCGGTGTTCTCGGGGGGGATCGCCCACGACTTCAACAACCTGCTGGTGGGTATCCTCGGTTCGGCGGAGATCGCGCTGATGGACATCGAGGAGGACTCGCCAGCGCGCGAGGCGCTGCTGACGATCCAGGAGACCGCGGAGAAGGCAGCGGGGCTGACGCACCAACTGCTCAGCCTTGCGGGCAAGCGCCAGGGGGACGCAGCGCTGGTGGACATCAGCCGGGTGCTGAAGGATTCAGAGCGTCACCTGAGGGCGCTGGTGGAAAAGCAGGCGCCATTCGTCTTTCGGGGGTGGCCGGAGCCGTTGCGGATCGAGGGGGACCCATCGCAGATCTACCAGGTGGTGGTGAACCTGCTGATGAATGCGGCGGAGGCGATGAAAGGCCGTGAGGGAACGGTGGAACTGGAGGTGCGGCCGGAATCGTTCAACGAGGAGGGGCTGGGGGTGCTGACGCTGGCGAGCGGGTGCGAGCCCGGGGGGTACGCGGTATTGAGGGTACGCGACAACGGGATCGGCATGTTGCCCGATGTGCTGGAGAGGATGTTTGATCCGTTCTTTACGACGAAGGAGAGCGGCCACGGGCTCGGGATGTCGGCGGTGCTGAACATCATCCGGCGGCACAATGGCTGGATCGACGTGAAGACGGCGGAGGGGGAAGGGACGGAGGTGCGGGTGGGTTTTCCGTGCTTCGACGAGCGGCCGAACACGAGCGATTCGGGGGTGGAGTTGCCGGAGCGCAAGGGGCAGCGGCAGGTGGTGCTGGTGGTGGATGACGAGCCGCTGGTGCGGCGCGTGGTGGGCGAGACGCTGGAGCGGACCGGGTTCGACGTCTATACGGCGACGGATGGGGCGGAAGGGGAGGATGTGTTCAGCAAGGTGGAGAAGGACCTGACGCTGGCGGTGCTGGACCTGAAGATGCCCAACGGGGGCGGGCACCGGGTGTTCCGGGCGATCCGGCGGCAGAGGGACGACCTGCCGATCATCATCATGAGCGGTTTTCACGAGGAGTTCGACGCGGGGACGTTCAGCGGGGACCGGTTGTGTTCGTTCCTGGGCAAGCCGTTCCCGCTGAAGGACCTGACGGACCTTGTGCGGGATCTGGAAAAGAAGAGGGC
Source organism: uncultured Candidatus Sumerlaeota bacterium (assembly GCA_964420455.1). Taxonomy (GTDB): domain Bacteria; phylum Sumerlaeota; class Sumerlaeia; order SLMS01; family SLMS01; genus CAYQTO01. Next base: position 3,924 of record CAYQTO010000161.1, on the reverse strand, counting down.
GCGTTTCCTGGAGAAGAAGAAGGGGACGTGATGGAAACTCCCTCCCCGCGACCGGAAGGTCGCGGGGAGGGGGCCGCTTGCCGGCGTGGTGAGAAAGCGGGGAAGTGCTAGCGTTCGAACTCGCCGCGGGCACGGCGCTCAACGAGGGATTCGAAGACCCCCTCGATGAGGCCGGTGAAGAGGGCGGTAAGGGAAATGCCGATCTCGGCGGCACCCTGGGGGACGAGGGAGGTGGGGGTCATGCCGGGGAGCGTGTTGGTTTCGAGGAAGACGGGCTGGCCGTCGGCGGGGACAATCATGTCGGTGCGCGAGATGCCGCTGGCACCGAGGAGGTCGTGGGCCTTTTCGGCGACGGTCTGGATGCGGTGCAGGACGATGTCATCGAGGGGTGCGGGGGTGATTTCGTCGGCGCCGCCGGGGCGGTACTTGGTGTCGAAGCTGAAGTAGTCGCCCATGCGAGGGCGGATGAGGGTGGGGGGACAGACGAGGCGGCCGCCGTAGCTTTCGGCGAGGTCAAGGACGGCGCAGGTGACCTCGTCGCCCTGTATGTACTCCTCGAGGAGGACCTCGTCGTCGATCTCGAAGGCGCGGGTGGCGGCGCGATAGAGGGCGTCGATGTCGCGAGCGACGGCGGTGCCGATGCTGGATCCGCCGTGGGTGGGCTTTACGACGAGGGGCCAGCCGAGGAGGTTGGAGGCGCCGGAGAGTTGGTCCTCGCGATGGGGGCGGGGGGTGCCGGAGCGGAGGACCACATGGCGGGGGACGCGGACACCGTGGGCGCCGAGGAAGTTGCAGGTCCGGCGCTTGTCCATGGCGAGGGCGCTGGGAGCGACGCCGGAACCGATATAGGGCAGGTTGAGGACATCGAGGGTGCCCTGGATGCGGCCGTCCTCGCCGAAGGCGCCGTGCATGATGGGGAGGACGATCTGTGGGGCCCATTCGTGGAGGCGGGCAAGGCCCTCGAGGGGCGAACGCTTCTTGAAGTAGCCAGTGGGGCAGAACTCGGGGTAATCGAGGAGGTCGAAGAGCTTTTCGATGCGGGAGGGGTAGGTGTGCTCGTCCCAGGTTTCCTCGGGACAGAGCCAGGTGCCGTCCTCGAGGATGGTGAAGACGCGGAGGCGGTAGCGGTGGCGATCGATGGCGTGGGCGACGGCGCGCGCCGACGTGAGGGACACGACGAACTCGGTCGAGGGACCGCCGCAGAGAAGGGCGACTTTCCGCGCAAAGGAGGAGGGGGCCGGCAAGGAGTGCGCTCCGCAGGGGACTATTCCGAGGGAGCCAAACGCGGGCGGACACTGGCAAGATAAAAAGTCAGGGGAATGGCGGGCGGATATACGGGTGTTGCGGGGTGGTGGTCAGCCGCCGATGGCCTGCATGCCGCGGGAGAAGGGATCGGTAAAGGCGCGAAGGGCGTCGTAGCGCTCGGCGCGATCGAGGAACTGGCGGCGCATGACAGAGGCGACGGCGGCGGCGTCGCGTTCCTTGATGGCGGGAAGGAGGTCGATTTCGTCGGGCGAGAGGAGGCACGGCTTGAGGGCGCCGTCGCTGGTGAGCCGGAGCTTGTTGCAGGAGAGGCACTTGGTGTCGGACATCTGGCTGATGAAGCCGATGCGGGCGCCAGTGCCGCCAACGCGGTAGGTGGTGGCGGGGCCGTAGCCATTGGGGCTGCCGTTTGCACAGCGGGTGTCGCCTTCCGGCTCGAGCGCATATCCGGCGTCCGCGATTCGCCCGCGCACTTCGTCTATACTGATGTACTCCCGATGGAAGTAGGCCTTCTCGCCAAAGATGGGCATGAGCTCGATGAAGCGGACCTCGACGCCGTGGCGATCGCTGAAGGCGATGAATTGGGGGACCTCGTCGGCGTTGAGGTTGCGGAGGAGGACGGCGTTGAGCTTGACGACAGCAAAGAGTTGGCGGGCGGCGTGGATGCCCTCGAGGCAGCGGGCGAGGGAGCCGCCGCGGGTGACGTCGGCGTATTTCTTTGAGTCGAAGGAATCGATGGAGATATTGACGCGGCGGAGGCCAGCATCGCGGAGCTCGGCGCCGATCTGGGCGAGTCGGATACCGTTGGTGGTCATGGCGATGTCGCGAAGGCGGGGATGGCGATTGATGCGGCGGATAAAGTCGGCGAGGCCGGGGCGGATGGTGGGCTCGCCGCCGGTAACGCGGATGGCCTCGACGCCGAGGTGGTTGACGGAAACATCGACGAGGAGGTCGAGGTCGTCCCAGGAGAGGCGATGGGGGTGCGCGCTGGAGCAGCCCTGGACGGGGTTGCAGTAGTGGCAGGAGAGATTGCAGAGGTCGGTGACGGAGAGGCGAACGTAGCGGAGGCGGCGACCGTGGCGGTCGACGACGGGGATGGGCGCTGGGCCGGCGGATTTCGTTTCGGCGGGCGTCATGAGGTTTGGGGGAGGCAAGTCCGGTACCGGAGGAAGAGTGCGGGTGAAGGGGGGGGGCGGCAACCGTTTCCGGGGGGGCGGGTCAGGCCTCGCGGGCGAGGAGAACGATCCCGCTGGCGGGGAGGATTACCTGGCCGTGCACGTCGAAGAGGGGCTTGGCGGACGCGTTGAGGCCCTGAACGTAAACGAGCCATTGGCCTTGGGGGAGGGAGGCTTGGAGGTCGTTGGCGAGGGGGTTGACGAGGAGGAGGGCGCGGGCCCAGCGCTCGTCGTAGAGGCCGGAGGCGTCGTACTCGATGGTGATTGACTCGGGGGCGGGGCGGAGGTCCTCGCGGAGGAGGAGGTGCCGGTCGATCTGGTCGCGGGAATGGAGGCGAAGGAGGGGATGGGTACGGCGAAGGGCGACGACGGCACGGACGAAGCGATGGAGGGGGGCAAAGTGGGTGAGACGGGTCCAGTCGACCTGGTTGATGGAGTCGGGGGCGTCGTAGCTGTTGTGGTTGCCCTGCTTGGTGCGGGCGATTTCGACGCCGGCGTGGAGGAAGGGAACGCCCTGGGAGAGGAGGACGAGGCCGGCGGCGAGGGCCTGCCAGCGGACGAGGGTGTCCTCGTCGGCGTCGGGGTTCACAGCGAGGTGCTTGTCCCAAAGGATGAGGTTGTCGTGGCAGTCGGCGTACTGGATGGCCTCGGTGGGTTCGGCGGCCCAGTCGTGGATGGCGCCGCGGAGTCCTTCGAGGACGCCGTCGCGGGCGCTGCCGTCGTGGATGTAGCCGGGGTCGTTGCCGTCCGGGCTTCCCTTCAGGGCGTTCCGATAATGATCGTTGAAGGCGCCGATGCGGTTGCCGGTGACGACATCTTTATAGACAAGGGTGGGGACACCGGCGCCGTCGGGCCCGGTGGCGGCCCAGGGCTCGCCGTAGAGGAGGAGGGTGGGATCGAGTTCATCGAGGAGGCGCCGGAGAGCCCGGAGGGTGTCGATGTCGACGAGGCCCATGAGGTCGAGGCGGAAGCCGTCGATGCCGTACTCCTCGACCCAGTAGCGGCAGCAGTCGAGCAGGAAGCGGCGGGCCATGGGGGCCTCGGTGCGGAACTCGTTTCCGGTGCCGGAGCCGTTCCAGAAGGTGCCGTCGCCGCGGCGGCGGTGGTAGTAGCCGGGGGCGACGTTCTCGAAGGTGGCGTGTTCACCCGTGTGGTTGTAGACGACGTCCATGACGACGCGGATGCCGGCCTCGTGGCAGGCGTGGACGAGTTGCTTGAACTCGGCGATGCGCGAGGGGTCGCGGTGGTTGGTGGCGTACCATCCCTCGGGCGAGAAGAAGCACGAGGTCATGTAGCCCCAGTTGTAGGTGTCGGTGGACTCGTTGTTGTCGAAGTCCTGGACGGGGAGGAGTTGGAGGTGGGTGATGCCGAGATCGACGAGGTGGTCGAGGAGGGTGGGGAGGTTGGTGGCGGGAAGGCGTGTTCCGCGGGTGGCGAGGCCGATATACTTGCCGCGGCGATAGGGGGTGAGGCCGGAGGAGGGATG
>CAYQTO010000160.1:0-8255 GCA_964420455.1 uncultured Candidatus Sumerlaeota bacterium | reverse complement strand
CCACAACCACGCACCAACAATCACCAGCGCCGCCGGCAACTCGTACACCAGCAGGTTCACCATGTGCAGATGAAACGGGCCGGCGATGCGGCCGATTTCGTGCTGCCCCCCCCAGTAGGCCCACGTTCTGGTAAAGATTTCGAACGGCCCGAGGGGATGCAGAAAGCCCATCGTATAGACGGCAAGATAGAAGGCAAGGGATCCCGCAAGAGCCCCAACGATGGCCAGCCGACAGGACACCACAAGCCGCCAGAGACGCGTCGCCATTTCGAAACGGCCGATCCGCGCCCCGATCCACGTCCTCAGCAGCACCGCACCGGCCAGCGATCCGAGCACGATGACCGTATAGACAAGGCGCCACGTTCCCGGGCTCACCTGGTCACGCACCGCCGGCGCGCCGCCCCAACCGAGCGCCTCCGCAACCGACCGCTCGTCCCGCAGCACCCAGTCGTGGCCGAGCGCATCGCGGACCGAGCCCTCGTACCGCAACCCTTCGAACACCTGCGTCAGCACCAGGATCACGAACCCCGCCGCCAGGACCGCCGTCAGCGTCACCGACGGTAACGGACCCACCGGCCGGATCGCCTCGCGCGCGTCGATCCCCTTTCCCCGCGCCACCCACGCCGCCGTGTCCTGGATCACCAGGAACAGCGCAAATGTCACCAGCGAGAAATACAGAAACAGGCTGCTGGCCTTGTTGCAGAAGAGCGCGGTGATCGCGAAGATCGAGGAAACGGCCCAGCGCGCGTTCCCCGTCCGCCACCAGTTCGCCAGGCTCGCCACGATCCACAGCGTACAGAACAGGTACAGGGCGTCCATGTGGAGAAACCGCTGGAAGAAGGCGATGCCGGGCGAGATGGAGTAGAACCCGAGGGCCAGCCAGGTGCCAGCCTCGCCGAGCCAGTGGCGCAGCTGAAAAATCCAGAGAAATCCGCCTATTCCGAGGAGCGCCACGCCGAGCCGGACCGTCACGTCGCTCACCCCAAAGACGTGGAAGACCAGGTTCTGGAGGTGCAGCATCAGCGGACCGTGGAGGATCGGCAGGTAGGCGTAGGTGAAGTCGCGATACAGGTCCCGGTATGTATAGATGGCGAAGAGCAGCTCGTCGTGCATCATCGTCTTTGCGCCGAGGTCCCAGAGGCGGACGAAGGCGCAGGCGGCCAGGAGACCCAGGAAGAGCGCCACGTGCCGGGGCCGCGCAAACGGCTCGCGGGAAAAGTCGCCGTTCATTCCGGCGTCTCCCCGAAAGCCTCCGGCACCGCGAGGATCAGCGTCGCCGGCGTCTCGTCATTTGTATAGACGACGTCGAAGCCCCATTCCTCCAGCCGGCGCCCGGCCTCGGGTCCGTAAGCTTCCCGCTCCAGCCCGCCCAGGTAGACAAGCTCGATCCCGTACTCCTCCACGAGCCGTGCCACGTCCTCCCGGTCGTCCGACGTATAGGTGGTCTCGACGTCCTCCTGCATCATGGCGCCGAGGTCCGTCATCTTCATGTTGCCGCGCTCCAGGAGGAACTCGAGCCGGAGGACCTGCTCAAGCGTCAGCTCCGGAAAGAGGCGCAGGAGTAATCCGCGCCGTTCCCGGGGCGTCCCCCGATAGAGAAGGAACTCGGTGTCGTCGGGAATGTCATCCAGTGTGCCGAGGACCGGCTCGAAGAGGCGCTCGATGGCGGGCAGGTTGTCGAAGCGGTAGAGGAAATCTTCGCGCAGGCGCTGCGGGAGGGGCTTCCCCCAGCCGCGCCACTGGTACTCGTGGTGGGACCAGCCAAGGACCGTCGGGCGGCCCGTCGTGGTGGCGATGCGCCCCTCGTGTGTATACGCGTGCTGGCCGGCGCGCTCGAGGATCTTCGTCCCCGGCGGCACATTCCCCCGGATCCATTCCGCCGCGGCGTGATCGGCCCGCCGGTGCGCGAAGGCCGTCCGGTGCGCCAGTGCGTCCAGCGTCCGCCGCGCATAGATCTCCCGGTGTGGCGCGTTCGCCTCCGGCGTGGTCGAGAGAGGCCACGTCCCCAGCCCCAACGTCCGCGTCATCGTTCCGGCAACGAAGTAATGCATGCCAAGGACAAGCACCGCCAGTGAAACGGCCAACGCCCCCGGGTTCGCCGCCACCCGGCCGACCAACTCCGATACGAACCGGCTCCAGACCGTTTCCCGTCCCCCAGCCACCGCGCCGACGAGGATCAGCACGGCCGCCAGCACTGCCAGCCAGAAGCCGAAGAACGCCACCTCCACCAGGAGCGGCGGCAGCCACTCCATCAGGAAAAAGGGAACCGCCCCGCCAAGGAGCAGCAGCAGCGCCCAGAAGCCGGGCGCCCGCAGCAGCCCCTCCGCCGTATAGACATACGGACGGCGCGCCAAAAGCCCCCGGAGCGACACAACCATGCCCGCCGCCATCATCGGCCACAGCGGGTAGTAGATCTTGAATGGCGTGTTGTAGCGCTCATAGATCCCCGCATAGGAATCGTCGAAATGGAGAGCCTCGACGAACCAGAACCAGAACGCCGCGGTGGTCAGGAAAATCCAAACGGGGCCATCGGTCTCGCGTGCCCGCCGAACCGCAAGAAACGCCGTCTGGATGCCCACCGCCAGCGCCAGCGCCCCCACCCAGAAGCCAAGGGAGTTCCGGGCCAATGCCATCACGCCCACAGAAATCATCAGGAGCATGAACGGAAATCCGGACGGCGTGCCGCGGTAGGCACCCGGCAGGAGCCGAACGGTATAGACAAGGATGGGAACGAGGAAGAGCCCCCAATGGAGGAAGAAGTCGCGCAATTCGGTCCGGAGGTTCTCCGCGAAGGGGTTGACCGGGCTCGCCTTCCAGAACGCGTCCCAGAATCCGGTGCGGGCGGCATCGCGGAGTTCCGGCGCCATGATGGGGGGCAACACGTCGGCCAGGAGGCGTCCCTCGGGCACGAGCGGCGTCTCGAAGTACATCCGGAACGGAGTTGCCACGAGCAGGGCCACGATCCCCACCGCCGCATAGACGCCCCCGGCGGCGTACCACCAGTTGCCGCCCCGCGTCGGCCGCCGCAGGGTCCAGGCCCAAGCCACCGCCGCCACCAACGCAAACACCGCCGCGTCGCGCACCCCCACCGCCCAGGCCGGATCCGGATTCGGCCCACCGCGGCCAAAGGCGACAAAAGGCCCGATCATCACCAGCAGAAACGCCCCGGCGATCACCGTGGCCACCTGCGCGTTCCGCTCGCCCGCGCCAAGTCCGAAACGCCGGGCATACCCCCCAATCGCGAGCGTTGCGGCACCGAGCAGGAAGAAGCCGAATCGCTGAAAGAGCGGCGTCGTCCCCGGCACCGAGTTGTAGACGAGCGCCACCAGCCATCCCACGAGTACGACCCAGCCCGCAAAGCCGAGCCACCGCCATTCGATTCCCGGCGCCACCCCACGCCGCGACAGCAAGACCACTCCGCCATAGAGCGGCGCGAGCACCACCGCGTCCCAGATGTTTACCGGAAACGCGGCCCCGATCAGGAAGGCCATTGCCAGCAGCGGGACGGCGGCGCGCCGCAAGTATGTCGTCTCATCCGCCACGCCGCGCAGCATCCGACGCAGCAGCAACACGCACGCTGCCAGCGCCAGCAGCGTCACCGGCAGAACGAGGTGATGGGGGTGGAGGTCGCCAAGGAGGGCACTGAAGGCGGGAAACTCGGTGATGGTGCCTTCGCGGAGCTCGCCCGGGGGCGTGCCCTTGATCGCCCGACTCGGAGCCCAGAAGTCGATGGTCGAGAGATTGTCCCATGTCCAACGAACAGCGTCCGGCGTGGGGCTCCGGTCCACGAATGGAGGACGGCCGACGGTTGCATAGACGAGCTCGCGAACGTCGAAGCGCATGTCGCGGAGGGCATCCGTCGCGAGGCCGAGGAGGTCCTGCTGCTCCGGGGTGCCCCCCTCCCCAAACACGTCGGTGCTGGTCATCAACCGGGCGAGGTTGCCCGCCACCTCCGCGTATCCGCGATCGGGTTGCAGCTCGAGGAGGATGGCCTGCGGCGGGCGGCCGAAGGTCCCCTCAACGAGGCGAGGGTCCGCGGTGGCGATCCGCTCACGGAGTGCCTCGAGAGAGGGGTTCGCAAGTGCGGCGTCGAGACGTTCGGTGATTCGGTCGCGCAACCGGTCGAGCAGTTCGTCCGGCTCCTGGTGCGCGTCGCCGACGGCTCGCAGCCGGTTGATCCCCTTCATCGCGTCCGGCCCGCGGAGGTGCCCGATCACCTCGCGCTCGAGCTGGAGCCCGTCGAGAACCAATTGCTCGAGGAGCAGGCGCCGGTTGCTTTCGACGAGCCGCTCGGCTGCGGTGTGCCCCTCCGAAACGAGGGCATGCTCGAGCTGGGCGGCGAGCTCCCACAATCGCCCCGTCACGTTGGCGCTGTCGTTCCGCACCCGTTCGATCTGGGCCAGTGCCTCCTGCGGCCGCTCGAATTCCGGGGCCGTCGCCACGCCCAGCTCCGCAATCGCCATGGCCGCGGAAGCCGTCATTCCGTGCTCCAGCTTCCAACGCTCGACCTCGCCGAGCCGCCCCTCGAGGTAACGCTCGCGCACGCCCGGGTCCACGTCACGCGTCAGGATCTGGCGCCAGGAGTCCAGGTTCCCGAAAAGCCCGATGGCCGCCGCCCCCAGCAGCGCCCACGCCGTCCCCCGATGCCATGTCAGCCATGGCGCAAGCCGTACCTTGGGCGATACCCGGTGCAGCAGGGAAAGCACGAGCCCAAAGCCCGTGCTCAAGGTCAGAGCGAACACCGTCGCCAGCCCGAGGTTGAAGGCGCGCGCGGCATCGGTGCCGGTCGCCTTCGCCAGCGTCGCCACGCCGAAATGCCCGCCGTAGTAATAGTTGATCGGGTAACCGTTGAACCAGTTGTCCGCGGGCGGGAGGGCGGTCTGGTTCATGATCCCGTTGAGGTGCGTATAGTTCCCCCACTTCTCAGCCCCCCGCAGGCCCACGTCGAAGGTGACCCACGGGATATACGACCGGACGTTGACGAAAAAGAAAAACCCGAGGGTGAAGAGCAGGAAGGAGAGGAGCAGCGGGCCGGAGTTCCGTCGCAAGCGACGGAGCAGGAGTCCGTTCTGCCCCCGCCACAGCGCTGCCGACGTGGCCGCCAGGAGGACGAGCGCGAGCCAGGCGGCAAGGGTCCCGTGGGGCAGCGCGAGGATCCCCAGGACCGCGGGCACCGTCGCCGGCGTATAGACAGCGACGGGATCAGCGCCGGGCACCCATCCCCGGCGGAGCGCGAGGAATCCCCCGGACGCCGCCGCCACCGCCACCAGCAGCAACAGGAGCCGGAAGCCTGCCGCCCCCCCCTCGCCTGCGAGCCCGTCCAGCGCCCACACCCACGTAACCGCCGCCAGCAGCACCGGCCCCACGGCCAGCGCAAGGGAGGCACCGTCATCGGCCAGTCCGCGGAAAACACGAAGGCAAAGAGGAAGGACCGCCAACCCGGCGAGCACCATGAATGCCCACCAGGCCCATGCCTCGCCAAAGAAGGAAAACCACCAGCCCGGGAAGAGCAGTTGATGCATCGATGCCGGCCGGGGGGACTCCTCTTGGCGCTGCCGGGGGAATGCCAACGGGGATGCCGGCTTCCCTGCGCGGATCCTGCTTGTGTCGGTTCCGGGTGCCCCTGCCGCAAGGCGATTGTCCCGGGCAACTCCTCACACGCCAGTCCCTCTGGGCGATCCGGGGGGCCGGTCGCTCCCCCCCCGGGTCCCACCGGCTACCCGAGGCCGCAACCGCGCCGGCAACTTCCCCATTGAGCCCGGCACGGCGGAAAGATTTTGTATGACACCGCGTGGGGAATTCCCCTACGCACCCCCCAGAGATCGCTCCAGAGAAAAAAAGTTGTGAGCTCCGACAGCAAAGTCCGCGTCTCCATCCACCGCTACTTCGGCGAGTTCGGCTACGCTGTGGGGGAAGCCGTCTACCAGGAACTCAAAAAGCCCGGTGGCATGCCCCGCCTCCTCCAGCGGCTGGGGATCCCCGAGGAAGGGGACGCCGCAGACCAATATGCCATGCTGGTCCAGTTCTTCCGGGCCCGGGGAACCAAGGACTTCCTCGACCTGGTGGGCTCCATCGAACTCGACTTCAAGTTCAATGCGGGCGAGCCGGCCCAGCCCAGAAAAGTCCCCGAACCACCTGAAAAGGCCCCGGAAGTGCGCAAGGCGAGCGAGGAGCATTTCCGCCGCCTTTCCGGCAGCACCCCGAAACTCAGCGAAACCCAAACGTTGACGCCTCGCAAGGCCCTCCCGAGGGGCAACTCCGCCACCCGCACAAGCCCCCCTCCGGCGGATATCACCCCTTTCGTTACGGGACCGCACCCCGGCGACGGAAAGGACCGGGCCAAGAGCCCCCCCGCCTATGTTCCCGGGCCCCGGATTCCACAACCGGAGGTTCCCGAGCACGACCCTTCGCACCCCTACAGCCGCGTCGATTCGGAGGGATTCCCGATCGGCCCCCTTCGCCCGGGGAACGAGCCGGATGCGGAACTGCTCGACGGCAACGATCCATCCTGGGACCCCACAAAGTCATGGGATCCCGCCGGGGACTGGCCCGATGTGGAGCGACGCAGCGGCTTCGAGCGCCGCCGCAAGCCGGACCGCCGCAAGGAGATCGACATTGTGTACTCAAACAGGCGCTTTGGTGGTGACAGGCGGTCCCCCGACGAGCGCCGCCGCGATTGGCCCGATGGCGGCCACCGCAAGCAGGGGAAAGCCTGACCGCCTCCCTCTGCCCCGGTCAGTCCTCGAGCGGGCTTTGCAAAAGGTAAATCGCCAGGATCTGCGCCTGCTTCTTGTCCATGCAGATCGGCACATGGGGGATCCGCCCGTCGAAGAAGAGCGCGTCCCCCTTGTTCAGGATCAATCGCTCCTGGTCGAGGATGTACTCGATGCGGCCCTCCACGATGAAAAGGAACTCCAGCCCCTCGGTGGTGACGGCCCGCCGCTTTGAGTCGGGATAGATGGTCAGCAACTGGGCGTCGAAGAAGATATTGCCGACAGGACGGGAGATCAGCGCCTCGTACATGAACTTGTAGGAATCGTCGCGTTCCGTGGCGGTTCGATCTGTCGCGCGGATCACCGCGTATCCCGGGTCCGTACCCCGGCCGAACCCACGAAGCAACTCGGCCGTATCCAGCTCCAGGCTCGAGGCAATTCGAAACAGCACCGGCAGCGACGGCACCGCCCGGTAATTCTCGATCTTTGAAAGGAGGCTCTTGGTAATCTGGGCCCGGCTCGCCACCTCCTCCAGCGTCATGCCCTTCAACTTGCGCGTCTGCTGAATGCGCTGGCCGAGCCGGACGAGGTCCCCATTAACCTTTTCTTCCACCACCTTGTCGTTCATGAACTTTGTCGTCTTGGCCTTGGCCGTTCTCATTTACCACCGCACACGCGGATGAAGATCTCACTATGAACAGGCATTCCACGGCTACAAGCCGAAAGACACCCCCACCAAAGGATCCCCTCACGTGACTGCCCCGCGATTGGCCGTCTTCACGGGCCCCCGAAATCCCTTCGAAGTCATCAGCGACGAGACCCGCTACGACATGCCGGAGGGCTTTGTCCGCTGCCGCGTGCGCCTTTCGACCATCTGCGGGAGCGACGTGCACACCTACCTCGGTCGCCGCAAGGAGCCCACCCCGTCGATCCTCGGCCACGAAATCATTGGCGATGTCCTCGAAACCGCCGGAACCGTTCTCGACGCCGACGGCAACCCGCTCTCCCCCGGCCAACGCATCACCTGGTCGATCATGGCCTCCTGCGGCTCCTGCTTTTTCTGCGCCCACGGCCTCGAGCAGAAGTGCACCCGCCTGATGAAATACGGCCATCATGTGCTCGCCAAGGATGATCCGCCGGCGGGAGGATTCGCCGACGAAATTTTCTTGAGGCCGGGAACCGCGATCTTCCCCCTCGACGAGCGCCTCCCGGACGAAATCGCCGTGGTCGCCAATTGCGCCGTCAGCACCGCCGCCCATGCGGTCCGCGCCATCCGTCCCGAGCCCGGCGAAACCATCCTTGTCCAAGGATGCGGGCTGGTGGGTCTCGCCGCCATCGCCTTCCTCCGCCATGAGCACGACTCCGTCGTCGTCGCCACGGACCCCAACGCCGGACGCCTCGGCTGGGCGCGGCATTTCGGCGCCGCCCAGACCCACCTGGCCGCGGGGGAAAACGCCGACGAGCAGGTGGCCTTCGTCCGCTCGATGACGGACGGCCGCGGTGCCGATGCCGCCATCGAGGCCGCCGGCGTCGCCGCCGTCT
>CAYQTO010000159.1:0-8575 GCA_964420455.1 uncultured Candidatus Sumerlaeota bacterium | reverse complement strand
CCGGCGCCTTCTCGATCGTATAGACGGCCGTGCGATGGTCCTTTGGGGGCCCGGCGAGGAAAATCTTCGGGACGCGGTGCTCGAGCCGCTCCGGGGCCGGGGAGGCTTTGCCGCACCGCTGACCTCCGTCCGCGAAATGGCCGTGCTCGTCTCGCTATGCAGCGGCTACCTGGGCGGCGACACGGGGCCGTCGCAGATTGCGGGGCTCTTCGGCATCCCCGTCTATACGATCTGGGGGGCCTCGGACCCCGCGCGGAATCGCCCGTGGACCGGGACAAGACAAGAGGAGGACGGCCGGACGCTCCAGCGCCGGGACCTTGCCTGCGTCCCCTGTTGGAAGCGCCGCTGTCCCCTCGCCGGAGAGGCGCGCCTCGCCTGCCTTCGCGGCCTCTCTCCCGGTGACATCCCGGAGGAGGACTTGGACTGGTTTGCCAGCCGCTGGCGGGAGCCCCTGCGGTGAGGCTCCTGCTCCTTCTGGCCGTCTATACGCTCCTGCTGGTGGGGTGTGCCTCCCGCAACGGGCCCGGCGCCCTCCAGCCGGAGCGATCCCATGGCATCGCGGCGGGGACGTTCGTCCTGGTGGACGACGCGATTGACCGGGTTGTTCGGCGCGGCCGTATTCCCGGCGGCGTGGTGCTGCTGTGTCATCGCGGGCTTCCCGTCTATACACGCGCCTTCGGTCGTGCTTCGCCGGACCGATCATCGCGCGCCATCACCCCCGCCATGTCGTTCGACGTGGCCTCGCTCACCAAGACCCTCGCCGCAGCGCCGGTGGGTTGGCGACTGTTGGGGGATGACCCTGCGGAGGCCGAACGGCAACAGGTGCGGCGGTTGCTCCACCACACCAGCGGATTGCGGGACGACGATGTGTTCGAGGAGTCTCTCGTTCACGTCGTGCGAGGCGGGACGGCCCTGCCCCAACTGCAGAACATGCCGGCGGCCCCGGGCTGCTACCGGTATGCGAACGCGAACACGGTGCTACTGGGGGGGATGGGTGCGGAGCGGCTTGGCGACCTCGGGGAGTTCCTCCGCGAGGAGGTGTGGGAGCCGCTTGGTCTGCAGGGGGTCACCTGGCGGCCGCCCCCGGGGATCACGGCAGCGTCGGGCGTTGATCCGGAGGGGGGGTATCTTTACGGGCGGCCGTTCGATCGGGGGGCGGACTTCCTTTTGCGCCGGCACGGTGTGACGCCGATCCACAGCGGCCTCTTTGCGACGGCCGACGAGGTGGCCCGGTTTGCGGACGGGTTGCTGTATCCGAGTCCGGACGCACCGGATTGGGCGGGGAAGCTCCGGGAGTTCCTCTTCGGCCGGACCACCGCGTACCGCCTGTGCGGTTCGCGGGTGGGCATCCACCTGTCGGACGGTGGGATGGCTTCGCCGGTGGGGATGCCGCTGGCACCAGAGGGGTCGACTCCAGGCCGGGTGTATGTGCAAACCGGCTATACAGGCTGTCTGCTGTGGGTGAATCGGGAGCGTGAGTTGACGCTCGTGATCCTGACGAATGCGGCGGCGACGGGAGCGCTCGACGACTGGCGGGGCTTCCACCGCGAAGTCGTCGCGATCATTAACCGGGGGCGGCCTTAGTCGCCCGCGTTTCCCCCGGGCTTGCGTGCGAGCATGTAATAGTCCTGGTTTCCGAAGAGAAGCGCGTTCAGCTTTTCGACATTCTCCGCGGTCTCGCCGTTCTCCGGGGCGGCGAGCCTGAGCTTCGGATCCACCGGGTTGCGTTCCTCGCTTTCCTCCACCTGGAAGCCGGCGGTTTCCATGAGGACCTGGAGGACTTCGGGAAAGATGAGGCGCTCGTGGGTGAGGTCCATGTGGAACCAGCGGAGAGCCATGAGCGTGCGGGGATTAATGGTCTCGGTGAGGACCAACCCGCCCGGGCGCAGAACGCGATAGATGCCCTTGAGCAGGGCCATGAGGGACTCGGGGGGAAGGTGCTCGATGAATTGAAAGGCGGTGACGGCGGTGAAGGAGCGCTCCTCGGCGTTTTCCAGGTAGGTGAGGGCTTCGGCGTATTCGATGGGGAGGCCTTGGCTGCGGCCGTAGTTGACCATGGACTTGTTGAGGTCGACGCCTGCGCCTTCCCAGCCGCCCTCGCGGACGAGATGCAGGAAGATTCCATCACCGCAGGCGAGGTCTAGAAGGCGCGGGGTAACGCCTTCGAGCGCGGGGACGTCGTGGTGCTTGCGCAGGAGTTCGAAGTAGGGGCGCTGGCGCTCGCGGAGGCTTTCCTCGTCGCCGCGGTACTGGCGCTGGAAGCGGGAGTAGGCCATGCTGGTCATCTCGCGCATGAGGCTCTGGTGGGAGGGGGCGGGGGAAGGAGGGAGAGGGGCGCTGGTCTCGATGTCGTGGGTGGCTTCGCCGCCGGTCAGGGGGCGGGGCGGCCGGCCGGCACCCACCTCCACGCGTCGCTGGAGCGTCTCGAGCATTTCCTGGTGAAGGCTGATCTGTTCCGAAATGACAAGGAGGCGCGCCTTGATTTCGCGGGTCAGCGTCTCGAGTTCCCGCATCTCGCGGTTTGTCTGCTGGGCCGCCTCCGTGTTCGTCTTCAGTTGGGCGTCGCGTTCGCCGATCCCTTTCCAGATGTCTTCCGTGCGGGCGTCTATACTCTCGAAGACCATGTCGACCTCGGTCCAGAGGCGACTGAGTTCCATGCGGGCGGAGGACACCTCGCCTTGGAGATCGGCCTGGTTGACGGTGAGGGCGCCCATGCTTTCCCCGATTCCTTTGAGGTGGTCGAGTACGTGGCTGAGGGAACTGGTGACGGAGGCGATGTCGCGCTGGATGACATCGGCGTTGCCGTAGATCTGGCGGAGGTGGTCGGTGACGATGGTGCTGAGGCGGCGAAAGTCGCCGGCGCTCTGGCCGGTGAGGCCAAAGGTGCGGTTGTCCCGTTCCTCCAGGCGGAGGAGGTGCTGGCGCATTTTCTCGAGGTTGTAGCCGATGATATTGAGCGCCTCGAGATTGAGTTCGTTGTACCGTGACTGTGGCTTGGTGAAGAGGCGGAAGACTCGTGCGGTGAGACGGCCGATGAAGCTGGTCTTCGTGCCCTCCTGGACGTGTTTCTCGAGGTCGTGGACGGGGCGCATCTTGCCGAGGGCGTTGCGCTCGAGCAAATGGGCGACGGAGTGGAGGAGTTCCTCGGGTCGGGCATCGCGCCAGGCGCCGCGGTTGGTCTTGTCGGGAACCCCCTCGCCGGCATCGGCGGAGTCTTCGATCAACTGCTCGACGTTACGGATAATCTGGTCGGGGTCGTTCTGCGCCATGGCCCGGTTCCTCGTGGATTGGTGCTGTTTGTCGGCGAGAGAGTTCCGTCAAGCTGCGAGCGGCTCCGGAGCAAATCAAGGTTGAAGGTCGTACGGCCGGCGGCCGGCGAAGTCCCGGCTGATGGCATCAAGCATGGGGCCCAGGGCGATTGGCCAGTCGTAGCGCTCGAGGGCAAGACGGCGAGAGGCCGCGGCGAGGCGATCGAGCTCGGCCGGGTCGGCGAGCAGGCGGCTAATTCCCGCGCGGAATTCCGAAGGTTCCATGAGGGCGATCGCTGCGAGTTCCTCATCGCTGAGGCCGCGCGCCCCCACCGCCGTGGACAGAATCGGCAGCCCGGCCGCCATGTAGTCCATCATTTTCAGGCTGGTTCCCGAACCGGTCAGCATGGGGTTCAGGGCAAAGTCCGCGAGCGAGAGCAGCGTGTTCTTGACCGGCGTGGGGACGGGGCCGGTGAAGAGCACGTTGGCCGGGAGCGGTTGGTTGTGGAACCATCCGTTCACCGTGCCGACGAGGACATAGAGGACGCGGGCGTGGTAGCGGGACAGTTCGCCAAGGATGAAGCGGGCGGCCTCGGCGTTGGGGGGATGACCGGAGCCGACAAAGATGGCCATGAATTCACGCCGCATGCCGAGGCGACGCCGCATGGCCTTCTTGTCATCCCGTGTTCGGACACAGGCGGCGCGGGCGTCGACGCCGTTGGGGCACACGAAGGCGCGCTTCTCGAGGCCCGGCACCATTGTGGACAACTCGCGGCGGTTCGAGTCCGACACGCAAAACGTCGCCTTTGACTGGCCAGCGGCGGCCAGTTCCGCCCGGCGCACCGCGTTGATCAGGCGCCGCGACAGGAGGCCCTTTGGGTAGATCGCCTTCTTGAGTTCGAACTCGGTATTGTGTGAGTCATAGTAGAGGGGCAGGCGGGTGCGAAGGCGGCGAAAGCTGGATTGCATATACGGGTGGCTGAGCATGATGCCCCGGGCGAGGCGCTGCTCGGCACGGAGCACTTCCAGGTAGCGGGGTGACAGCCATGGGGTCAGCAGCAGGCCGGTGGTGTCGTCGGCGCCACATCCCAGTCGCTGCTCGAGCAGGCGGTCGGCGACGCGGTGCCACATGCCGCGGGGGATGTTGATTTCCTCGCTCAACGGGCCGACCTGCCGGCGCTCCTCCTCGCCGCCGACCTTCAGCGTCAGAAGGGTTGTCGCGATCCCCCGCTCCTCGAGGCACCTGGCGACCGACTCAATGCGCACCTGGCCGCCCTGCTCTGCCGGGGTCACCGCGTAGTCGTTGAGGATCAGAAGCCGCGGGGCGAGCTTCGTGCTGAAAGTTTCCCGGAGGAGCTTGAAGGTGTGTTCCCAGGCGAAGCGCTCCTCGATGAGGCGGCGCCCTTCGCGGGCAAAGAGACGTGCAAGGCGGCCTTCCTGAAGCAGTTCGTGGAGGCCGCGGGCCAGCTCGTCGCGGGTATAGACAAGCAGGTGGCGGCGGTGCTCGAGCTCGAGGCCCTCCACCGCCTCGGGGGTTGCCAGTACCGGCAGCCCCGCCGAGAGGTACTCCAGCAGCTCGCTCCAGTTCTGGCCCCAGGTCGCCATCGGCAGGATCGCCGCATCAGCGGCGTAAAGCATGCGCTTGGTCGTCTCGAAGTCCATCCAGCCGAAGAGCTGGATGTTGGGCGGCCGCTCGTCGTCGAGGAACAGGCGCGAAACATGGCCGGCGATGACAAACCGGTAGGACGGGCATTCCACGGCGAGTTGGTGGATAAGGAACTGGACCGCCTGTTCGTTGGGGCCGGAGGGCCACCCGTTGAACAGGACAACCTTTTCCCTGGGCTGGAAGCCGAAGAGATCGCGGCAATGCTCCCGGACCTCGTTGCTCGGGCAGGGAGGAATCGCGTCGCGATTGATGCCGTTGGGCGCGATCAGGACCTTCGCCATACCGACCGGATAGTATTCACGCAGGCGGTCGACCTGTTCGATGCCCTGGGCGATGACGAGGTCGGCCCGGCGGATTGCCTGCCGCTCGATCCGCCGCACCCACCGGCGCATGGCCATGGCGGCGGGGTTTCTTCCGGGGAACATTTCGCCGGCGGCATCCGCTTCGACCATCTGGACGCTGTAGACGAGGAGCTGGCGCTTGCGGCGCCTGCGGGGCAGCAGCGCGAGCGGGTAGGGGCTCTCGGACCAGAGAACATCGGCCTCGGCGGCCTCGCGGGCGAGGGCGCGGCGAAAGGCGCGGTGTCGACGACCGGCGATGGCGCTCACGGGCCCACTGCAGCTTCGCCAGCGGATCATCTTCTCGAGGAGGTTGTGCCAGAGCTGGTACTCGCGGGTCTTGGGGAACCGCCGTTCCTCGAGCGTGTCGCTGGCCCTCGCGTTGGAGGGGGGGGCGTCGCCGCGGTCGAGCGTGACGAGGCGGACGCGGAAATGGTTGGAAAGGCCCTCGGCAAGGCGGCGGAGGCGGAACTCGGCCGGGGATTCGGGCCGCGACCCCGCGGGGAAGTACGAAAGGAAGGTAACTTGGCGTAGAGACTCGGGCACGGGGCGGCGGCGCGTCAGCGGGAGCGGGCGGGAATCCTGACCCGCGACGGTCACGCCCGGGTGCTCACGGTGGCAAGATAAAGCTCCCGCTTTTCCCAACAGCGGCTGGCGAACACGTTTCTTGCATCTGCCGATGCGTAGCGAAAACGCTGTTTCAAACAAGACCGACAGGTCCTGCCCCGCGGATGCCGGGGGATGGACTTGACGGTCAACCGCCCCGCCGGATCACCTCACTGTATCCGGCAACCGCATGCCTCCGAGGAGATGACACCGCCCATGGCCTCCCGCCGCCGACTCCGGAACCTCAACCCGCGCGATAACCGCCTGCTCAACACCATCGAGATGCGCGAGCGGGTTGATGTGATGCGCTCCTATCCCTACTCGATACAGCTCGAGGTTACCACCAAGTGCAACTTCGCCTGCATCATGTGCGCACGCGACAAGTATCATGGGGCTGGCGAGAACCTCACAGGCGACATCCTCGATATCGTCATGGAGGATATCTTCCCCCATTGCCAGGACGTGATCGTGTCGTCCTTCGGGGAACCGCTCCTCTTCCCCCGGCTTCCGGAGATCTTCGAGAAGATCGATACGGACAACGGGATGGACCTCGGGTTCTTCACCAATTTCGTTTTGATGACCGAGGAGATGGCCGAACTGATCATCAAGTCGGGCGTCGGCTATGTGAATGCCTCGATCGACGGGGCGACGAAGCAGTCCTACGAGCTGATCCGACGGGGCGGGAAGTGGGAGATGCTCCGCGAGAAGCTCCGCATGTTCCAGGAGGTGAAGAAGCGGCTCAAGTCGGAGACACCACGGATGAACCTCTGTGTCGTCGGCTCGACGCTGAATGTGGAGGAGATCCCAACCTTCGTCGAGTTCGCGAAGGAGTTCGGCTTCGATACGGTGAAGTACAACCATAACATGTACGTCGACGACGAGAAGATGGATTACCTCTCGCTGGTTCACGAGAAGCGGAAGGCGAACGAGATGTTCCGCCGCGGGTTCCAGCGTGCACTCGAGCTCGGCATCCACACAAACTTCGAGCACCCCCCTTTCGATCTCGAGCCGGGTGAAGAGTACGACATCGAGATGAGCAAGGACACCGACCGTTGGACGGTCCTGCGCAACAAGATCAAACTGAAGTACAACCAAAAGGTGGGATGGCGGCTGGACAACCTGCGGGTTCAGTCCGGTGGTTCGTCCGGCAATGCGCGCAAGCTTTTCTTCCTCAAGACGCGCGACTATATGCGCGACCACATTCCCTACCTGAACAGCGTGCTGAAGCGTCCGCCCTATCCCCACCCCATCCCCAACGATGCACCGCCCAAGACCTGCGGCAACCCCTGGACCCACGTCCATATCAAGTCCGACGGCCTTGTGTATCCCTGCTGTTTCTCGGACGAGGTGATGGGCGACCTGCGGAAGGAAAGCTTTGAACAGATTTGGAATGGATCCAAGTACCAGAACCTGCGGCAGTCGCTGCGGACGGGCGAGTATTGGGAATCCTGCCGCCGGGCGTCTTGCAACTGGGTCGAGGGGCAGTCCTCCGTCTACGGGTGCGAAATCAAGATCCACAATCCCATCAAAGCTCTGGACGGCACCAAGGGCGCACGGCTGAAGGTCGAGGTCACCAACACCGGCCGCTTTCCCTGGGAGCCGCCCACAAAGAACAAGGTCTCCTGGGTCAGCCTGAGCTATCGCGTGTTCAACGAGAAGCTGGAACTGATCGACGAGGGCCTGCATATCCCCGTGAAGAAGGTCGTCTATCCCCTCCAGACGACGAAGATGATCCTGCCGGTGAAGCCACTCTCCTACGGCGGCCCGGTCACCATCAAGGTGGACATGGTCCACGAGAAGGTGACGTGGTTCGGCGAGCGTGGAAACAACGCGGTGGAATTGCCGGTGAAGGTGAAGAACGTGCCTTTCGGCGCGTACCTGACGAGTTGGAAGGCGGCGGAAGTGAAACAGAAGCTCTATGATGGCTTCCTGACCGCGGGCGAGCAGTTCAGCCTTCCCATTCGGGTACTCAACGTCGGCACGGCACCCATCGGTGCGCCCGAACTCGGCGATGCCCTCACCTATCACTGGAAGGCCGAGAACAAGTCGACCTACGAGGAGTGGGAAGGACGGCTGATGACGCCGCTCGAAAAACCGCTCAAGCCCGGCGAACATGTGGACATGGCACTCGGCGTCGAGGTGCCGCGCATCCTCCCCACCGGGCGCTACTGGCTCGAGGTAGACCTGCATCGCGAAAACCTTGGCTACCTCAGCAGCCGGTGGCACCGCGCCCTGCTTGCGTTCCCGGTTAAGGTTGTCGCCTCGCCGGGCGAGGAAGCCCACATCCCCGGCAAGAAGGAAAACGGCAAGCCTTACCTCTGGGAGCCACGGGGCCAGTGTGTCAGCCATACGGGGAACAAGGGCATTTGGTAACCGTTCGGTTCTGCTTGGCTCGGACCTTGCCGTTTCTCCTCATGCCGTAGCGGTCCGGCGGGAGGTCCCATGAACTACGTTGTTGAAGTTCTCCTCAACACCTGGTCGGTCATCGTCCACGTGACTCCTTACCTGCTCCTCGGGACAGTGATCGCGGGGCTGATCCGCTCCTTCCTGAAAACCGAGCAGATTCGCGACTGGTTGTCACAGGCGAGCCTGGGCGCGGTTGTGCGCGCCGCGCTGGCGGGGGCGCCGTTGCCGCTGTGCTCGTGCTCGGTTCTGCCGGTCGCTCTCCAGCTTCGCCGCGCGGGCGCGAGCCGCGGCGCCACCGCCTCCTTTCTTGT
>CAYQTO010000158.1:0-8590 GCA_964420455.1 uncultured Candidatus Sumerlaeota bacterium | reverse complement strand
TCGCTCGGCCCGAGGAACAGCATCCCGCCAGGAGTCAGCGCGAAGTGGAAGTTCGCCAGAATCTGCTCCTGTGCCGGCACCTTCAGGTAAATGAGCAGGTTGCGGCAACTGACGACCTGCACCCGGGTGAAGGGCGGATCCTTCAGCAGGTTGTGCTCGGCAAAGACCACATGGGACCGGAGGGCGGGAGTGACCTGATAGCGGTCGTGGAGGCGGTCGAAGTAGGAGGCGCGCCACTGCTCGGGAAGGTCCTCGAGGGCCTCGGCGGGATAGTTGCCGCTTGCCGCCGTCTCGAGCGAGCCCCGGTGGATGTCGGTCGCGAAGACTTTGAGGAGCGGCGGGTTGGGAAGGTCGCGGGTCTCCTCGAGGAGAAGCATGGCCCAGGTGTAGGCCTCCTCGCCGGTGGCGCATCCGGCGACCCAGATGCGGAATTCCGGCATACCGGAAGAAAGCATGGGGGCCACCTTCTCACGGACGGCAGCGAACGCCCCCGGGTCGCGGTGGAACCGCGTCACCTCGATCAACAGGTCCTGGAGCAGCGTGTCGCGCTCCGGCCCATCCTCCCTCAAAATCTCCACATAGTCCGCGAGGGAGTTGCACTTGCGTGCGTTGAGGCGCCGCTCGAGCCGTCTTTCGACGGTGCTCGGCTTGTACATGGAAAAGTCGACTCCGCTCGCCCGGCGCATGATCGCCACGAGCGCCTCCAGCGGCGTCTCTTCCACCGCCGGGGGAGCACCGGCCGCCCCCACCGCCTCGCCAAAGGCCACTCGTCGCGCGATCTCCTCCGGCGAGCCGATGAAGTTCGCCGCACCGCTTGCCATCGCCGCCCGCGGCATCCCGTCGAACTTTGCCGATTCCGCCGACTGGATATACACGCTCCCCCCCGCCTCGCGTACCCGCATCACCCCCCGCGAGCCGTCCGTCCCCGTTCCCGAAAGCACCACCCCGATGGTCTTCTCGCCCATGTCCGTCGCCAGCGACGCGAAAAAATCGTCGATCGGGTACGCCACCGTGTTGGCCGCGCGGGACTCCTCCGTCATGAACTTCCCGTCCGCGATCCCCAGCCGGGTTTTCGGCGGGGTCAGATAGATCGTGTCCGGCTCGAGTGCCATCCCCTCCACGGCGTGCTCGATCGCCAGCGGCGTCCGCCGCGCCAGCAGGTCGTCCATGATCGACTTGAAGTCCGGCGACAGGTGCTGGATGACCACGAAGGCGAGCCCGGTCTTTCGGGGGATTTCCACGAAGAACCGCTCGAGCGCGTCCAGCCCTCCAGCGGAGGCACCTATCGCCACCACCTGCGTCACCGGGCTCGACTCCATCTTTTCCACCTTTCCTGAAAAGCCCCTGGGAGCAGGACAGTTCCTCTGCGTGACCAGAGCCCGCTTCCTAATACTATAACTTCTATAAGTTAAGTCTTGATTACAAAAGGGTCAACGAAAATCGGGAAAGTGCCGGAGCAAGAAAGGTTTCCGCGAAAAACACGGAATGGGGGGCAAATCTCCGTGCCCCTGCTCCACGAAGGACCCCGCCGGACAAAACCGGCGCGGTGGACGCGGCGGACACGATTGCCGGCCGGGGGATCCTGCGGCTGCCGGTTCCGTTCCCGCGCCGCCGGCGTGGTCTTTTTGGGCGCCGAGCGCGAAAATCCATCCGCCATGGCGTTAGCGCTTCCGTCGAACACTTCGCCCGGAGGTCTTTCCCATGTCCGCAAGTCCGCTGAAATCGCCCCCCCATGCGGGACGCCCCCGATGGGGTGTCTGGCAAGGGCTCGGCCTTACCCCGCTCCAGATGGCTGTCTATCTATATATCCGCCAGACCGCCTGCGCGCCCAATGGCTACCGGATGTGGCTGGGCATCGACGGCATGGCGAAGGACCTGGGTTTCAGCCGGGACAAGGTGAAGCGCGCGGTGGACGTGCTGCACGGCAAG
The DNA here is from genome assembly GCA_964420455.1 of uncultured Candidatus Sumerlaeota bacterium. Lineage (GTDB taxonomy): Bacteria > Sumerlaeota > Sumerlaeia > SLMS01 > SLMS01 > CAYQTO01. The sequence continues at coordinate 6,661 of CAYQTO010000158.1, read as the reverse complement.
GGACTCGTCCACGCGCCGGTGGCGGCGGAGGATGGCGCCGCGAAACCGGCCGCGCGGGGGCGCCGGCGCCGGATGATCTGGCTCGTTGTCCCGCCCGGCGAATCCGCCAACGGCACCGACGGCAACCCGCCGGACCACGCCGAAGGCACGGGCCAGGACCACGCCGATTGGGACAGTAACGGCGCCGTTACCCAAGCCGAAGGGGTGGACCATGGGGAGGAACAATCCCCTAGGAAAAAGATGGGGGAGGGAATCGACGCCCTCCCGGAGTCAGAAATGGTGGGGGTGCGAAAGAACGACCCGCGGGACGAGGCGGCGGGGCCGGAGTGGTGCGACGACGAGACCTGGCGCACGGCGTGTCGGCTGGCGGACCTGATCGAGCAGGCCCCCACCGGCGAGGCGGTGGTGGGCTCCGGAACGGTCGAGCGGGCGGTGCACCTGGCCTGCCTGCTGGACGATGCGGGCAAGGGCGGGGTGATGCGCCTGAACGCGGAAGCCTGCGAGCGCACCATCGTCCACCTCGCCGGGCCGGCGGCGCTTTGGCGCTACGACGCGGAGCTGAGGGCGATCCTCTGCTCCCTCCAGTACTATCCCGACGGATGCTACCCGAACGTGGCCAGCGACGCCCGCGGCCGACCTCCCTCCCGCATCGAACGCGCACACCGCCGCCTCCGCCGCCTCCGTTGGCGCCTGCCGTGAGACACCTCCCGCGAACCCCGCCGGGCGAACCACGCCCGATGGACGAGAGCACCATGGCAGGCGCAGGCGCGCCGCTCCGGCCCCGGCAATGTGCCCCGCGGCGCTTACCCGACGGGCATCTCCGGGTGGTCCGCGGTCGGCCCGTAGACCTGCGGAAGGGGCTGGTCGAGCAGGCGCAGGTACACGCTCAGCTGGCCCCGGTGATGGTACACATGGTTGCAGATGAAGGCGCGGACCACGGCGGCGCGGGGCATGCTGAAGAACGCCGCCCCGGTGGCCTTGTTGGTCATCGTCCAGACACCCATCATGTGCTCGTCGCTTGCGTCGCGGAGCGCCTCGAGCCCCGCCGCCAGGTTGCTGTCGAAGGTGGCCAGCAACTCCTCTACGGATCCGGCGACGAAGGGCTGGTAGGTCTCCTCGTCCATTTCCCAGCGGTCGTCACGGATCGTGCCCACGAGCCAATCGAGGGACTCCGCCAGGTGCGAGGCGAGCATCATGAGCGGCATCGACTTTTCGTGGGGCTTGTAGTCGAAGCGGTCCGCGGGGACGAGGGCGAGCATGGCCCGGGTGGACCTGGCCTCGTGCTCGATTTCCTGGGCGAGGGTGTCGGCGATCATGCCCATGACGATGCTCCTGAGGAGGGGGGGATGGTGGTACCTGAAAAGGTTCAGGGCTCGTGTTACGACGAGGGGGCAAGGGGTACCCATTCCGTCGCCGGAAAGTCGTTTCGGCAGCCCGGCCACCCCGAACGGCCGCCGCAAGTTCCTCCTGCCATCCGTTCCATAGAGACGACTTGCCGGTGGGAAATCCGGTTGAGCTTTTCCCTGCACCTGTCCAGAGGTCCCGGCAAACCGCAACGATATCGCCCCGAGCCTCGACGGTTGCAATGCCACCGCGAGCTTTTCTATTGACAGTCGCACGGGACTGCAAGCCATGATCCCCAGCCTCAGGAAGTCCCGACCAAAAATCAGGAGTTCAACATAAAAACGTTAAAGGCCTTCCTTATTTCGTTTCTGCTAGTTACAATCCCAGGGGGAGGTGTATATGCTGGGGGGTGGGGCGAGAAGTGCGGTGGGGAAACGGCTTGCACGAGCACAAAACTCGAGCTTGCCTCCAACCTCTGCTGGGAGTATGAGGCTGTCGGCGAGGCGTCATATCGGAGCTGCACCACCGGAAAGTGGTACCAACGCTGCCGTGAAAACAAAAACGTAACGTGTGGCGTCCTTAATGTCTATATGACCGGCGACTGCACCGGTACGCCAACGCAAACGCTGCCATGGACTCCAACATCCTGCTGAGCAAGTTAACTTTCCTGACTGGTCTTGCCCTGCTGCCGAGTCTGGCACTCGGCAGCGGTCAGGAGTACGCTGCCGAAATTGCAGCATTTGAGTCTCTGCATGCCGAAACATTGACGAGAGTACAGCTCACCTACAGCGGCCTGAATGTGGTTTCCCCAGCAACGGTGCCGGATCCCAATCCGCAAATGTCCCCAGCGGAGAAAGAAATACTGGACCGGCTGCGCAACGGTGCCAGAGACACTCTGGAGCTGAATTACCACGGTGGCAGAACGACTTCGGTCACGCGGTATTTTCAAACGACTTTCGACGCCCCCTATCAGTCGGATTTTTGGCGTCATGGTGAAATCCGATTGATGAGTCGACCCGATACCAACCAGGCGGTCCTGTCTGAGGATGATGACGCCTGGAGAAAATTGATCACGATTGAGTTGGGTGCCTATGCACCACTCCGTGGTGCGCCCTACCTCATTACCATTCGTGGCCCCGTAGACACCGCAGATAGGGCGGCACTTCCCCATGACTGGTCCTCATTCTCTGCCTATTATTTTGCGGAAATGCCGCTCACATATGCTCCAAAGGATAACACCTCATTCATTGCTACAGGGCGCTCGGTACTTTATGGTTTCGAATTCGAGGCGCAATTCGAGCGGCTGAATGGGGTTGCACGTCCGACCGATGCTGTCTACCTGTTCCCGTCTGGGCAGACCGCCGTGATCAGGGCCGACTATGGAAGGCCGGAGTTTCCGAGCGTGATCACCCAGTATACGCTGAATAAGTTCCTGCCTGACGGAGCCCTCTCCTCCGAATTCACCGCGTCGTTGATCCACTTGGCTATCTCCGAACAAGCGCCGGAGTACGAGCCGGCTCTCGGAAAGCAGAATACGCTTCGTCACATTGAACGGGGTCTGCATTTTGACATTCTGGAATCCGGTTTCCTAAGGGTGATCTACGAGCCGTGACACGATATAAGGGCGCGTTTACGCTTATTGAGTTGCTGTTGGTTGTCACGATTATCGCCCTACTGGCTGCTGTTGCCACTCCTTCGCTCCTGGAGGCTTCCGTGCGGGCGAAGGTGGCCAGAGTCGCTGCTGATTTGCGAACATTGAGCATGGCGATCGAGTCGTATGGCGTTGATGCGAATGTCCCTCCACGTATGGCTCATTATCAATTCTATCAGGACCCCCGATACGACTTGGTCGCTGGAATTCCTGTTAACGGGGTGGTGTCCAAATCCCTGAGCACTCCGGTTGCCTATGTTTCTAATCCGTTTGTATTGGATCCCTTCACCGCCTCAAAGAAGTCGGTTCCTTTGGATGAGCGTCTTTACACCTATCAGGTCCTTGGTGTCTATGTCACAAGAAACAGCCAGTCGACGTTCTGGCCAGGGGCCCGGGATTTCTATGGAGAGTGGCGATTGGCGTCGGTGGGGCCGGATGAACGATTCGGTCATGGATTCAGAAACAGCGCCCAGCTTGTTTACGACCCCACCAACGGCGCCTTGTCGGACGGCAATATTTGGAGGGGTAGCAGGAATTCAGCCCGACAGCCGACCACGCCGTCTCTCCTTGGAGAGCATTGATCATGAACCGTCTTCTTCTTGCCTTGTTCATCGCCATCACTCTCCTGGCGCCGGTCCATGCCTTTGTATTGACCGGAACTGCGGAGTCGGATGGGAGTGTCAAGAAGGTGCTGATTTCCGCGTCGCCATCGACCTTTGGCGGTATGATCACGGACTCTCTTGGGACTGAAGGATTCATTTCAGATGGGGAATCAAGCTTTCTCCGGATATACGGGCAGCTTCCCCTGCGCTTTCTCGATCTTGAATCGGATTTCAAACTGGCTCCGGAATCCTTTCTCTACTTTGCTCCACTCTACTATCAGGAATTGGTGGCATCCGCCCCCCAACTGCGTTCTCAACAGCAAGGTCGCTTCCTGATCAGTATCCCTCCTACAAGAGTTGACCTTCTCGGTCGTCAATTCGCTAACCGAGCAGGCGAACTCATTGTCGAGGATGGACGCGTCATCGAAAGCCAGGAGGAGTTGGTGGCGGAGGACGGGACCACGTTGCTTGTCGTCGAGATCAAGTACTCAGGCCATGCAGGGGTTGGCGATGTGATGTTGCCGATGGCTTATGACGTCACCTTGAAGAGGCCCGACCTCACATGGACGCTTAACGTCTCGGATCGTTTTCGCCTGCGCTTCGAACCACTGACCAGCGGTGTTGAATATGATTTTGCCGCCTTCGAGAATTCCTTTTCCAGCCAAGGAGCAAGGCTTGTATACCAAGCGGGAGAGGCGCCGATTGGAAATTCCAATCAGCGGTCCGCACCGACTGCTTTGACCCTGCGTCGATACTCCCAGGTCGCCGTAATCGTCTTGGGGATATTTGCAATCGGGTTCGCCGCCTACATCCTGCTCTTGAGGCGGCGGCCAAATTGAATCGACGACGACTTGGCCTGTATCTCTGTGCTGCATTGGTTTGCGCCGCCCTTTGGATTTCGCCGACAATGCTCGCCACCATCCTGACACCCGCATCGGTAACGATTCAAGGCGCACAGTCCGAGGCGCCTGCATTTCCAAAGGTTCTTGTGGTGGTGCATCGGCGTAACGAAAGATTGGACGCCAATGCGCAGGAGATTCCTTTCAGAAACTCGCCACTTAGAATCTACAGACTGGAAGGGAATGTGTACGAGGCGGTTTCCAAAGAATGGATGTCCCGTTCGACCACTACCTCCAGCGGGCAGCCACTTTGGGATGATGTGCCATCTCCCGCGGGAAAAGCCGTCCTTTTTGGACACCAATCGCTTCCGCTCGGTTTGTATTCGTTGCAGAAAGCCGTTTGGAAGGATCGGGTCAGCGTTGCCTTGCACATTTCGGCCTATGGGTCCCGATCGGGTATCATCCCCTTGCAGGAGAATCAGGTTTTAAGCCAGTTGACTTTTCCCGATGTTGATCCAGGGTTCGGCTGGGTCCCCGAAATTTGTCACGTCGCTTCGCGCCGGTATAAGTCTGAGGTTTACATACATCCATCACCAACAATGAGGTGGTCCCACCAGGACAGTCTGGGTTGTATCAATTTGAGTATTCCTTCAGACTTAACATCCAGTGAGCCGGCGGACTATCATGATTTCGAGAAGCGGCTGCAGGAAGTGGTTGATCTCGACTCGACCAATGAGGACCCGTACCTTCTGGGGCTTTTGGTACTCGAGGGGCTCCCATTCGATGTGCTGCCGAACAGGCTGGAAACTGAATTTCTGGCGAAGCTCATCCAACAGGAAGCGTAGCCACCCCGAACGGCCGCCGCAAGCTTCTCCTGCCATCCGTTGTGTAGAGACGACTTGCCGGTGGGAAATCCGGTTGAGCTTTTCCCTGTGCCTGTCCAGAGGTCCCGGCAACCCCCGAATCCGATCGGAAAAGGCCCGTTCATGCCCACGCTCTCGCGTCGCCGCTTTCTCCAGCTCACCTGCGTCGGCCTGCCCGTCTGGCTGATGACGTCCAAGGATTCCGTGCTCGGCGCGGCGGTCGAGGCGCTCTCGCTCCCCACGCCCGGCCCGCTCGGCGACTTCTCCTTTGTGCACGTGTCGGACACCCACGTGTCGCCGTTCTACGACATGCCGGAGGACCTCGGCCGTCTGCGCAGCTACGATGCGGTGCGCACGCTGCGTGCCCTCGGCCCGGTCCGCCCCGCCCCCGACGCCGCCCCCACGCTCTCCCCCGAGTTCGCCATCCACACCGGTGACATCACCGAGTACGGCTTCCCCGGCGTCACCCAGCAACTCGTCGACAGGTACGTCGATGGCATGCCCTTCCCCTTCTATTGGTGCCTTGGCAACCACGACAATACCTGGGTGACGGACACGCGGCGGTTTCGCGAGCTCTATGGCGACGTCAGCTATACGTTCGACCACAAGGGGGTGCGCTTCATCGGCCTCAACAGCGCGACCTTCCAGGAGCCGCTCCCCTCCTTTGGCGAGGAGACGATCCTCTTCCTCCGCGAGGTCCTCCGCCAGACCCCCCCCACCACGCCGCTGGTCCTCTTCTGGCACCACCCCTTCAACCCCGCCTCCTTCGCCTCCGAATACGACAAGGACCGGGTCCGCGACGAACTCCGCGACCACCATCTCGCCGTGGTCCTGCTCGGGCATTTTCATCGCGCGACCCGCAACGACATCGCCCCGGGCCTCGACGGCTGCATCGCCACCGCCACCTTCTCAGACGCCCAGCGCGAGCGCGACGGCTACAGCGTCGTGGATATACAGGGCGGCGTCCTCCGCGTGATCAACGTCCATGCCTTCGACCACTCGCGGACGAACCTGCTGCTGGAGAAGCGGCTGGACACGGCGCCCGCGCGCCCCAAGGCAACGATCGCGGCGCCGGCCTTTCGCGAGGTTCTCTCCGGCGACACGGTCCCGGTCCGCGCCAGCTGTGACGGAGGCGACGGCCTTCGCGAGGAGCGGCTCCTCAACGGCGAGGAAATCACCGATCAGACGGACCTCTCCGCCGCCCCCAACGGCGCCCACTACCTCAAGGTGCGCTTCCATCGCGGCGATCAACCGGTCGCCGAGCGGTCGACCGCCTTCGACCTCGACCGCCCCCACCCCGCCTCGCCCCGCACCCGCTGGTCCCGCCCCCTCGGCGCCGCCGCCATCCCCACACCCCTCCAT
>CAYQTO010000157.1:0-8925 GCA_964420455.1 uncultured Candidatus Sumerlaeota bacterium | reverse complement strand
GAAAAGTGATCGTCCTGCAACCTACAGGGGTTTCTCCATGAGCGTTCTCCTCCGTACCCTTCTGGCCATGGCACTTCTTGCCGGACTTGCGATGCCCGCGAGCGCGGTCCTCGTCACGCCGCTGAATGATTCCACGGTTTCCGTAACGGCCACCACGAGGGGCGAGACGCGGCAAGCCGCTCTTGAGAACGCCAAGAAGACGGCGGTCCTTGCCAGTGCCGGTCGTGTACTTCTCGACGATGTCCTCCTCCGGGCGGACCACCTTCTCGAACGCTATCTGGAAAACTACGCCGACAACTTCGTCAGCGGCGTCGAAATCCTCCGGGACGAGTTTACCGGCGGCCTGACGGAACTCGACGCCCGCGTCTTCATTGACTACGCCATGCTGGTCGAAGACATGCGCGAAAAGCGCTTCATCTATGACCCGGCCTTCCGCCCCCAGTTCGCCGTCTTCCTCGACGACCGGCTCGACGGCGATCGCATCGACGCTTCCTCCGCCATCGTCCGCAACCAGATGACCATCCGTGGTCTCAAGCCCTACGAGGGCGCCATCGACAGCCCCCCACTCAACGTGAACCTCCTCGATGATCCCCTCCTACTCGAGCAGGCCCTCGTGTCCGCCGAGCGCCGCAACATCGAGATCCTTTTCACCGGCGAGGCCACCACCACGCTCCGCGAAGAACGCAAACTCTACTACGACATCTTCGCGTTCTACGACTGCGAGATGACCGTAAACATGATCCGTGTGGATACAGGGGAAGTGCTGGCCACGAGCAGCGCGACCGGGTCGGCCTCCGCCCGCGACCGCCGCGAGGCCATCACCACCGCCATCACGCGCGCGACCGAGACCATCGGCAACGACCTCATCGGCAGCTACAGGGCGTTCTGGCCGGACGTTGTGCAGGCGCAGGCGGACTACAAGCTTCTCGTGACCGGGGCCGATGAGGAGCTTCTGAACATCATCCGCCAACAGCTCCAGATTCTTGCGCCGGAAACAGACCTCGACGTTCGCAAGACCTTCGATCAGTCGGCGATTCTGACGATTCGCACCCCCTCCAGCCGCGAGCAGGTCATCGAGGCGATTCAAAGCTGCCCCTTCCCCACCCTGCGTATTGTCCGCGAGGTCGGTGACAACAAGTTCGAGATTCAGGTTTCCGGTTGATCCTTCCGCACGCCGCGGGAGCCTGCGTGGATTGATACACGCTCTCATGGAAACGGATCCTCCCAACTTGTCTCGCTTCGCCTCGCTCCCGGTAACGACTGTTCTCCTTCTTGCACTCGTGGCGGCTGTCTCCGGTCAGCAGCCCAGCCCGTCCCCGGCGCCTGACCCCCGCCTTGATCCCCCCCGCATTCAAATCGAGGGCGAGCCGGTCGAGATGAGTCTCGCGGAGGTCGTCGTCCTGACCTTCGAACAAAACCTCGATCTTGAAATCCGCCGGCTCGAAGTTGAAAATGCGAGCGACGAGGTCGACGGAACTCTCGGCATCTACGACCCGACACTTGCCGCGGCGGCCCAGCGTTCGCGCTCGGAAACCGAGCTGAACAGCAACCCCTCCGCTGGAGCTGCCGGCGCCGGGACCCAGACCTTTGTCGCCGAAGAAAACGTAGATACCTATTCCGTCTCGCTGAACCAGTTGCTGCCCACGGGAGGCCGAATCGGCGTAGGATTCTCCTCCGCACAGGTCGACCTCGTCGATTCCCGGGCCGCCCTTCAGGTCTACAACCCGGTCGAGAGCCAGCGGGCCTTCGTCCGCCTCAGCCAGCCCCTTCTCAAGAACTTTGGCCCAACGGTCACCAACCTCGGCATTCGGGTGGCACGCCTCCAGGAACGGATCGCTTCAGCCGCCTATCGCCAGGAAGTCGAAAACCGGCTGGCCAACGTGATGTCAGCCTACTGGGAACTGGTCTTTGCGATTCGCAACCTCGAGGTGCAACGCGCCTCCCTCGAGGCCGCCCTGGAGCTCGAACGCGTCAATGAGGTCCGTGTCCGGACGGGTGCCTCGCCGCGATCGGACCTTTTTCAGGCGCAGGCACGCGTGGCCGAGCGGCGCAACAATGTCATCTCGGCCAAGAGCGCCATCCTCGCTGCCCAGGACCGCCTCCTCCAGTTCCTCAACTGGCCGGAGACGCCCTCCCGTTGGAACCGCCCGGTAATGCCCTCCGACACCCCCGACGAGTACGACCTCCAGGTCGAGTACGACGACAACAACCTGATCGATGATGCGTACGGGAACCGCTACGATCTGGAGGCGGTGCGGATCGGGGAACGGCTTGCGGAGGAGACCCGGGACGCGGCCTGGTGGCAGCGCCTGCCCGAGTTGAACTTTGTCGCCGAGTACGGCCTGAACGGGCTCGACGGTCAGTCCGCCGATGCCTTTCAGGACATTCAGGATTCGCGTTTCGAGGATTACTTCTACGGACTCGAGCTCCGCTATCCGCTCCTGAACAGGCGAGCGCGGGCCGACTATCGTCAGGCCCGCCGGAACCTCGACCTGAGCCGGCTGGACCTTCAGAACCTCCAACTGGCGATCCTGACGGAGGTCCGGGCTGCAACCCGCACCATCCGCACGGCCCAGGAATCGATCGACGCCAGCAAGGCGCAGGTGCGCGCCGCCGAGGAGTTGCTCACTTCCGAGCAGCGCCGCCTCGAAGTCGGCGCCTCGACGACCTTCAACGTCCTTGAGTTTCAGGAAGACCTCACCGCCGCCCAGGTGGCGGAGGTCCGGGCACTCGTCGACTACCAGCGGGGGCTTATCGAACTCGAGCGCAGCCGCGGCACGCTCCTCACCGCAATCGCCCAACAGCTCTCGATCACCTTCGACTTCGGCGCCCTGCCGGAATACCGGCTGCCCAAATAAACGGGCCGAGCTTCTTTTCGCTATCCAACGATAGGCCCTCGGCCATACCTTGATGGTCGAGACCTACAGGAACCGAGCGCCCGCGTGAGCAGCCCGGAGGACAAGCAGAAGACGACCTACCCGTTCGCAGGGGCGGGAGGAGGTCAACCCGCGCCCGTGGAGAGGCAGGAAGTCCGCAGTGAGGGGCGCATCCCCATCGCCAAGGATGCCGAGGCAGAGCAGCCCGGGACCTATGTGGGCCCGTACCGGCTCGAGAAGAAGCTCGCCAAGGGAGGCATGGGCCAGGTGTACCTGGCCATGGACGATGCCCTGAGACGCCCTGTCGCCCTTAAGTTGATGGATCCCACGCTCCTGTCGGACGTCGATGCGATGAAGCGCTTCGAGCGCGAGGCCCGCGCTGCCGCCTCCGTCCAGCACGAAAACATCGCCCGGGTCTATCTCGTTGGCCTCTCAGAGGAGGGGCGCCCGTTCCTCGCCATGGAGTTTGTTGATGGCGGTTCCCTCATGGACCAAATCCGCCGTCGCACACCGATGACGTTCTCGGTCATCGCCCACCTCATGGAGCAGGTCGTCTCCGCGCTCGCCGCCGCCAAGAAGCTCAACATCGTCCACCGCGATATCAAGCCGGCGAACATCATGCTCACGCAGTCGGGTGTCGCCAAGGTCGTCGACTTTGGCCTCGCCAAGATCTTTTTCGAAGACAGTTACCTGACCCAGGAAGGCATGGTGCTTGGAACCCCTTCCTACATGGCGCCGGAGCAAGGCCAGGGGCGCGTGGTCGATCACCGGGCCGACATCTACTCGGTTGGAGCCACCTTCTACCACTTGATTGTCGGGCGTCCCCCCTTCACGGCCGATTCCCCGGTCCAGATCATGATGAAGCACGTCACGGCGCCGCTTGTCCCCATGAGATCCCTTCGCCCGGACGTTCCCATGGAGTTCGACGAGATCGTCGGCAGGTGCATGCGCAAGGACGTCGACGAGCGTTATCAGGACTACGACTCGCTGCTGTCGGACATCCAGCGGGTGCGGCTGATGTGCCAGACCCGCGAGCAGGGCTCGGTGGTCGGGCCGGGTGCGGAAACCTCGCCACAGGGCGGAGGAGGAAAGACGAGCATCTCGCTTCCACCACCCCCCCGCCGGGACGGTTCAGCCGCGCAGACCGGCGCGCCCCAGCACGTCCCCCCCGGCGCTTCGTCCGCCTCCTCGGGCAAAGTCACCATCCTTTCGGAAGGCCAGGGGGGTCATCAGGGATGGGGCATGGGCAACATCGCCGCGGTCGGGGCCGCGTGCCTCGTCGCGTTGGTGGCCATCGGATTCGGGCTCCAGCAGGCCTTTGCGCCAGCGCCCGAAATGGAGCAGCCAACGGATCCCACCGCCATCGCCATACGGCGGCTGATTGAACGGGCCCAGACGAACGGCAGCGACGAAATGACCGACCGCGAAGCCTTTAGCCTGACCCGCAATACCCTCCGAACCCTCCAGGGAGGAGTGGAGCGCTACCGGAGCCTCCACGCCAATGCCCCCGACGACCTCCGGATGATCGCCAACGAGGAAAACGTCGTCGTCAATTTCCTCACCAATGAGGATGGCTGGCCGCTCGACGCCTGGGGCACCCCCCTCGGCTACTCCCGGGCTGGTTCCGAAATCTACAGCTGCGGCCTCGATCGATCGCCCAACACCGAGGACGACATCCGGATCAGCTTCGAAGGCGCGTTCACCGTGCCCGACCTCTACACCCGTCTCACCAACCCGCCTCGCAACTGATCTGTCCATCTCTCGTTGACATGGTGGGGGGGAAGACGGGATCGCCCCACCCACGTGACGCATCTTTTTGTAATTGTGGCTGCCGATGCCCCGTCCCCGAAAAAAGCGCGCCCCTTCCGGACCCAACGCTCTTGGTCTGATCTCGCGGTTTGTGCTTGTGTGCGCCGTGTCACTGGCCGCGGTTGCGGGTGGGTACGCTTGGCGCTCCTACTATCCGGTGGCGTTGCCTTTCGAGTCGCCGCTGACAGCGGATGCCTCGTCGGAGGATCTGCACGAGGCGCCGACGGATCGATTGCTGGACGCGGCGGTGGAGCGGGCGGAGAGGGCTGAGCAGCGGGTGGTGGACCTCGAGGCGCGGCTGGCCTCCCTCGAGGAGGCCAAGCGCGAGGCAGAACGGGAAATCGGCGACCTGAAAATCAAGTCGGTCCTCCAGTCGCGGGCCGAGTAATCCCTCGCTATTTTGGCATTTTTGGCCTTGCTGCCAGACCGGGGCCTCCCTAGGTTCCGCGATTCCCGGCGCCAAACCGCGTCGGTCCTTATGTGGGCGGATGGCAGAGCGGTCAATTGCACCAGGCTGTAAACCTGGCGGGCGAGAGCCCTACGTTGGTTCGAATCCAGCTCCGCCCACCACTTCTTTCCTCCAGATCACCAACCTCCGTTATCCCCAAGGTTTCGTTGATGCTTGCTCCAGAGCGGGCAGTTATCTTGCCTTGGTTGGTGTGAGCAACTTCGGAAGGAAGACCCATTCATGAGTGACGAAGCACAGGACGTTGAGAAGGTAGTAGTTGTTGGGAGCGGGCCTGCGGGCTGGACCGCCGCCATCTATCTCGCCCGGGCCAACCTGTCGCCCGTTGTCTTTGCCGGTGCCCAGGTCGGAGGTCAGCTGACCACCACCACGGACGTGGAGAACTTTCCCGGCTTTCCCAAGGGCGTCGACGGCCCCGAGCTGATGATGCACATGGAGGAGCAGGCCAAGAATTACGGCGCACGCATTCACTATGAGGAAATCAGCAATGTCGACTTGGGCACGCGCCCCTTCGTCCTGGAGACCGGGAAGAAGGAAATCCGCGCCCATACGATCATCATCTGCACGGGTGCCTCGCCCAAGATGCTGAAGCTCGACAGCGAGCAGACCTACTGGAACCGGGGCGTACATACCTGCGCGGTGTGTGACGGCGGGTTTTACAAGGGCAAGAAAGTCGCCGTGATCGGCGGCGGGGACTCGGCAATGGAAGAGGCAACGTACCTCGCGAAGCTCGCCGAGCGCGTCTATGTTGTCCACCGGCGCGACGAGTTGCGCGCCTCGGCGATCATGGCGGAGCGCGCCCTGAACAACTCCAAGATCGAGTTCGTCTGGAACCACGTGGTCGACGAGGTGCTCGGCGACACGTCCGGCAAGTTCCCCAAGGTGACAGGGCTCCGGCTCAAGAGCACCAAGGACGACAGCACGCAGGAACTCGAAGTGGAGGCCATGTTCATCGCAATCGGCCACACGCCGAACTCGAGCTTCCTCAACGGCAGTCTCAAGTTGAACGACGAGGGGTATCTGGTCGTGAGCGACCGTCAGGAAACGAGCGTCGAGGGCGTCTACGCGGCGGGCGACATCCACGACACGCATTACCGCCAGGCAATCACGGCGGCGGGCTACGGGTGCAAGGCGGCGCTCGAGGTCGAACGCTACCTCACCCGCGAGGGTCTCACCGACTGACTCCCCTCCGCTGACCGGTTCATCCTGGCCCGCCCGGCAATCACCGGGTGGGCCAAACCGTTCTTGCGCTGGCAGCGGTCCTCTGGGCACCGTCGCTCCCATACCTGACCGGATTGCCGACCATGCCGCTCCGCCGTCTCCTGCCCACCGCATTTCTTGCCGCTGCCTTGATGGCGCCCCCCGCCTTGGGCCACGCCGACATTCTTTCGGGCATTGGCGGGTACTTTAGAGACCGATTCCACGACACGCTCGACGTGGTGCGGCTGCGGGTTGGGTGGGCCCGCGATGGCAAGGGAGTCGGGGTAAAGGCCCGGGCGACGTCCGCGCTCCAGGCCGGGTTTGTCACCTTCGACGGCACCTACGCGGGACTCGACCGGCGGGGCTTTGGCATCGTTGACGAACGCCGCCGAGAAGCAGGCGTTTCCTTCCTTTATGGCTCCTTCAACGAGATGGAGCCCGTGTTCGGGAACCACTTCCTGCGCGCGGACACGGATTGGTCGATTATCGAGGACCGACGCATCCTGCGCAATCTCCCCCACTGGGACGACGGCCGTCAGCGCCACCTGAGCTTCGGCGCCGAGGTCGCCACCCCGCTTGTCGCGATCGACGCCGGCGTCTATCCGGAGGAAGCACTCGACCTCGTCCTTGGCATCTTCCTCATCGATATCTTCAACGACGATGAACTGTTTGGTCATCGCAAGGAGCTCCGTTTCCGCGAGGCGACGACCCTCCCGGAACCGAATCCGGATGCCCCCTTCGAGGACATTCAGGAGCGGCACAACGCGCTGATCCTCGAACTCGAACGTCAGGCAGCGGAGCAGGCACTCGAGGAGGAGGCCGCGGCGGGAGGCGCGCCCATCGACCAACTGCCACCGGTAGACCGCGAGGCGGAGGGCGGACTCATTTCTTCCGACGCCGCCGACGAGCTGATGCGTGAACTGGACGACCCCGCCTCCGCCGAATCTCCCGTCCCGACACCACAGGACGCCGGGCCCGGCGCGGCGCCCTAATCCCCTTCCGCGAAAACCCGCCGCAGGAACGCACGCCCCTCACGATACACACCGGGAGTCGTCGATTCGCGCGGCCCCGCCACGTTCAGCACGCGCACCCCATGGGCCTCGAGGAAGTCGCGGACCTCATGCGGTTCCGGGCTCGTCGCCAGGTCCACAAGCAGGCAGGGGCGACTCGTTTCGCGCACGAACTCGATGGTCAATGCCGTGCCGCCGGTGGGAATCCCGCGCGTGATGATCAGCGTGGCGTCCGAGTCCTCAACATTCCGCCTGGTCCGTTCCTCGTAATCCGCCGTTTCCGTCTCGCGAAGGGGATACACCTCCGGGATGGGGCCGTCCTCCGCCAGCCGCCCGCAGGGACACCATCCGCCAACCGGCAGGCCCGCCTCCATGGCGGCATCCAGCGCCGCACGATCAATCCCCGTTTGTCCCCCAGAGATCACCCGTTCCAGCATGCGTTAACTCCTTGGCTGGAATTTCATCATGACTCCGTCCCTTCCCGACTACCTCGTCCCCATTACCTTCGGCGAGGAATACGCCGCCCTGCTGCGCGAGGGGCAACTGGCGAAGGCGGAGTCCTGGCTGGATGACCACGAAGGGCCGGGAACGGCGGAGGAACGCGAACGTCTCCGGCGCCTGCGTCACGAATTTACGGACCGGCCGGATGCGATGCTCGAAAAGCTGCGGTCTTTCCTTCCGAACGCGCGGGCGGACGAACTGGAGGCGCTCGCCGTGCGGGGCTGCGTCCAGTCCGCCCTCATCGACGGCGAACGCCGGTATTTCCGCCGCGAGCCCCACAACCTCCTCAGGTTCACACCGGAGCTGCATGGACGGGCGGGCGAGAAGGCGCGGTTGATCCTCGACCCGGCTGCCGCGGACACCTCGCCGGTGAATCTCGCCGACCACGCGGCGGTCGCCCTTGCCCATCGCGGCCGGAGCGACCTCCGGTGCCCCGTGACCTTCCAGGTCCGTCATCGGATCACCGTGGCCGCGGGCGTCATCGCTCCGGGCGAGACTGTCCGCTGCTGGATGCCGTTTCCGATCCCCTGCCCGGGGCAGGACGACATCGCGCTGACCTCGACGAGTCACCCCGGAGCGATTGTCGGATCCGAGGACGCCCCACACCGCACCGTCTACCAGCAGGCCATCGCGGAGGACGACGCCCCCGTCTCTTTCGAGATCGGCTACACATACCGCTCCTTCGCGTTCGTGCCGGATCTCGATCCGGACCTGGCGGCGCTCGATGCGACAGACGGTGTTCCTACCGTCTATACAAAGGAACGGCTGCCGCACGTGCCGCTGGAGGGGCGGGTGCGGGACATTGCGAGGCGGGTGGGTGGGGGGATCGCCAATCCGCTCCTGCGGGCAAAGGCGCTCTGGCAATGGGTTGTGGAGGAAATCCCCTGGGCCGCGGAACACGAATACGCGGTGCTCCCGCGGATCGTCGACAAGGTGCTGGACGCCGGCCGTGGCGATTGCGGGACCCAGGCGCTGCTGTTCATCGCGCTTTGCCGCGCCTCCGCCATTCCCGCCCGCTGGCAGTCCGGTTGGGTGACCCGCCCGGGGGCATGGAACCTTCACG
>CAYQTO010000156.1:0-9006 GCA_964420455.1 uncultured Candidatus Sumerlaeota bacterium | reverse complement strand
AGGGGATCCGGTGGCTGGGGGGCGGGGGTCTCCGGGGCGGGCACGCCCTCCATCACCGCGTTCATGCGCCGAAGCATCTCTCCCAGATCCACCCCGTGCCCGGCGGCGGCCTGTTCGAGGGTCTCCCGTGAACTGACCGAGCAGGAGGAGCATCCCCCGATGTGGAGGGAAGCCAGCACCTCCTTGATGCCCGGATGAACGTTCAAGGCGTCCTGAATCGTCATGTAGGGGGTGAACCAGGACCCGGCGGCGGTGTCGGCGATGGGGGCGGGGCGGTCGGCAAGCTCCTTCTCGAGTGCGGCGAGTTTCTTCTCCAGCTTCTCGCGTTCGAGACGCGACGTCCGGTGGACGTAGCGCAGGTCTTCGCGGAGGATGGCAAACCGCCGGTGGTTGAGCGCCGCCCAGAAGAGCGCCGCGGCGGCAAGGACTAGGGCGATGATCTGCATGGGGTCAGGAGGCCGGTTCGGTAGGGAGGGCGGTATCTTCGGGGGGGAGTCCGTTGCCATCGGCGGTCAGGCGAAAGAGCACCTGACAGGAGGGGCAGCGGACGGAACGGGCGAGCTGGCGATGGCGAACGGGGAACACGGTCCCGCAGGAGGGGCAGTGGACCTTGGGCCGGCAGACCTCGAGAGCCATTGGGTTTACGGCGAAAACCGGGTTTTGGGGCCCTTTGGAAGGCATGAGATCGCGCACCCGCGTTTGGATGTGCGTGTGGTGACCAATAATCATGCCCGGGAGCTGGCCTCTGGAGCGTGGGCGGCCCGGGCCTCCAGAGCGGCGATCATCAATCGGCGCATGTCCCGGGCGATTTCGGGCCAGGTGCGGCTCTGGGGCGGCTTGTGCGCGGGTCCGATGCCCTGATTGAGCGCGGCGGTGCACGCCTCGACAAACCGCTGCGGCGTGTCCGCCACGAGAACCTCATCGCGATAGTCAGCCTCCACATCGGGGATGGGGACGGAGACCACCGGGCGCCCCGCCGCAAGATACTCCGGCGTCTTGGTTGGGCTCATGAACCGCGTCAGGTCGTTCACCAGCCAGGGGATCAGGCAGACGTCGAAGGCGCGGAGGTACTCGGGGAGGCGCTGGTAGGGCTTGGGTCCGAGCCAGTGGAAGTTCTTTTCGCTGATGGGAATGTCGGTGAGGGTGTTAAGGGGCCCGAGGAAGACGATGGACCAGTGGCGGCGTTCGCGGCACAGGTGCGAGACGAGGTCCCAGTCGATGCGCTCATCGACGGAACCGAAGTAGCCCAGGATCGGGCGGCGGATGCGGGCGATGTCGTCCGCGACAGGCCCTTCCTCGGCGCCGCGGGCGAAATGGCGGAAATCGATGCCACTGGGGAAGCAGTAGGCGTTGGGGTGCCTGCCTTCGACGCGCTGGTGGAGGCTCCGGCCGCCGGTGAAGACGATGTCGGCGCGGTCGAACAACTGTTCCTCGGAGGAGGCCACCTTGCTGCCGGCTTTCTTGAAGGCCGCGTGGGGGTCCATCAGATCGTAGACGAGGAGGTCGTGGTGAAGGTGATCGATCTCCTCCACGAAGCTGGGATTTTGGAGCCAAAGCACGCGGCGGCCGGGGGGTGCCATGCGGAGAGCCCCTCGGGCCTTGACGCGGACTTGAAGCATGGTTGCCTTGCCGAGCGGCTTGAATCGGTGGGCCAAGGGTACAAATGGAAGGTTAAGCGCGCGGAGGCCGGATCGCGTCTGGATGGATCGCTCGGCGAGGCGCATGGTCATGTAGCGGCGAAAGCCGGTGAGGGCGAAGTAGTGGACCCCATCCCCGAGGCGGCTGAAGCACGACATGAGCTGCTGGGGTCGCTGAAAGAGTTGGTTCTCCCAGACGAGGTGGGACAGGCAGACGATGTGGAGCGGCTCGGCGTCGGCGTCTCGCCGGGGGGCGGTCACGGCGCTGCGTTCTCCGCAGGTTCAAGATGAACGGAAAGGCGGAGGGTGGCCTGCTCCCAGGCGAGGTTCCACCAGAACGGGCCCACGCGATCGCGGATCTGCTCGGTGGTGAGACGGGCCTCGGCGGGGAGGCGGCGCCGAAGGTGTGTCGCCACGGCGTCCGGTGTCTGATAGACAAACCCGCGGGCGCCTCGCCTGGGGACGCCTCGAACGAGCGTTCGGAAGGTGTCGTCCTCGAGAAGCCGGGAGCCGGCGCGGTCGTCCATCATGCGGCCCAGAAGCGCCCGCAGCTCGGCACCATTGGTCGCCATGATCAGCCCACGGGTCGTCGCGCCGAGAAACGTCCCGGGTCGTGCGCCCGGCGTCGCCGGCGACTTCGACTCCCAGACCGTCTGTCCCTCGATGCGCCCTTCCTCGACGTCGAACAGCGCCGATTGTGCCTCGTTGAGACGCCGGATCACGCCGTTGATCGTATCGACCGAAGTGGCGCCCCCGCCCAACGGGAAGTAGAACCCTCCCGCAAGGCCCTCCGACTCCTCGCGGTAGTAGTAGTTCACCATCTCGCCGTTCATGTACGCGAGGATGTCGTCCTCGAAATCGACGGAGGTCAGCCCTTCAACGGTGGAGACCGCGGCGTCGCTGATCCTTTGGGCGTTGGGGTCAATGACGAGCATGGCCGCACGGTATTGGGCGTAAAGTTGAGCAAGGTCGACCGTCAGGCTGGCGGCGAGTTCGGCGTTGGCGGGAACAAGGGCAAGTTGCTGAAAGTCATTTTCCGGCGCACCGGCGAAGATGGCGAAGAGACCGCTCGGCTCGCCGCTGATGGGGAGCGCGGCGTGGACGTGCATGCCGGCGGGGCCGAGATCGCCCCGGGCCACAACAGGGCCGCACTGGCCGAGCCCGATCGCCTGGGCCAGTTGGAGCATCTCGCGTTGGCTCCGCTGGTCCTTCAGCTCGCGCAGGTGATGGGGAATGTCGAAGTAGAAGTGGAACTGTCCGTCAACATCGCCCAGCGTGGCGGCAGCCCGCTGGTAACCGGGATGGCCGTCGAGGCGGGCACCATCGGCCTCGGACTTGAGGGCGCGGATTGCCTTCTTGAGGGGTTCGCCCCGGCCCTCCGCCAACAGCAACTTGTCGTCTACATAGCCGTACTCGATAATGATGGGGATTTCCTGGACGAGATTGAGCCCATCGTCGCGCGGCGGCCCCCCATCGAATCCGACTTCCTCGTCCATGAAGTACTCGATGTGGAAGTATTCCTCGCCGAGGAAGTCGACCTTGCGGCGCCGGGCATCGCGGGGGACCGACGCGAGGAGCGAGTCGACAAGGCGCTCGACCTCGGGCCTCCGCTCCTCGGAAAACTCCGCCACCACCACCAGATCCCATTCAACGATCTCGACATTGTTCTCGGTGTAGAGGTCGTACAGGGTGGAGTAGACGGCGAGTTGGCCATCGAAGGTTTCCGCAAGCTTCTCGACGGTGAGGGGGAAGACGGCCGTGGCGGCCTCCCGCGCTCCACGCAACCGCATGTCCATGAACGGCACGAGCCTGGTCCAGACGGGGAAGAGTGGATCGCCGGGTGAGATGGGAAGCAGGGAGAGGGATTGGCTGATGGCTGCATCGCCGGGGGCGAGACCGACCTCGGTATCGGCGAGGACGCGGGCGAGCGGCGAGGCCTCGAGGTTCTCCATGGCGGCGGGCACGTTCCCGACCCAGAGGGCCGTGTGGGCTTCGCGCGGGATGCGGATTTCCGCCGACACCTGCGGTGGCCCACCGAGGGCCATCACAGCCAGAAACAGGAAGAGGGCGAGGCGACTCATTCGGGCGTGTGGTACCGGAAGCCACGGTTGCGATTCGCCTCGGTAAGGGCGAAGGCGCTCGTGTGCCGGAGGAAGTGATGGATGTAGTCGACGGGGAGTGCGAAGGCGACGCCCTCCTGAAACATCGCCTTCAGGGTGACGAGGCCGACCACCTCGCCGCGGCGATTCACCAGCGGCCCGCCAGAGTTGCCCGGGTTTACCGGCGCCGTCGTCTGGAGATAGACCACGTCGTTAAAGTTCCGCGCCAGCGAAGACACGATCCCTTCGCTTACCGTATGGTCGAGCACCATGAAGCCCATACCGGGGTTGCCCACCGCATAGACAACGTCGCCGGTTTCCAGCTCGCCGGGCGCCGCAATCTCGATCGGGTACAGTTCGATGCCCTTCTCGCGGACCTGCTCCATGTCAAGCTTCACCACCGCAATGTCCAGCAGCGTGCTGAAGGCCTCCACCTCGCAGTTGCGGATGGCCTCCTTGCGCCACTGGTCCCCCTCCTTGATAAACAGCGTGACGGTCTGATAGACCTCGTTACCGGTCACATGGTGGTTGGTGACAAGGCGCCCATCGTTGTCGATGATCCATCCGGTGCCGAGCCCTCCCGGATTCGAGACGAGCACGACACTGCGCTTCACCCGGTCGAGGACGTCCTGCTGGGACAGGAGCTGCTCCTGGTCGCTGCGCGGGGAGAAAACAACCGATCCGGTCTCGGGGTCGAAGACACCGTCGGCCTGGCCGGCGTTGGCGTCCTTGCCATCGAGTTCATCCAGCGGGCTGCTCGACACGATGGAGCCCATCGGGAGGCTGATGATCCGGGGGCCTATATCGACGAAGATCTCGTCGGGCGTCTCCTTCACAGGCAGGCCGACGATTTCGCCGCCCCCCTGTAACCGCCAGTAGGTCGTGGCGGCCCCGGGTTCCGGGGTGGACTGGCCAAATCCGGCAGGTGCCAGCGCCAGAAACGCGAACAGGATAAGGAGCTTGAGTCGCACGATTCCTCCAGGAGGGACACCCGTCAGGGCGGAGTTGGGGACGTTAGGTGGCAGGGGAAGGGGCTCGCAATGAAAAGAGCGGGGGCGAGTCAGACGGGCCATTGCTCGCGGCGGAACCCCATATCCCAGAAGAGGTACTCCATTCGGGCCGTGACAAGAAAGTGGGCGGCCATGGCGTCCTGTTGGGCAGGGGTGGTCTGGCCGGCAAGGGAGTCCGTCAGTTCGAGGACCTGGCGCACGAGGGCCCCGAATTCCTCGCCTTCATAAGTCTGAATCCATCGGGCATACTGGGGGTTTGGCGATCCGGCCCGGCCCAGTTCCTTTCCCACCTCCCAGTAGATCCAGTAACAGGGCAGGAAGGCGGCCATGGCCTCGAACCAGGGGCGTTCGTACGCCACGCGCAGGAGGTACGACGTGTACATGGTGCAGGTGGGTGCCTTCGGCGTCGAGAGGACCCCGGCCTCGGTCATCCCCCAGTGGGCAAGGAACCCATCGTGGAGGTCGCGCTCCACAAGGATGCCCCCCCTGGCGTGGTCGCAGAACATCATGAGGGCGTCGTCATGGGGCGCCTTGGCGGCGAGGAGGGCGAGCCCACGGGCATAGTCGCGGAGGTAGAGGGAATCCTGGATGACGTAGTGGCGAAAAGCGGCCTCGTCGAGCGATCCATCGGTGAGCCCACGAAGGAATGGATGACCGAGAATCGCCTCGTAGACGGGCTGTGCTTCCTGCCAGAAGCGGTTCGTAAGGGACATGGAGGCACTCCGTTTTGGGGGAGGATTGAGGGATGTGTGGCAAAACAAACGAGAACGACACAATCGGTCTAAGTTTGCTTGCCCTTTGCGAGTCTGAGACCCGTTATGGACGGTCCACCCTGCCCTAGGCGGCGCGGGTGCGCCCGCCGGAAAAACCCAGCAAAGGAATGCCCATGAAAGTCTACCAAACCCACCAAATCCGCAACGTCGCGCTGGCCGGCCACTCCGGCAGCGGGAAGACGACGCTGGCGGAAGCGCTGCTGCACATCCACGGCCTGGTGGACCGCCGGGGCACCACCGAGGCGGGGACAACCCAATCCGACTACGATCCCCTCGAGAAGAGCCGCAAGGTGTCGATCAACGCCACGCTCCTCCCGATCGAGCACGACGAGTTCAAGATCAACCTCCTGGACTGCCCCGGGTACCGCGACTTCGTGGGCGAGATCAAGAACGCCATCCGCATCTCGGAAATGGCTCTCATCGTCGTGGATGCGGAGGCCGGCGTCGAGGTCGGGACCGAGTTCGCCTGGCGCTTTGCCAAGGAGTACGACATCCCCATCGCCATTCTGGTGAACAAGATGGACAAGGAGCGGGCGAACTTTCAAGCCACCATGAAGTCCATCGACGAGGCCTTCGAGGCCCACACGATTCCGGTGACGCTTCCCATCGGCGAGGGGGATTCCTTCAGGGGGGTCATCGACCTGCTGGACATGAAGGCAATCTTTGACGAGGGCGGCAGGAAATCGAAGGAGGAGATCCCCGAGGAGATGAAGGAGGCGGCGGTCGCCGCGCGCAAGGCGCTCATCGAAGCGGCTGCCGAGGGGGACGACGACCTAACGGAGAAGTTCCTCGAGGCGGAAACGCTCAGTGAGGAGGAGCTCCGTCTTGGCCTGCGCGAGGATCTCCAGAGCGGCCGATTCGTTCCCGTCGTGTGCTGCTCCGCCGAGAAGGAGATCGGCCTTTCCGGGCTGATCCATTTCCTCCTCGACGAGTGCCCCTCGCCGGACCAGCGGGGGGGCTTCCGCGCGTACAAGGACGCGGAGGATCCCGACAGCGAGATTTTCCGCCGTGCCATGGATCCCAACGAGCCCTTCAGCGCCTTCGTCTTCAAGACGGTGAACGACGACTACGCAGGGCGGTTGTCGCTCTTCAAGGTCGTCACCGGCAGTGTGACCGGCGATTGCCCGATCATGAACATGAGCAACGGGAACACCATGAAGGCGGGGCACGTGTTTGCCCTGCGCGGCAAGTCGCAGGTCAGCGTCGATCGGATCATGACGGGCGACATCGGTGCCTTCGCCAAGCTCTCGGACGTCCACACCGGCGATACCCTGGTGGACCCCAAGGAGCCCAATCCCAAGTATGTGCCCACGCACATGCCCGCCGCCACGGTGTCGATGGCGATCCATGCGAAGAACAAGAGCGACGAGGACAAGATTTCGATGGCGATCCATCGCCTGTTGGATGCGGACCCGACGCTGCGCCTGGAGCGCGACTCGCTCCTGCGCCAGACGCTTCTCCATGGCATGGGAGACACCCACCTGGAGGTGGCGGTCGAGCGCCTGCAGACGGCCTCGAAGGTTGAGGTGGTGATGGAGCCCCCCCGGGTCCAGTATCGCGAGACGATCACCAAGACCGCACAGGGCCAGGGGAAGTACAAGAAGCAGTCGGGCGGCCGTGGGCAGTATGGCGATTGTCATATCAAGTTCGAGCCGCTGCCCCGGGGCGGTGGCTTCGAGTTCCATTGGAAAATCGTGGGGGGCGTGATCCCGACGAATTATCAGGGCGGCGTGGAGAAGGGGGTCCGGGAGGCGCTCGAGCGGGGGATCCTCGCCGGGTACCCGCTCGTTGATGTTTCCGCCTCGTGCTACGACGGGTCCTACCACGCGGTTGATTCAAGCGACATGGCTTTCCAGGTGGCGGCCTCCATGGCCGTCAAGGCGGTCCTGCCCAAGGCGGCGCCGGTGATCCTCGAGCCGATCATGAAGGTCGTCGTCGAGGTGCCCTCGGACTACATGGGCGACATCATGGGCTTTCTCTCGAGCCATCGCGGGCGGATTGGCGGAAACGAGCAGCTTGGCCGAAACGTCCGGATCACCGCCGACGTGCCCCAGGGCGAAATGGGGACCTTTAGCCGGGATTTGCGGTCGATGACCCAGGGGCGATCGATTTTCGCGAGCGAGTTCTCCCATTACGAGCCGTGTCCCCCCCACATTCAGGAGAAGGTCGTCGCCGAGGCGAAGATCGAACACGAAGAAGCGGAACACTAGAGGCGCCGCGCCGCTTGACCATCCGAAGTGGGGCGGAAAGGGTTTCCCCCAACGCCCCACGCCGGGAGGCAGCGCAACCCCACATGGCCCAAACCCACACAGTCGACGGGGTGGATCTCCATCTCGCGCATCCGGACACGGTGGACATGCGCTGGATCGGCAACGATCGCGTGCGCGAGCAGCTTGTCGCCGCATGGATGGTGGTCGACGAGCAGGACGTGGCCCTGAACCCGCGGCTCATTGGCAAGCCCGGCGTCGGCAAGACCACGCTGGCCTACGCGGTTGCCAAGTCCCTCGACCGCGATGTCTATATCCTCCAGTGCACGATGGACACCCGGCCCGAGGACCTGATCGTGACGCCGGTGATCGCCGGTGCCGGCCAGATCGCCTACCACGCGTCCCCCCTGGTCACCGCCATGCTCACTGGCGGCGTCTGCA
The DNA here is from genome assembly GCA_964420455.1 of uncultured Candidatus Sumerlaeota bacterium. GTDB lineage: Bacteria > Sumerlaeota > Sumerlaeia > SLMS01 > SLMS01 > CAYQTO01. Next base: position 839 of record CAYQTO010000156.1, on the reverse strand, counting down.
TTCTCGACGAGGGGAACCGCATGTCGGAAAAGAGCTGGGCCTCCCTCGCCCCGCTCCTCGACCGCCGACGCTATGTGGAGTCCATCATCGCCGGGATCAAGATCGGCGCCCATCCGGACTTTCGCGTCTGCGTCACCATGAACGATGACGCCTCGACCTACGAACTCCCCGAATACATCCAGTCGCGGCTCCAGCCCCAGATCGAGGTGCTCTTCCCCTCTCGCGACGAGGAACTCAGCATCCTGAAGTTCAACGTGCCCTTCGCCGAGGAGGAAATCCTTGGGTACGTCGCCGATTTTCTCCAGAAGGCCCACAGCCGCAACCACCCCTTTACAAGCCGCGACGGCGTCAACATCCTCCGCTACGCGCTCAAGATTGGCGCGCTGAAGAAGGAGAACCCGGCCGGCTTCCTTGCCGACGCGATCCAGGCTGTCCTCGGCAAGGAGGGCGCGGAATTCCTCGACTCCGGGGAGGTGTCCGAGCGGCTCCGGGGAGCCATGCGCGAACTGACCGACGAGGAAGTCGCCACCCTCTTCGATGCGGACGAACTCCTCGACGACGATGACGACGATGCCCAGATGTACGAGGACCTCGAGGATGACGACTCCTTCGGGACGACGGACGACGAGGAAGACTAGCGCGCGGGGTCCCCTCGGATGGATCGGCGTGCTGGCGCTGTTGGCCCTCGTCGCCTGCGATCGCGGGGACCGGGGGCGCCCGGAGCCCGCCACGCCCCCACCGGACAAGACCCAGGACACCGCGCCCGCGATGATCGATGTGCCGGCGCGTGTGGCCGGTATCCTCGCCGCCGTCGACCGGTCCAGCGACCCCACGACGTT
>CAYQTO010000155.1:0-9011 GCA_964420455.1 uncultured Candidatus Sumerlaeota bacterium | reverse complement strand
TTGCCCTCGTCCTCGCACTCCCGAGTGTGCGCCTGCCGAGGCGTCTCGGGCTCCCGGGGCGACGGGATTTCACCCTCGATGGCACCCTCGGCGGCGCGAAATCCCGCCTGCGAGGAGGTCACCGTTGGGTCTTCGCCGCTCGCGTCCGGGGGCGCGGATGGGGACGGCGTTTGCGCGGTGGCATCCTGGTGCGGGGTGGCTTGGGGTTGTTCGGGTGGCTTGGGCTCCCTCGGTTCGTCCATGAGGCTTCGGCTCCGTTTGATTGGGTGCGCGGCGTCACCGGCGGCAAGGGTTGCCAGACCGCGCCGTGCAGGCAACGGCCAAAACCAGTTTCGCGCCAGCCGATCAGACCCCGCGCCGGTTGACCAGGTCCGCCAGAAGCCCCAGCGCCAGCAGCTGGAGCCCGGCCACGAAAAGCGTGATGGTTGTCGCGAGGGCTACCGGCTCCGCCACGACCATCCGCACCACAAGCAGAATCACCCCCACCGCCACCAGGCTCATCCCCACCGGGCCGAAAACTTTCATCGGGTGAAACGCCAGCGTCGTCCTGCAAATCAGCATGAGGAAGTTCGCCGTGTCGGTGATGGGGTGGAACTTCGACCGGCCGACCCGGGTCCTGTAGCGGATGGGGACGAACTCGACGGCACGCCCCTCCGACAGGAGCGCCATGGTGATGGTCGCGGTGAAGCTGAACCCGTCGGGGAGGAGACGGTGGAGACGGAGCGGGTGTTCGCGGCGAAACAGGCGGAGGCCGCTGTTGAGGTCCGGGATATGCTCGCCCGTGAGGTATTCGGCGAGGGCGCGGAGGACAGCCTTGGCCGGGCGACGAAGCGCGGGGACTTGCCCAAGGGGACGCGCGCCGATCACCATGTCGAGCCGGGCCTCGTCGGCACGGCGGAGGAACTCGGGGATGCGCTCGAGGGGGTAGGTGCCGTCCGCGTCGGCGATGGCGATCCAGTCGGTGGTGGCCGCCTCGATGCCGGTCTTGAGCGCGGCTCCGTAACCGCGGTTGCGCGCATGGCGGAGGACGGTGATGCCGGGAGCGTCGAGGTTACGGAGCAGGTCCGCCGTCCCGTCGGTCGATCCGTCATCGACGAGAAGGACGTGGGAGCCTTCCGGCAAGTCGCCGAGGACGGCACGGAGGCGCTCCACCGTGGGCGGCAGCCCGCGTCTTTCATTATAGACAGGGACGACGATGGTCAGGGCCGTGGCCATGGTTTGGAGGTTGGCCTCGGCGCGCACGGGGAGGAAAGGGGAAACGAAGGAATTGATGGCGCCGGGGCGAATGCGGTTGCCCATGGAGGGAGGACCTCCCCCCAGTGCATGATCACGCATTCAAGCCTGTGGAGGCAACAATGGCCCTCGATGTCCGGCAGGTGTTTCCCTACCCCTCCCGGCGGATGCCCGTGTACGGACGGGCCGCCGTGGCGACGTCCCAGCCGCTGGCTGTGGAGGCGGGTTGGGCGGCCCTGGAGCAGGGGGGCAACGCAGTGGACGCCGCGGTGGCGGCGGCGATCACCCTCACCGTCGTCGAGCCGACGATGAACGGGATCGGGAGCGACGCCTTTGTGCTCCTGTGGGAGGGCGGGCGTCTATACGGCTTGAACGCGTCGGGGCGGTCGCCGGCGGCGTGGACGCCGGAGCGGTTCGCGGGGCGGCAGGCCATGCCCTCCGCCGGTTGGGATGCGGTGACGGTTCCCGGCTGCGTGTCGGCGTGGGCGGCCTTGAGCGGGCGCTTCGGGCGACTGCCGTTTGCGACGCTTTTTGACAGGGCTATCCGCCACGCGCGGGAGGGCTACCTGGTCTCGCCGATCACCGCGGAGGTCTGGGCGGAGGAGGCGGACCGCCTCGGCGGGTTCGACGATTTTCGGCGCGTGTTCCTCCCCGATGGTCGGGCGCCGGAGCCCGGCGAGGTCTTTCGCGCACCGGACCACGCCGGGACGCTCGCGACCGTCGCCGCAACTGATGGTAAAGATTTCTATACGGGTTCGATCGCGGACCGGATCGCAAGTGCCTCGGTGGCCGGGGGTGGCGCGCTCACCCACGAGGACCTGGCCAACCACAGGGCCGACTGGGTCGAGCCCATCAGCGTCGACTATCGCGGGTATCGGCTCTACGAAATTCCCCCCAATGGCCAGGGGCTCGCGGCGTTGATCGCCCTCGGGATTCTTGGGCACCATGATGTTGCCGCGTGGCCGGTCGATTCCGCGGACCGCACGCACCTGCTTATCGAGGCGATGAAGCTCGCCCTCGCCGACGCCTGGCGGTACGTGTCCGACCCGGAATCGATGGAGCCCGGCTGGGAGGCGTTCCTGCGCGACGACTATCTGGCGGCCCGGGCGGCCTTGATCCGGATGGATACCGCCGGAGAGGCGCCCCCGGGCGAACCGGAGTCCGACACCGTCTATCTGGCAACGGCGGACGCCGAGGGACGCATGGTATCGTATATACAATCGAACTTCCACGCCTTCGGATCGGGAATCGTGGTTCCGGGTACGGGCATCGCACTCCAGAATCGCGGATCCGGCTTTGCTCTGACACCCGGCCACCCGAACCGCGTCGGCCCGCGCAAGCGCCCCTTTCACACGATCATCCCCGGCTTTCTCACGCGCGACGGCGCGCCGGTGTTGAGCTTTGGCGTGATGGGTGGGCCCATGCAGGCTCAGGGGCATGTCCAGATGGTCGTCCGGATCGTGGACGACGGCCAGAATCCGCAAGCGGCGAGCGATGCTCCGCGCTGGCGGGTGATCGGCGGCCGGACGGTGGCGATCGAGGAAGGTACATCGCCCGCGGTGGTGGAGGACCTTCGGGGGCGGGGCCACGATGTCGAGGTGCGGACATTCCGGGCATTCGGCGGGGCCCAGATCATCCAGCGGCTGGCAACCGGTTACTGCGCGGCGTCGGACTCGCGCAAGGACGGCCTCGCGCTGGCAAGATAGGGACTTCCGTAAGGAGGGGAAGAGCGCGAGCCCGACGCTCGCGGTCCTGCTTACCCTCCGCTGACCGGCGGCATCAGGGCGATCTCGTCGCCGTCCTCCACGGGGGTATCGGGGGCCGCCCACGCGCGGTTGCGGGCGAGGAGGAGGGAGCCCACATGGGGGCGAAGTCCGTCATGGCGACGGATGGCCTCCTCGACAACGGCACCTACCGTTGCCATGCGGTCGACCGTCATCTGCTCCGTGTCGATCCCGGTGACACGCTTCAGCAGCGAAAAGTATCGGATGGTGACGGTCACAGGGATCTCCGGACGCGTGTATACAACTGGAGTTCGTAGCGGGCGATGCGCTTGCGGAGGGTGCTGCGGGTGATGCCGAGGAGCTGGGCCGCACGCAACTGGTTGCCGGAGGTCTGGTTGAGGGCGTGGACAAGGAGGGCACGCTCGACGACGTCGAAGGTGCTGTAGCGGACGCCGCGCGACCGGGCGGCCACGAGCGATTCGAAGATCGGCTCGATCATGCCGTCGATGTCCTCGAACTCGGGATCCTCGATGACGGGTTTTGGGTCGGGCTCGGGTTTGGGTGGGGTGGTGGGTGCGGGCGGTTCCGGCGTGGGGCCGGGTTGCTCGCGGAGGCGTATATCCGCCGCGAGAAGGGTCTCGCTCTTGGCCGTGAGGATGGCATTGCGGATGGTGTTTTCGAGCTCGCGGACGTTCCCGGGCCATGTATGGGCCGTGAGTTTTTCCATGGCGGCGTTGCTGATCTGGAGGTGCTTTTCGCGGTCACGGTGGAACCGGCGGAGGAAGTGCTCGATGAGGAGGGGCACGTCCTCACGGCGCTTGCGCAGCGGCGGGAGCTCCACGCGGACAACGTTGAGGCGGTAATACAGGTCCGATCGGAAGGTCCCGTCCCTCATCATCGCCTCGAGGTCGCGATTGGTGGCGGCGATGATGCGCACATCGACGCGGACGGTTTCGGTGCCGCCGATGCGCTCGAACTCGCCGCTCTGGAGCACGCGGAGAATCTTGGTCTGGGTGGCCACGGACATGTCGCCGATCTCGTCGAGGAAGAGGGTGCCCTGGTGGGCCATCTCGAACTTGCCAACGCGGCGGGCAGTGGCGTTGGTGAAGGCGCCGCGCTCGTGGCCGAAGAGCTCGCTCTCGAGGAGAGTCTCGGGAATCGCCGCGCAGTTGACGGGGACGAAGGGTTTCCGGCTCCGCTCGCTATGGCTGTATATCGCCCTCGCGACCAGTTCCTTGCCGGTGCCGCTTTCGCCGGTAACGAGCACCGTCGCGCTGCTGACCGCCACCTGGCCCACGGTCTTGAAGACCGCCTGCATGGGCTCGCTCTTTCCGATGATCGCGTCGCCGAGTTGCTCCTCCTGCAGGGCCGGCTCGTAATGCACGACGTTGCGGGTGTCGTGGGCGACCTTCAGCGCGCCGAACACCACCTCGCGCAATTTCTCCACGCTGAACGGCTTCACGATATAGTCATAGGCGCCATGCTTCATGGCCTCGATGACGGTGGCCGAGGTGCTGAAGGCGGTCATGAGGATGACGAGGGGGCGGGGCTGGATGGACTGGAGGCGCTTGAGGGTGGCGAGGCCGTCGAGGCCGGGCATGCGCAGATCCATGAGCACGACATCGGGGGGCGTCTGGTCGATGAGGGCGAGGGCCTCCTCGCCGCTGTGGGCCGCATCGATGGCGATCTCGTCCTTCTCGAAAACGCGGCGAAAGCCGGTAATGACATCGCGCTCGTCGTCGACGACGAGAAGCCGTTGGGTGGCGGCGATCACGGGGTCGCTCCTTCCTGGTGCAGCGGGAGAGTGAGGGTGAAGGTACTTCCCATGCCGGGCATGCTGCGGATGCGGATGGTGCCGTTGTGGCGACGGACGAGCTTGTTGCTGACAAACAGACCGAGTCCGGTGCCCCCGTCGCGCGTTGTATAGAACGCGTCAAAGAGCTTGTCCCGGATGGCGTCGGGGATACCGACGCCGGTGTCGCCGACGGAGCATCGGATGTGGTCGCCCATGGCCTTGTCCCTTCCGCGGCGCGTGCGGACGGTCAATGTGCCGCCACCGGGCATCGCCTCGATCGCGTTGACCATCAGATTCAGGAGCACCTGCTGGATCTGGCCCGGGTCCATGGCCGCCTCGCCGATCTTCTGGTCCAGCGCCTTGACGACCTTGATTCCCGCCTTGGCGAGCTTGTGGCTGAGGAATAGCAGCAATTCCTCCAGAAGGGCATTGATGTCCGTCGGCTGGAAGTTCGAATCGCCGCTCCGGGCGATGTTCAGTGTCTGTTCGACGATGTGGTTAATCCGGTCGAGCTTCTCGGTAACAATGCGCAGATCCTCGCGGGTTTGGTCCGTATGGGCTGCGTTCTCGCGGATCGAGTGCATCAGAAGGTTGATGATGGTGATGGGGTTGCGGATTTCGTGGGCGATCTCCGCGGCGAGGGTACCGAGCAGGGAGAACCGCTCGGAACGGCGGACCGATTCCTCGAGCTGGGTGAGACGGTCCGTGCGGCGGGCGTTCTCAATGGCAAGCGCGCCCTGGTTGCCGAGGAGCTGGAGGAGCCGGAGCTCCGTGTCGCGAAAGCGCCGCAGCTCGCCGGTGTAGAGCGCCAGCACCGCCAGGACCGAGTCCTGGTAGGCGACGGGGACGGCGAGCAGGGAGACGAGGCCCTCCTGCTCGGCGAGATCCGCATGGCGGAACTTGCCGTTGCGGCGGACGTCGGGCACCTTGACCGGCGTTCGTCGCCGGACCACCTGGCCGAGGAGCGAAGAAGAAACGGAAACCGGGTCCTTGGCTGCCCACCGGGGGTTGGCACCGGCGATGGCGCGGATCCGCAACTGGCCCTCCGCCACGTCGTGCAAGGCACAGACCTTCCCCTTCAACAGCGCCAGCGCCTCCTCCACGAGCCGCCGCAGGATGTCGTCGATGGGACCCGGCTGGATCAGTGTCGAGCCCACGGCGAAGAGACGTTCCATCTCCGCCGCGGATCGCTTCACCGCCGAGTGCAACCGAGCCGTCTCGATGACCTTGGCGCTCTGGTTCGCCACCGCCATCCCAAGCTCCTCGTCCTCCTCGCTGAAGGCGTCGGGCCGCGTGGAATCGACATTGATCACGCCGATGACCCGGTTTTGGAGAAGCATCGGCAACGCGAGCTCGCTCCTGATTTCCGACTTCAGGCGGACGTAACGGGGCTCCCGCGTCACGTCGGTCACCCGCACCGGCTTTCCCGACCACGCACAGTAACCGGTCACCCCCACCCCCATCTCCAACTTGCACGTCTTCCAGACCCGCTGGGGGATGTTGATCGCCGTCTCGATGTTCAGGACGCCACGCTTCTGGTCGACCATGGCGATCGACCCGCTGGTGGCGTTGGTAATGCGCACCACCTCGTCGAGCAGGAGGCGGAGAATTTCCTGCGGCTCGAGCGTCGTATTGATCAGGTTCGAGATGCGATAGAGGACCTCGAGGCGCTCGAGACGCGTCAGAACCTGCTGGAGAGAACGGGACATCGTTGGAGGGATTGGCTCTGTTTGTCCATTTCGGGTGCTCTTGAAAGGACAATCGCGGCGCCACGCGTCAACGGGAAGCCGCATGCCGGAGCATCAACGATCCGCGGGCGATTTATAAGTCGAGTAAATTCAATTTTATGTGGCGAGATCTGGATAAAACGTGCCGGCGGCTACTCGGGGGGGATCACAGCCCAACGGGTGTTTTCCGCCCAGCGGAGGAGCGAGAGAAACTCCTGTTCGAGGGCCTGGTAGGAGGCGTCGGCAGCCTCGGGGCGGGCCATGGCCACGATATCGAAGGGGCGGGCAAATGCAGCGCGATGGAGGCGGAAGATCTCGCGAAGCCGGCGCCGGACGCGGTTGCGGTCGACGGCCTTGCCGACCTTTCGGGAGACAGCGAGGCCGAGGCGGGAAGGGCCTTCGCGGCGGGGCAGAAACGCCAGAACGAGCAGAGGGCCGCCACGTCGGCGGCCCTGCTGGAACACGCGGTCGAAATCGGATTTGCTGAGGAGGCGGGCGCTGGGGGGAAACCGGCGCCCCTCCGCCGGGGGAGGGTCCGGCGACACGGCGTTCAGGATCAGTCGGAAACGGTCAGGCGATGGCGGCCCTTCTTGCGGCGGCGCGCCAACACCTTGCGCCCGTTCTTGGTGGCCATGCGGGAGCGAAATCCATGTTTCTTCGCCCGGCGGCGGTTATTGGGCTGAAAAGTGCGCTTCATGTAGTTTGGCCTTCCGTGACGGCGTTTGGAAACCCAGGGAGCTTTGACAGGCGCGGGCGGATGTCAAGCCCTCTCGTGCGGCACCCTGTCTTCCCTGAGAGGCAATTGACCCGGCATGGGGGGCAGGATGACCTTGAAAGTCGGCAGCAAGGAAGCGAGACGGCTCGAGGAGGCAAGCGCCAGATGAGCGATCCAGGATCCTTTGGGGGAGGAACGTCGCCGGGGCGCCAGTTGCCGCGCGGCGGGCGGCCCCCCGCGGTGGTGCCCCCGACGGAAGCAGACCCGAACGCGCCGATCCCCCGGGTTCAATCGGTGGCGCCGCGGCCCGCTGCTCCTGGCGCCGGCATCGCCAGGACAGACCTCGAACGGCTCCTCTCGGAAGCCGTCCGCCGGGGCGCCAGTGACCTCCATTTGACGCGCAACATGCCGCCGATCCTTCGCGTCGACGGCCGCCTCCTTCCCCTCGAGACCGGCGCCCTTACCCGCGAAGAGTGCGAGGCACTCGTCAAGAGCATGCTTTCCCCGCCCCAGATCGACCGCTTCAACGAGAACTGGGAACTCGACCTCAGCGTCGAGTACAAGGATGTGGGCCGCTTTCGCGTAAACATCCACCGCCAGCGCGGGACCATCGAGGCCGCCATTCGCGTCGTCCACGAGAACATCCGTACGCTCCGCGAACTGACCATGCCCCGCGTCGTCGAGGACCTGATCCGCAAGCAATCGGGGCTGGTCATCGTGACAGGACCCACCGGGAGCGGCAAGACGACCACCCAGGCCGCGATGGTGGACCAGATCAACAACGAGCGGAACTGCATGGTCGTAACCGTGGAGGACCCGATCGAGTATATCCACCGCAACAAACGCGCGGTGGTGAAGCAGCGCGAACTGACGAGTGACACGCACAGCTTTGCCTCCGCCCTGCGTCACGTCCTGCGCCAGGATCCAGACGTGATCGTGGTGGGCGAGATGCGCGACCTCGAGACGATCCAGACGGCGCTGATGGCGGCGGAGACGGGGCACCTGGTCCTGAGCACGCTCCACACACCCGACGCCGTCCAGACGGTCGACCGCATCATCGACGTCTTCCCCCCCCACCACCAGGAGCAGGTGCGCATCCAGCTCGCGAACACCCTCCAGGCCGTCATCGCCCAGCAGCTGATTCCCATCCCGGGCAACAAGGGGCGGGTGGTGGCGGTCGAGATCCTCGTCGCCACTCCCGCCGTCAGGAAAACTGTGCGCAGCGGCAAGACCGAGCAGCTGATGACACTGATCCAGACCAGCTCGGAAACCGGGATGATCTCCATGGACAAGTCGCTCAAGAACCTGTATATACAAGGAATGATCGCCTTCGACGAGGCGATCTCACGGTGCAAGTTTCCGGAGACCTTCGACCAGATCTGACGCCCTGGGGATGGGCGGGAGAATGGGACCGCCGGGGATGGTCCCTGCGTGGTGGGGCGACCGGCGGAATTGCCCTCGCCCAGGGTGGCGCGGCTGGCGCCGCTGACCCTGGGCTGTTTTGCGGGCGCACTTCCAGCGCGCCGTTGTTCCTGCACCGGGGTGCGTCGCGGCCGAACCCGAACGTCCTTTCGTCGTGCGGCTCTTTCAATCGTATGTTTGGAGGACTCGCCCCGGAGGGGCGTTGGAATCGTAGCCCCGGGTTTCAACCCGGGGTTCCGGGGCGGCAAGGTTGTCGGACCCCGTCAGGGGTCCTGCAGGAAGCTAATCGATCTGTTCCGGCACCCTTACAGGGTGCGGGGGGGATGGCGGGCGGCCCTCCCCCAGGGTGGCGCGGCTGGCGCCGCTGACCCTGGGCTGTTTTGTGGGCGCACCTT
>CAYQTO010000154.1:394-9029 GCA_964420455.1 uncultured Candidatus Sumerlaeota bacterium | reverse complement strand
GGATAACCGCCATCATGGAAACTCTCTTCGACCGGTACATCGTCAGCGGCGGCGTGATGATGATCGCCCTGATCCCCTGCCTGGTCCTGATGATCGCCTTCGCGATCCAGGGCGCGCTCAACCTGCGCCGGGGCCGCATCGCCCCCCGTGGCTTCGTCGACCGCATCCGCCGCGCCCGCACCGAGGGCGGCCTCGAACGTGCCCGCCTCCTCCTCCAGGGCGAGGACCACTCCCTCGCCGAGATCATCCGCAACGTCGACGCCCACCTCGAGTTCAAGCCCGACGCGGACCCCGCCGACGTCCTCCGCGAACAGACCGCCCTCGAATGCGACGCCCTCTTCCAGCAGAATTCCCAGCTCGGCCTTATCTATCGCATCACCCCCCTCCTTGGCCTCCTCGGTACCGTCTTCGGCATGATCCAGACCTTCCAGGACTTCACCGCCTCCACCCGGCCCGACGTCCAGCAGCTCTCCGCCGGCATCAACATCGCCCTCGTCACCACCGCCTGGGGTCTCGCCATCGCCATCCCCGCGTATATCGTTCTTTACATCCTCCAGCGGTGGATCGGCAACTACGAGCAGGTGCTCTTCCCCCGCGAGGGCGCCGAGGCCCTCCATGCCCTCCTCGACCGCCCCATCGTCGGCAGCGGCAGCGGCATCATCCCCATCGCCGGCGACGCCCCCCGCAGGGAGGCCACCCATGGCCGCCAGTAGCCGCCGCAACCGCCGCGCCCTCTTCGAGGAAGGAGGCGAGCTCAACCTCACCCCCCTGCTCGACGTCATCTTCAACCTCATCTTTTTCTTCATCCTCGCCACGACGATCCGCACCGAGGAAAGCTACTTCGACCTGACCCTGCCGGAATCGACCGAGGCGCCCCCCCAGGAGGTCCAGTCGCCCCTCCCGGAGATCCTCGTCGGGGCCGACGGCGTCTATACGTACCGAGGCGAGCGGATGGACACCGCCGCCCTCCGCCAGGCCCTTGCCCGCGCCGTCGAACAGGAAGACGCCGACCGCGCCGTCATCAGCGCCGACGCCGAGGCCACCGTCCAGTCCCTCACCAATGTCATGGACCTCCTCCGCGAGGCCGGCATCACCGACGTCATCCAGCGGGTCCGCGTGGAGCGCTGACCCATGGCGACGGGGCGAGACATCACGGACGCCCCGGCCTTCCCCCGCTGGCTCCAGCGCCTCGAGCCCTTCTTCGCCGAGGCGGACACCTGCCACGTCTATCTCATGTTCCGCGAACGACGGCGCCGGATGACGATCGGTCGCCAGTTGCGCAAAGGCCTTTTCTCCTGGACCTCCCTGCCGATCGCCCTCGGCGTCCTGCTCGCGATCGCCGTCACCCTCCTCCTTCCCGGCGGCCTCTGCCTGTTGATCCTGCTGCTGCCGGTGGTAATGGTTCTGGCGCAACGGCTACAGGGGGCCCTGGGCAAGGGGCGCGGCGGCGTCCCGCTTATGGTACGCGGTATCGCCACGAGCCAGGGGGTCTATCGCGAAGCCCTGGTCGATCTGTACCTGGCCGGGGTCTCCGGTTCGGACCTGATTCGCGCCTCGGCGCTCGAACGCCTCCCATGGGCCCTTGCCGGGATTGCGGTCGCCGCTCTGGGCATCGCGGCAAGCTTCGCCCTCATGACCAATCTGCTCTGGCCCTTCAGCCCAATGGAATGGACCTACTTTATCCTTTCCGCCTGGCTGACGGTGGAAATGTTCCTTAGCGCTGCGCGGACCCTTAAGCACGACATAATCCAGGGCCAACTCCTGCCCTGTGTCGAATATTGGGAGTCGAAGAGCATGGGCCGCCAGATCGGAGCCGCCCTCGGACGCTCGGTCCTCGCCTTTCTGCTCCTCTTCGGGCTCTTCTCCCTCCTTTTCCTCATCATCTTTCTAACCAGTGGAGCGGGGTGGTGGTGGCTTCCGATTTTTGCGGTCGTTGCGGCAGCGGTCTGGCTCCACGTTGCCCGGCGCCGGAGCCTGCGCACGTTCCCCCGCAAAGTGACCGAGTTCCTGGCGCGCGCGGACCACGCCTTCGACGTGTATATCACGAGCGTGGTCCCCGACGATCCGGACGGAAGGGACTGGGCTGACAGGTACCATCGGAGGGTGCTCCCCAGCCTCACGCCCCCCTCCCCATGAAACCGCCACGCGACACCCCACCGCCCTTTCCCACCTGGCAGACGGACTTCGACCGCCTCGCCGAGTCGGCCAGCCAATGCCCCGTCTATCTCCTCTTCCGCGAGCGCCGCCTCCGCCTGCCCTGGTGGCGCCGCCTCCCCGTGCCGGACAATGGCGCGGCCATGCTCTACCTGGTCCTGTCCCTCCTCCTTGCCGCCGCCATGATCGGGCTGACCGTATCGCTCGGCGACCCGACCTTTCTCTTCTTCCTCATGGTGGGGCTGCGGGTGCTGGCGTGGCTGTGGCCCCGGACGCGCATCGACAACCAGCGGATGCCCCGGGCGCTCGGCGACGTGTTTCGCGCGCGAAGCGTCCACGTCAACGCGGCGCGCGACCTCTGGATGGCGGGAATCCCCGGCTCTGAGGTCCACCAGGCCCTCGCCATCGAGCGCCTCGCCGTCGGTCTCCGATGGTTCCATGGCCTCTTCGCCCTCGTGGTACTTGGCCTCGTCTATCTCCACCTGCGCCAGGGTGTTCCCCAGCCCTACTATATCCTCATGTATGTTCCCTTCGCCTGGTTCCTCTACGAGGCGTGGCTGATGGGATACGTCTATACATGGTGGCGTACGGTGATGGACGAGGGGCGTCTGGTGCTGCGCGGATGGCGGGGCGAGCGCGCCCGCGAGTCCGTCTATACCGACATGGTGCGCACCTTCGGCACCGACGCGCTGACGTTCCTCGCGCTGTTGCCGCTCTCCTGCTGCTTTGGCTGCACCTTCGCCGGTTTCGTGAATACAGGCCCCTGGTCCTGGTATTGGTCTGCGGCGGCCTTTGCCATCCTTGCGGGCCTGATGCGCCACCGGCGCGACGACCTCCGGGATCACCTGGCGTCGCGATTCAATCGCCAGCTTGCCGCGGCGGACTTCGCCTTCGACCTCTACATGGCGGAAACCGTGATGGAGGACCCGATGGGACGCACCTGGGCAACATGGGCCTACAACCCCAAGCGCCGGCCGATGCCCGGCGACCCCAACTACGAGTACCGCGAGCAAGTCCCGGATCCCTACCGGGAAGAGTTCGGCGATCCATGAACAGCGCCCTCCACCCGAGCGAACGCGACCTGCCCCCGCCCTTTCCCGAATGGCTCCTCCGCATCTACCCGTGGATGCGCCAGTGGGACGAGAATCCGATCTTTGTCGCCTTCTATCGCCGCCGGTGCCTCCACGACATCAGCCTGAAGTCGCGCATGGCGGGCAATACCGCGAGCGTTCCTGCAAAGGCCGACCGGTTGCGCGTGATCGTGCTGCTCGTTGGCCTCTCGATCATCACCTTGGGCGTCCTCTACCCGTTTGCCCTCATGTCGCTCATGTTCATCAATTCCCGCGGCGTCTATACGTCGACCCGGCTACCGGCGACACTTGGCCGGGTGATCAGCCCCCGGGGCCACATGGCCCCGGCCATTGTCGACATTGCCATGACCGGCGTGGGGGGGCGCACGCTCGCCGAGGCCTACCTCCTCGACATGACCCAGAATATCCGGCGCCAATGGCTGTGGGGAGGCATCGTCCAATGGGTCGCCTTCATGGCCGTCTATACGTTTCTTCGCAACGGGACGATCGACCTGTATCACCTGCCGACGGGGATGATGGTGGCATTGATGGTGGCGGCGAACTGGTGGGTGTCGATGGCGCTCGGGCCCGTGTCGGTGGCCCTGCGGCTGCTTGCCCCGATCCAGCGGCACTGGGCCGACGGGCGCGTGCTCCGGGTGTCCCTGGGATTATTCGGGCGCTTCCTCCGCAGCACTTTTCTGTTTGTCGGGATCGGGCTTGTCCTGGGGGCACTGGGCTTTGCCGCGTCTATCTGGGGACTGTTCCAGCCGGGGTTTTGGACCCCCATGGGCGTCCATGTCACTCTCTGGTCGTTGACGCCGGCGTATCTTCTCTCCCTGGCACTGATGGCCCACCCGGCGCGGATCCGCCGGCGGACGGTCGAGGTCGAGAAGGTCCTCTCGGAGTCCGGCACTGCCTGGCGGACCTTCTGTGAAGAAGTGCTCTTCGCCGACCCGGCGGAGACGAAGTAGACCGCCTTGCCGCTGGACGCCGCCAGCCATTGGCGCTCTTCTTGCCCCAACCGCGGCCCAGCCCAACGCGGGAGACACTGTTGGCCCCCTTCGTCGATATCCGGGATGTCTCGCTGACCTTCGCCAGCGGCACCACTGCCCTCGCCGGCATCAGCCTCGCCGTGGAGGAAGGCGAGTTTGTCTCGATCGTGGGCCCCTCGGGCTGCGGCAAGTCAACCCTGCTGCGGCTGGTGGCGGGCCTCCTGCCTCCAACCGCCGGCGCCGTCACCGTCGATGGCATCCCGGCTCCGGACGCCCGCGCCCGCCGCAACGACGTCGCCTTCGTCTTCCAGTCGCCGACCCTGCTCCCCTGGCGGACGGTGGAGAAAAACATCCGCCTGCCGTTTGAGCTCAACGGCCGCCATGTCCCCGCCGCCGACCGCCGCGAACGCATCGACGAGGTCCTCGAACTCGTCGGCCTCGCGGACTTCCGCCGGGCCTACCCGCACCAGCTCTCCGGCGGCATGCAGATGCGCGTCTCCATCGCCCGCGCGCTCGTCACCCGCCCCCGGCTCCTCCTCCTCGACGAACCCTTCGGCGCCCTCGACGACATCACCCGCATCGGCCTCAACGAGGAACTCCTCGCCCTGTGGGAAAGGGACCAGGTGACAGCGCTGTTCGTGACGCACAACGTGACCGAGGCGGTTTTCCTCGGCAGCCGGGTTCTCGTCATGCGCGCCCGCCCGGGGCGCTTCGTCGCCGACCACACGATCCCCTTCCCCCATCCCCGCGACCCGGACCTCCGCAACCACGGCGATTTCGCCCGCCTTTGCGGCACCGTCGCCTCCAGCCTCCGCGAGGCCCACCACTCATGATCGCCCTCCTGCGCCCCTTGCTCCGTGTAGTCCTGCCCCCGGTCATCACCTTCGCGGCGTTCGTCCTCCTCTGGCACCTGGCGGTGGTGGCCTTCGACCTCAAACCGTTCGTCGTCCCCTCGCCGGGACGCGTCTATACGGCGGCGATGAAGAACAGCGATGTCCTTGCCCAGGGGATGCTGCTGACCGGTGCGGCGGCGCTCGCCGGCTTTTTCTCCAGCCTCGTCATCGGGGTCCTCGCCGCCTTTCTTTTCGCCCAGTCCCGCCTCATCCAGGCGGCCCTCTATCCCTATGCCATCTTCTTCCAGACGGTCCCCATCATCGCCATCGCCCCCCTCGTCGTCATGTGGTTCGGGTTCGATTTCACCAGCATCGTCGTCATCGCCGGCATCGTCAGCCTCTTTCCCATCATCACCAACACGACGGCGGGGCTGACGGAGCTCGACGCGAATGCGGTCGAGCTCTTCCGGCTGAACAACGCCACGCGGCTCCAGCGGCTCCTCAAGCTCCAGCTCCCCTCCGCCGTGCCCTACATTATCACGGGCGCGAAGACCTCCAGCGGCCTCAGCGTCATCGGCGCCATCATCGGCGAGTTCTTCGCCGGGTTCGGTAACCAGCGCTTCGGCCTCGGCTACCTCATCTTTCAGACGACGAAGCAGCTGCGTATAGACGAGGCCTTCGCCGGGATCATTCTGTCGACGGTGCTGGGGCTGCTGATCTTTGGCGCTGTCAACCTGTTCGGCAACGCGGTGCTGCTGCGCTGGCGCGAGCGCTAGGCATCGAAGTGACCATTCGGGGCGCGGTTACTCGACCGGCGGGTTGACTTCCGGATCGTTCGCAAACCGCTCCAGCTGGTAATACAATACCAGCGACAACCGGTCGACGCTGTTGTTTTTCCCACCCTGATCGCGGCCGTCCTGCCAAAGGCTGTACACGCGGCCGAACACCCGGCGGGTGGTCGGGCTCTCGTCCTTGCGATAGACGAGTGGCTGGCGCCATGGATCGAGCGGCGGGATCGGGCCCTGGACATACGGGCCCTGCCAACCACCATAGCCCGTGTCGAACTTCAGCACGGAAAAGCCTTCCTCGGTCGTGGGGATGTGGCCGGTATCGCGCGCAAACCGCAGGAACGCGTCGGCGTACTCGTCGAGCTTCTCCATGTAGCGATTCTCGGCCACGTTGCGCTGGTACTCCTCCATCATCGTCTGCCAGCGGGCGTTGTCGGCGGCAATCTGCTGGCTCAGGCCGGAGACCGGGCCGAACGCTGCGGCGTAGGACCCCGAACCCAGGGTCGTGTCCTGCGCCCACTGGTCCCAGTCGTCCCAGATCTGCTGCTCGTCGACGGGCACGGCGATGATGTCGAGAATTTGGCCGCGAAGGTTCACCACGGCGGCCTCGTTCGCCTCGAGGGTGACGAACGCGCCGGTGCGGTTGGCAGTCACGCGGACGCGGCCCTCGAGCACGCTCACCTTGGAGGCGCCCGCGTTTCGGTCCACGCGGAATCGCGTGCCGCGCACCCCCGCCGTCAGCTCCGGCGTGCGCACCTGGAACGCATCGGGCGTTGATCGCGGCGCCACGTCGGCCCAGACGCTCCCCGCCCGCAGCTCCAGGATCACCTCCTCGCTGTCCGCCGACAATTGCGCCACGGCGATGTGGCTCTTCACCGGCAGCCGGATTTCATCATCCTTGTCCCGCAGGCGAATGCGCGAGGACTGGGTCTGGTTGGTGCGGACCTCGGACCCGGTGCGCAAGTCTGTGGAGGCCATGGCGGGGGCGAAGTCCGCATCCGCGGCCGGCTTGATTTCCACCGGCGCGTTCTCGCCAATGCCATAGACCACCGCGTCATACCCGGGGGAGACGCGGGGCATCTCGATCGTTTCTGCGAACTTGGGGATAAAGGGGAGGCCGTCGGCGGGTTCTTCCGCCTCGGGCTCGACAGCGGCCGCGGCGGTCCGGCGCACCGTGGGGCTGCCGAAAGGATCCTCATCCCCGCCGCCGCTGGCACCGAAGGGGCCGCCGAACGGATTTCCTCCCCCCAGTCGGTTCCTCGTCCTCTCCGTGCCGAAGCCCATCACGCCGCGATCCACCGCCGCCTTGGGCAGGCCGAATCCGCCAAAGCCCCGCTCAACCTTCGCCGGTTCCGGCGCCAGGCGCTCGATCCGCTTCAGGTTGATCTTCTCGAACTCGAACTCGCCGAACCGCGTGTCGATGGTCACGGTCCGGTCGTCCTCGCCGGTGATCGTCCCTTCGATGCGCAGGTCGTCGAGGGTGACGAGGGCATCCTGGGCCATCACCTGCGGAGAAAGGGCCAGCCACCCGAGGGCGGCGAAAACGATAAGCGACCGAATCATCATGAGGTTTTTCATTCCTGGATCGGAAAGGAGTCCGCCTTCAGTATGGGGCGTGGTGAGCGGGTTCAAGCATCAAAATCGGGCGGGAAAAGGAAACCCGCCCGACGGGTGGCCGGGCGGGCGGGGAAAAGGCCTGTCGATCCGGGGGAACGCGGATCAGTTGGTGGCGGGGGCTTCCTCGGGCGAGGCCTTTGGCGCGCCTGCGGGCTCCCAAGCGGCCATCTCCTGGCGAATGTCGGCCAGGGGCTTGCCGTCCTCAAAGCGGAAGACCTTCACCTTCTCCATGACGACGTCGCTGTTGGGCTTGTTGGCACGGCCGGCGGGAACGCGGGCGATGCTCTTGACGACGTCGAGGCCGTCGGTCCCTTCGACGATTTCGCCAAAGATGGTGTGCCGCTGGTTGAGGTGGGGTGTGGGGACCTCGGTGATGAAGAACTGGCTGCCGCCGGTGGAGGGCCGGCCGGTGTTGGCCATGGCGAGGAGGCCAGGCCGGTCGAAGTTGAGGGTCGGGTCGAATTCGTCGGGGATGTTATAGCCGGGTCCGCCGGTGCCGGTGCCCTGGGGGTCGCCGCCCTGGATCATGAAGCTCGGAATCACGCGGTGGAAGATCACGCCGTCAAAGTAGGGGCGCTTGACGATCTGGCCGTTGGCGGGATCGCGGAACTCGCCGGTGCCCTCCGCGAGGTTGACGAAGTTTTTCACCGTGATGGGGGCCTCGTCCTCGAACAGATCGAGGGCAATGCGGCCCTTGTTGGTGACGATGAGGGCGAAGTAGTCCTTGGTGAGGTCGAGTTCGGGGCCTTTGTCGTAGCGCTGGGCGGTGGCCGCGGCCGGAAGCAGCAGGGCGGCGGCGAGAAGGAGGAGGATCGGGGTCAGGCGATGCATCATGGCCATTCCTTGGGGGCGTGGAATTGGTCGGTCGGGAAACTGGACCGCGGACGGCGGCGAAATGTTGGGCCAGGGGTGCCGCTGGTCAAGCGCAAGGGATGGGAGTCTGGTGCCAAGGGAGGGTGTTCCGCGGGCACGTTGGTCATTGTTGAAGGCCCCGGGTTCCATGTGAGGCATTGCTCCCGGCCGCCGCCTCAGCCGCTCTCGAGGCCCAGTTCCTTGATCCGCCGCTGGAGCGTCCGCCGTGAAATCTGCAGCAACTCCGCCGCCCGCGTCCGGTTGCCGTCCACGCTGTCCAGCGTCCGCTTGAGGTACTCGGTCTCCACCTGCTCGAGCGGCAACCCGAG
>CAYQTO010000154.1:0-384 GCA_964420455.1 uncultured Candidatus Sumerlaeota bacterium | reverse complement strand
CCGGTGACCGGCTCCGCTCGCCGCAGGTCCTTCGGCAGGTCCTCCGGCCGCACCACCTCGCCCCGGAGGAAGACGGACGTATTCTCCAGCACGTTGCGCAACTCGCGCACGTTGCCCGGCCAGTGGTGCCCCGTCAGCACCTCGAGCGCCTCCTTTGAAATCTCCGGCGCGGGCCGCTTGTTCTCCTGGGCGAACTCCGCGAGGAAATGGCGCGCCAGCAGCGCGATGTCCGCCCGCCGCGCCCGCAACGGCGGCAACGTGACGCTCACCACATTCAGCCTGTAATACAGGTCCTCGCGAAAGCGGCCCTCGGCCACCTCCTCGGAAAGCTCGCGGTTGGTCGCCGCCACGATCCGCACGTCGACGGAGAGCGTCTGGCTCGAG
>CAYQTO010000153.1:0-9066 GCA_964420455.1 uncultured Candidatus Sumerlaeota bacterium | reverse complement strand
GGGCCATCAGCCAGGCGATCCTCGACGGAGGCGCCCGCCGGGCGGACATCGACCTGGCGGAAGCAAACGCCCGCGAGGCCCTCGCGGACTATCGCCAGGCGCTCCTCGATGCCGCCGAGGAGGTCGAATCCGTTCTCGCCGGCCTCCGTTCCTCCGGCCAGCGCCAGACCGCCCTGGAGAAGGCCGTCCGCTCCAGCCAGCGCAGCTTCGAGCAGGCGGAGATCCTCTACCAGCAGGGGCTCATCAGTTTCCTCGACGTGGTTGACGCCCAGCGCGAGCTTGCCGACGCGGAGCAGGAGCTTGCCTCCGAACGGACCAACTACGCGACGCAGCTGGCCGCCCTCTTTCGCGCGCTCGGCACCCCCGTCACCCCCCCCGATCCCGCCCGCGAGCCACTCCCCCACGACGCCGCCCCGGCCGGATGATCGCCGCGGCGCAGGCGTCTATAAAGATAGACAGCAGGGGGACGTGGCGGCGATGGCGGCGAGACGCTCCGCCGCGTGTCGGGCACCGATGATGTTCCGCGAGACGGGGCCGATCTCGAGCTCCGCGAGGGGGCCCGTCACGTGAAGGTCGGGCGCCCATTCAAGGCTGGTGCTGACGATGGGATAGCCACAGGGGGCGGTGGGGAGGCCTTCCTCGGCGATGAGGGTATCGACGAGGGGGCCGCCGGGCCGATGCGGTTCGAACCCGGTGGCAAGGACGACGGAGGAGGTGTGGAGGGTGGTGCCGTTGGAGAGAGAGAGGGAGCAGCCGTTGCGGAGGTGGGGGCGGAGGGAGCGGACCCGGGCAAGGTGGAGGTTGAGGGCTTCCTGGCGGATGGCGAGGACGAGGGCGCGATGAATCTCCGGGGTGACGGATCCGGGGCGGCGGGCGGCGAGGATGCGGCGGCGACGCTCGCCAGAGTGCGATTCCCGGGAGAAGCCGGCGAGGCACTTGTCGCCAATGTAGCAGGGGTCGCTGTCGAATTCGCTCCGGCGGACCGGTTCGCGGGCGAGGAGGTGCACGCGGCCGGGGCGTTCGCGGGCGAGTCGGAGGGCGGCCTGAACGCCGGACATGCCGGCGCCGACGACGGCCACCGGGCCCTCGCCGGCGAGGGCCTCCATGTGAAATCCGGGGGCGAAGAGGTGATGAACGGCGGAGGTTCCGTGCCGGAAGGGCTCGGCCCAGAGGGGCCAACGTGGCTGCTCGCTGGCGCCGATGCAGAGGACAAGACGGCGGGCCTCGAGATCCCCCCGGCTGGTCTCCACCCGCCAGGAGTTGGGGCGCCGTTGCACGCGGAGCGCCCGCGCCTGCACCCGCGTTTGCAAAACGCCGGAGCTCTCGACAACCCGCCGGCAATGGCGCTGAAAGAGATCGTAGGACGGCCGCTTGTACCGGCCCTGAAACAGCCCGCCGGTCTTCTTGTCCTTCTTCGCTCCGGCAAACTGCCAGAGCTCCATCGGGTCCCGTCCGATATGGTGGACGAGGGGCGAACGAAGGTAGCTCATCCCCACATTGGCGGTGCACCGGTTCCACACGGCCAGGGGGTCCGGGTGGGGGTCGATCACCCGCAGCCTGTCCACGGGGACGCCAGCCGCCTGCGTCAGCATGATCGAGAGGTGGGTTCCGTGGATGCCGCCTCCGACAAGGAGCCATTCGAGCATCGGGCTAGGAGACCGTCACTTCCTCGGAGCTGGCAGGCCCCCACTTGGGGAAGGGGTCAACGACGAGACTCCAGGTATCGTCGCCCCAGGCGGCTTCCTCCTCGGTGGCGAGGCAGGCATTGAGTTGTTCCTCGATGGCGGCGCGGTCGAGGTCGCGACCGATGAAGACGATTTCCTGGCGACGGTCGCCCCAGGGCTCGGCCCAGTTTTCCTCGATCTCGCGGAGGGTCTCCTCGTCTTCGGGCCACTGGTTTCGGGGGACGGCGGCGCCCCAATAGCCGGCGGGGCCGTAGTGGAGGAACCCGCCCGCCTGGGACCATTGGCAGGCGATGGCGGGCTGGGTGGCGATCCAGAAGAGCCCCTTGGAACGATAGAGGCGCTTGGGGGGCATGCCCATGAACGCCATCAGGCGTTGGGGATGAAAGGGGCGGCGAGCGCGGTAGACAAAGTGGCCGATGCCGTACTCCTCCGTTTCGGGGACGTGCTCGCCAGTGCGCGCCTCGCGGAGCCACTCCGGCGATTGGCGCGCCTGCTCCATGTCGAAGAGCCCGGTGTGGAGAATCTCCCGGAGGGGGACCTCGCCGCGCACGGTTTCCAGGATCGTGGCGCGGGGGTTCAACCGCGCCACCACGCCGCGGACGATGCCGCGAACCTCGTCGCTGCAGGCGTCCACCTTGTTGAGCAGGACCACGTCGGCGAACTCGATCTGGTCCACGAGCAGGTGGGAGATCGATCGCTGGTCGTCGGGATTCATCTCAAGCCCCCGGTCCTTCAATTCCTCGCCGGCGTTGTAGTCGCGGAGGAAATTTGCCGTGTCGACGACGGTGACGAGGGTATCGAGGCGGGCGAACTCGCCGAGGCTGCGGCCGTCCTCCCCCTCGAACTCGAAGGTCTCGGCGACCGGCAGCGGCTCGCTGATGCCGGAGGACTCGATCAGCAGATAGTCGAAGCGGCCTTCCTCCGCGAGGCGACGCACCTCCACCAGCAGATCCTCCCGCAAGGTGCAGCAGATGCACCCGTTGCTCATCTCCACCAGCTTTTCGTCGACCCGGCTGAGGGCCCCATCCCCCCGGCGGATGATCCCGCCATCGATGTTGATCTCGCTCATGTCGTTGACGATGACGGCGACCTTGAGCCCTTGGCGGTTTGTGAGGATGTGGTTGAGCAGGGTCGTCTTTCCGGCGCCGAGAAAGCCGGACAGAACGGTAACGGGGAGCTTTGCTGGGAATGCCATGGTGGTTTCCTTTTCGAGAATGCGAAGTCTTTATCAAATTTTGTCGAAGATACTTATCCAGCGCGGATGGTCGTTCAGCCGACCGCGCAGGCCTCGAAGCCGGCCCGCAGCAGATCGGGCTGGAGGTCCCTGCCAATAAACACGAATCGGGACCGCCGCGCCTCCCACGGCCGCCACGGCCTCCCGTAGCGACCTTCGTAGAGCATATGCAATCCTTGGAAAACATAGCGCTGCTCGGCCCCCTCCACAGCCAGCACACCCTTGTAGCGGTAGAGCGACGGGCCGAGGGAGCCGATGAGGACCTGCATCCACGTCTCGAGCATGGTGATGTTCAGCTCGCGGTCGATATCGATCGAGACGCTCGTGACTCCATGGACGGGGTGTTGGTGATCGCCATGGTGCTCATGGTCGTGGTGGTGATGGGCGGCGGGTTCGGTGGCGGGGCCATGGTCGTGGGGCGTCGGTGCTTCCGGGCGGGTGAAGGAGGGGTCCAGCTCGTGCGCGCGGTCGAGGTTGAATCCCTGCCGATCGAGGAGAAACTCGAGCGGAACCTGGCCGCGCTCGCCCTCCTTGATCTCGGCGGTGGGATTGATGGCGCGGATCGCCGTCCGGAGGGCGGCCCGTTCGTCTTCCGTCGCAAGGTCGATCTTGTTCACGAGGATCGCGTCGGCGAAGGCGATCTGGCGGGCGACCTCCTCGGTGCCGTCCTCGAGACGGGCGGGAGCATGGCGGGCATCCACAACGGCAACGACGCCATCGACCACGAAGGCGTCCATCAATTCCTCCACGAGAAAGAAGGTCTGGGCCACGGGCGACGGATCGGCGATCCCCGTGGTCTCGATGACCAGGTGATCGAACCGGGGCCCCTCGCGCAGAAGTCGCTCGAGGATGACCGCCAGGTCGCGTCGCACCGTGCAACAGATGCAGCCGTTGTTCATCTCGATGATTTCCTCCTCGGAGTGCTCGAGGAGGTCGTTGTCGACGCCGACTTCGCCGAATTCGTTCTCGATCACCGCCAGCCGACGACCGTGCGGCGCCTTGAGCAGGTGGTTGAGCACGGTCGTCTTTCCGGCGCCGAGATAGCCGGTCAGGATGGTGACGGGGATGGGCTTGGAGGCCGTCATGGCTTCTTCTTTTCGAGGAGTTTCTGCAGCTTCTGGCGAAAGGCGGCGACCCCGGGCGTGAGGGGAGGGGAACAGCAGGGACATCCGGCCGCATGCTGCTCCTGTGGGTCTGCTGGGGCGGCTCCTGGCGACTGCCCGGCCCCGTCCGCCTCGGCCAGGAAACGTTCGCGGAGCACCGTGGGCATGCCCACCAGGCGGACCACCGGGGCCGCGTCCGGCGCCCCTCCGGGCGGCAGTCCCAAGGCACCCCGCACCTCTCCCCATGTTTCCAGACGGGTGTTCCATGAGTGGGCGACCTCATGGATCTGGCCTGTCGCGGCACAGAAGTAGTCGTAGGTGGGCACGTGGCGTGGGGGCTCCGGCGGCGTATTGAGAATGGGCTCTCAAGCAGTCGCCGGGGTTGTCAATACGAGTCTGGCCCGAGGCGTGCCCGGCCCCTTCCGGGCCCCAGCCGCGGCGATGCGGCCGGCGGGCGACGGCGTTACCGCGGGGTTCTGTCCTTGATCGCCTGCTCTTTCCGCTCGTCCAGGGGGAGCACCTGCATCTCCTCGAGGGACGAGAAGTCAACGCTGGCGACGTCGATCTTGCGGACCTGGCGATTGTGCTGGGTGTGGTAGTAGAGGACCTGGTTCCTGAGGTCGTGGGCACAGGTCCAGATGGTCGAGCTGCGCATTCCGCTGAGGTTGTCATCGCCGTCCCCTTCCGATGCGCCGAGGGGAACATTGAAGTTATCGAGGATGCGGAAGATCTCGTAGATGGTTTCGGGGCCGTCCGCGGTGGGGCGGGCGGTTTTGGCAAACGCCACGGCACGGACGAACCGCGAGGGGGGAGTGAAGTCTCCCGGCAGGCCGATCATGCCGCTCCCTCCTCCGAGGGGGCTGAAGTCCAGCTCGTCGATGCTCCTGGAAGGAACCGCAACGGGGGAGAGATTGATGTAGTTCCTGATGTTCGTCATGTGCCAGTCGTAGGTCGGCGCGTTGGTGATGACACCGAGGGGAGCCTCGAAGATCTGCATGGCTCCGTCCTTCCATTCCACGACGATCTGCTCGCCCGTGGGATCGGTAATCATCAGATGGACCGGGGCGGGGAAACCAAGGGCCGGTTCCACCACGTTGACGACGCTTACTTCCGTCAGTCCCTGGCGGGCTTCTTCGACGGTGGCGAAATTCGAAAGGATGTATTGCATCACATCGGTGGGGGCGATGCTGCGATCGGCATTGGCGGGGTCGTAATCCTCGTAGGTGGCGAAGCCCGGATGATAGAAGAGGCCGGCCACCAAGCCTTGTTCATTCATTCCATCGCCCAGGATGGCCTTCTCGAGCATGTCGATTCCAACGATGCCGTATTGGCCTGTCCATTTCCTGCCGGGGGTTCCATCCGGTGTTTCCCCCACGAATTGGTGGCCGCGCGGAAAGATCACGATTCGCGAACGCAGGTCGAAGGTTCCCCATTCCAGCGTGCGGCCATAGACAACGGCCCCGTCCTGTGCACGGAGGGTGATCCCGGTGCACGCGTTGGCCACCGGGTGGAACGCCGCCACAACGCAGAGGGTCATCAACCAGCTGATGGCTCGTGGGAAGGCATGGTGAGACTTCATCTTCGGATCCTTTCGGGGCTTGCTTGCGCCCTCGCCCGCGGTCTTTGCGTTGCTGGCGGGGAGCGAACAGAATGGGTCGTAGCTCGCCACCACGTTCACAACATGGTGTTCCTGCTCTCTGTTTATGGAATTTGAGTTTCCTTTTGGGCGCGAGCGGCTCCACAGAAATCGTGCGTGCAATCCTTTTTTTTTGGCCACCGCCGCTCCTCGTGTGGCCACGATCGTCAGGGGACGAACCGTTGCCTGCACACTCAAGGGTTCCTGATCGTCACGGTTCGTCGAGCAGCGTCCGGGCCTCGTCTGCCCTTCAGCCGGAGACGTCATGGAGGCTCTTCTGGTCGAGAGCGGTACGGACGGCCTTGAGGAGGTCGTGGCGTTCGAAGGGCTTCCAGACGAGGACATCGCCGGGGCGCAGGAGGCCGTCCTTGCGGAGCGCTTCGGCGGGGTAGCCGGACATGAAGACCACCCGGAGTTCGTGGCCGAGGGTGTGACGCAGGGCGTCGGCGAGTTGGGCGCCATTCATCTCGGGCATGATGACGTCGCTGAGGAGGAGCTGGGGCGGGTCGATGTGGGATTCCCTCTCGGCGGCCTTCAGGGCGAGAGGAGCCGAGGCGAAAAGGCGGACGTGGTAGTTGCGGCTGGAGAGGACGGCGGCGGCGAGGCGGCCGACCCCCGGGTCGTCCTCGACGATCCAGAGGGTTTCGCCGCGGCCACCGGCGTCGCGGCTCCCGGTCTTGTCCCCGTCGTCTTCGTGCATCGCGGCGGGGTTCAGGGGCAGGCAGAGGGAGAACGCCGCGCCCCCTTCTGCCCGGTTGCGGGCATAGATGGTGCCGTGGTGCTTGCGCGCGATCCCGTACACGGTGGCGAGGCCGAGGCCGGTGCCCTTGCCTTTGTCCTTGGTGGTATAGAAGGGTTCGAAGACGTGGGGAAGGATGTCGGGAGGAATGCCGGGTCCATCGTCCTCGACGGTGAGGACGGCGTAGGTCCCCTCGGTCAGGCCATGGGTAAGGGCGGCTTCCTGCTGGGTGACAGTGAGGATTCCCGTGCGCAGGGTGATGCAGCCGCCCTGCCCGAGGGCGTCCTGGGCATTGAGGGCGAGGTTGAAGAGGGCCTGTTCGAGTTGGCGGGCGTCGGCAGTGACCGGGAGCGGGTCACGGGCCATTTCAACGTCGATGCGAACGTTCTCGCGGAGGAGCCGGCGGAGCATCGGCTGGGCGTTGCGCACCAGGGAGTTGAGGTCGAAGTCCTCAAGGCGGAGAGGCTGCTTGCGACTGAAGGTGAGGAGTTGCTGGGTGAGGGCCTTGGCGCGGTTGGCGCATTCGAGGATGTCGCGGCCCTGCTGGGTGCGTTCGTCCTTGGGATCGCCGCCTGCGATCATTTCCGCATAGCCCAGGATGGGGGTGAGCAGGTTGTTGAAGTCGTGGGCGACGCCCCCTGCGAGTTGGCCGATGGTCTCGAGCCGGTGGGTCTGTTCCACCTGTTCTTCGAGGCGCTCGGTTTCGGTGACGTCCCGGGCCATCGCCAGGTACGCCTTCACACGGTTGTGTTCGTCGCGGACCGGCGAAACGGTGCACTCGATGGTGTAGAAGGTGCCGTCCTTGCGCCTGTTGATGAAGCGGCCGTTCCAGATGCGGCCACTTTTGATTTCCTTCCAGAACCGCTGGTAGAACTCGGGCGTGTGGCGGCCGCTTCTCACGACATTGATATTCTGGCCGACGACTTCGTGCTCCTCATAGCCGGTCATCTGGAGGTAGGCGGAGTTGACCTGCTGGACGATGGCGTCGGGGTTGGTGACGACGATGGCGGTGGAGGAGTTGGCGATGGCGGAGGAGAGCTGGTCGAGTTGGGTGCGGGCGCGATGGAGGTCGGTCACGTTGAGATGGAGGACGACGGCGCCGCCCTCGGGCCGGTCGAGGGGGGTGACCCGCATGAGGAACCAGCGGTGTTCGCCGGGAGCGTGGCAGGGGTACTGCATCTGGAAGGTCGCGCTGCGCCCCATGAGGACGTCGCGGATGCCGGCGAGAGCGCGGCTCGCATCGGTCCGGTCCTTGCCCGTGGAGGCGGCGACGCAGGCGCTGAAGTAGTTGGTGCCGACGCCGATGCGCCCCATGGAGGAGGCGTCGTTCCGCTTGCCGAATTCCTCCCAGGCGCTGTTGACCGCGATGATGGTCCCCCCTTGGTCGAGCACCGCCATGTTCGCCTCGATCCCGTCGATGATCGCCCGCTGGAGCTTCTGGACCGCGAGGAGGTCGTCCTTCGCCTTACGCAGTTGGGTGAGGTCGACGAAGGTCACCACAACCCCGCCGGTGCTTCCCCGCTCGAGCCGGTAGGGCGTCACGCGCTGGAGCAGCGGAGTGCCTTCCAGGTCCTCCACCTCGCGCTCGATCAGCGTTGTCCCCGCCAGCACCTTGCGTGCGTCCGCGAGCACCTGGTGCCCCGCCACCATCCGCGAGGCGATGTCCTCCAACGGACGCCCCAAATCGCCCTCCTGCAGCCGGAAGAAGCGCCGCACCATCGGCGTGAACTTCCGAATCCGCAGGTTGCCATCGAGGAACAGCGTCCCGATGTCCGTGCAGTCCATCAGGTTCGTCAGGTCCCGGTTCGCCTGGAGCAGTTCCTCGTTCCGCTTCTCGTACTCCGCGTTGACGGTATACAGCTCCTCGTTGACGGACTGGAGTTCCTCGTTGGTGCTCTGGAGTTCCTCGTTCGAGGCCAGCAGCTCCTCGTTGGCGGCCTGGAGTTCCTCGTTGCTGGTTTCGAGTTCCTCGATGGTGGCCTGGAGGTTTTCGCGGGCCTCGAGGAGCTGGTTCTCGAGGTCGGCGATACGGGAACGGACGGCCTCCGTGGGGAGGAATTCATCGGGGGCCTCCGGGGGAGCATCGGCTGCGGGCGGCGGGCTCGCCTCCGTCACGATCGCAAGGTGGTAGGCCGACTCGCCGCCGTTGTTTGTGACGATGGGATCAACCGTGAGGGTGAGCAGGGTGCCGGGGTCGCCGGGGGCTGGAACCCGGCCATAGCAGGTGCGCTCGCCGGAGCGGTGGGCCCGCTGGACCGCCATGGACGCGGCCATGCGCAGCTCGCCCTCCATCATCGAGAAGAGGTCCTGCGACGCGGGACCCCGCACACTGAGGTATCGCCCCGCATCGCCAAAGGTGTGGAGCAGAACCCCCTCGTGGGACACGACGAACCCCGGCGGCACGTAGCTGTCGAGGAGCTTGTCGTAAAGCGTCCGGCGGAGGCTGGCCAGGCGGAACGCGATGCCCCGGCCGGGAACGGTGGGGACCTCCCTCGGGGTGAGGGTCGACAGGCCGAAATGACGGGGGATCGAGCGGCTGGGGGTGCGCGGCTTGCCATAGAGACGCCAGTGCGCATCGAGCGTCTCGAACTCGTTTTGGAGGGTGCCGAGGGTTTCGCTCGGCCCGAGGAACAGCATCCCGCCAGGAGTCAGCGCGAAGTGGAAGTTCG
>CAYQTO010000152.1:0-9090 GCA_964420455.1 uncultured Candidatus Sumerlaeota bacterium | reverse complement strand
GTAATCGCGATAGCCGGTCTCGTAGGGGTCGGGGATCACGCGCCAGGCGCCGTGCAGGGAGACGGTGGGACGGCCGTCGGCGGGGACCAGGTGGACGGTTGGGGGCATGGGGCGCCTCTCGGTCGAATGCGGCGTTCGGGAAAGGGATGCCGTGGGACCCGCGGGAGGAGCAAGGGGGCTAGGAAAAGGAACGGCGGCCCGGTGAGGGGCCGCCGCGCGCTGCGGGAAAGAGTTGGGGGGTTACCAGGTGGTGCGGGCGCGGCTCGGGCGGCCGCGGCGGGGTGCCCGGCGCTGGAAGGCGGACCCGGCGGGGACGAAGCCGTTGCGGTCGCGGACGGCGGGGGCGCTGGCGAGGGTCGCCTGGCCTTCCCACTCGACCCGTTCGATCGGCTTGCCCAAGGCGTGCTCGATAATCCGCAGCTCCTTTTCCTGGCCGGGGCTGACGAAGGTGATGGCGTCGCCCTCGGCGCTGGCGCGGGCGGTGCGCCCGATGCGGTGGACGTAGTCGTCGGAGGTCGCCGGCAGGTCGTAGTTGATGACGTGGGTGATGCCCTTCACGTCGAGGCCGCGGGCGGCAACGTCGGTGGCGACGAGGATCTTGTGTCGGCCGCGGCGAAACCCGTCGAGGACGCTCTGGCGGCGCCCCTGGCTGTGGTCCCCATGGATCGCCTCGGCGGAGAACTCCTTGCGGGCGAGGAACCGGGCGACGCGGTCGGCGGCGCGTTTGGTCCGCAGGAAGACGACGGTGGTGTCGACCTCGTCGCGGCGGAGAATCTGCTCGAGGAGGCCGAGCTTGTGCTCGGGATTCACGGCATAGAGGGCTTGGCGGACCGCGTCGACGGGCTTGCGCGCGGCGCCGACCTCGATCCGGGCAGGATCCCGCTGCATGGTCTCCGCAAGCCGTGCAATCTCGTTGGGGAACGTGGCCGAGAACATCATCGTCTGGCGCTCGGCGGGGAGCATCTTGAGAATGCGGCGGATATCCGGCAGGAAGCCCATGTCCAGCATCCGGTCGGCCTCGTCGAGGACGAGGATCGAAACGGCGGAGAAGTCCGCATAACCGCGTCCGAGGTGGTCGAGGAGACCGCCTGGGGTGGCGACCACGATCTGAACTCCACGGCGCAGGGCGTCCGCCTGGGGGTTCATGCCCACGCCGCCATAGATGCAGCAGGAGGTGAGCTTGAAGGCCTTGGCAAGGGGGGCGAGGACCGCGTGGACCTGGACGGCGAGCTCGCGGGTGGGGGCGAGCACGAGCATGGCCGTTCGGCCTTGGGGTGCCTTCGCGAGACGCGTCAGCGCCGGAAGGCCAAAGGCGAGCGTCTTGCCCGTGCCCGTCTGGGCGATGGCAATGAGGTCGCGGCCTTCCGCCGCGACGGGAATCGCAGCAGCTTGGACGGGGGTTGGGGCGGTGATCTGCTGGGCCTCAAGGAGGCGCAGGCAGCGGGGGTCGACCGGGAGGTCGGCAAACAACATAGGCGGGAAGTATCCTTCCACTGGGGTATGTGTCTTCAGCGCAGGGCGACTGGTTCGGGCACTCGCCAGTCGGGCCCGGGAAGGGGCTGAGACAAACCCGTAACGGAAGGGAGACGGGGCGGAGAGGGCGAAGTGCGCTTTCCGGGGGATCCCCTTGGGGGCGCACAAACGAACGACGACGGGAGGAAGATGAGGATGAGCCACGGGAGCAGCAAGGGGGATTTTGCGCGTCCGAGAAATAGTTCCGGCGGATTTGCCTGTCACGAGCGGAGAAAAGGGAGCCGCGCCGTGCCCCCTCCTCCTTTTTGTTATGGATATCTCTACAGAAAGCACACGAAAACCAGCGGTTCGTCAGCCGCAGATTGACAAATCCATGGCGCTCGATCCGTCCGGTTATCAGACAGCTCAAGCCAAGGAACAGCAGGACCTTCTCGTAACTTTGATTTTTGTTACTTTATACAAGTCCGGACGTTCTCTAAAGATAGCAATAACATATGGCGGAATCGTCATTTTTTGCTGGACGGGACGGGGCCGGACCGGTCCAATTCAGCGGGTTTATCGATAACCCATTCCAATTCCAACGGAGGAGATTCACCCATGAAGTCTCTCCAATTTCCGCTCCTGACGGCGTCGCTTCTTTCCGTGGCCGCCATGGGGTACGCTCAGACCGCCAGCACCTTGGTCAGCCAGGCCGAGTGGGACGCCATCCGCACGGCCGAATCGCTCACCAGCAACGGGATCTCGAACGTCAAGGTCTCGCCGTCGGGCCAGATCACCTTCACCACGGCCCGCTTCGACACCGGCGGCAACACCGCTTCTGGCGGCACCTACGACCAGATCGTCCTGCTCGACATGGCATCGCTGGGCGGGACCCCGGCGGCGGAACGGGTCATCACCACCGCCGATATTGAGTCGGCCATCCAGGCGGGCACCGCCGCCACGTCCTACTCGGTGGCCCGCATCGATTCCTACGACTACCTGGCCAACGGCGACATCGTGGCGATCGTCATCGATACGTCGACCTTCGACGAGGCGATCGTCAGCATCGATCCGGGAACGGGAACCGCCACGCCGATCAGCGTCTCGAGCCTGGAATCGAGCGCCGACGGGGCGGTCGAGATCACCGGCGTTGGCAACGTGGCCTACGTCTCCATGGAGGCGGACTTCAGCGCCCCCCCCGCGGACGTCATCCGCGAGATCGACTTTGGCGCCAGCCCGGCGACCGACGGCACCCAGGTCCTCGCCGACGTGATCACGGTGGCCGACATCGAGACCCAGACCGGTGTGTCCGGCATCGACGCGGGCTCCGGCTTCGAAGTCCGCATTGGCCCCTTCACCACCGACGGGACGGACCTGATCGTGGGCACGTCGAACCGCTCGATCAGCGCCGCGCCGGACTCGCTCGTCCGGGTCACCGGCCTTGGCGGAGCCCCCGCGGCCAGCCTGATTGCCGCGGCCGCCGACATCGAGACGGACCTCGGCTCGACCGACATCGGCTACGACAGCCTCGCCCTCGACAGCGACGGCAACCTCTACTTCTTCAACGAGGGGGGCGATGGCGCGGCCGACGAGGGCATCGTCCGCATCGACGGCACCACCGGCGACGCCACGCTCTTCGTCCCCGAGGCGGACCTCGCCGAGGCCATGCTCGCCGGCCAGACCGACGTCGACGATACGACCCTCATCACCCGCCAGCTGGCCTACGACGCCGCCAACTCGCGGCTCGTCTTCTCCGGCATCACCGCCGCGGGCGGCTCCGCCTCCCTCATCGAAATCAGCCTCGCCACCACCAGTGTCCAGGACTGGACCGTTCTCTACTAGGCACCTCGGGTCTCCATCACTCTCCTTGTGGGTGCGCGCCGCCTTCCTTCGGGAAGGCGGCGTGTCACTTTTGGGCCTCCTCCCCCGGGGATAATCGGATTGCGGAATTCGGAATAAATGGGGCCGAATGGGTTAACGATATCGGCCCGACGGAGACGACATGAAGCCCGTCCTTTCCACCCTTTCAACCCTCCTCCTTTTCCAGTCCGTCCATCTTCCCGCCGCCTCCATCAATGTGAACTTTACCGGCGTGTCCGGCCGCGAGGTCACGGGCACCGCCGGCGTCAGTCCCGCCACCAATTGGACCAACCTCGGCGGCAGCTCCGGCAACGCTTCCGCCCTGGCGGACGATTCCGGCACTCCCACCACCGCCGCGGTCGACTACCAGGCGATGGCCAGCTGGCAATCCGGCACGCCCACCGACACCCAGGACGCCCGCCTCATGGATGGCTACCTCGCGGTCGGCGACACCGACTACAACTACGTCATCACGGTCACCGGCGTCCCCTACGGCTCCTACGACGTGTATGTCTATTTCGGCAACAACGCGATGGGGGCGGACGGCAACATCCGCCTGAACGGGGGCGGGACACAGATCTTCTACGAGGTGGCGGGGATCCTGCCGACCTTTACCGGGTTCCAGGAGGCGACGGGGCGCCAGCCGGGCGAGACGACGCCCGGGAACTATGTGCTTTTCGAGGGCGTCTCGGGCGACACGCTGGTGATCCAGCAGGCGAACGTGGGCGGCGGCCAGGACAGCGGGGTGATGGGCTTTCAGATCGTGGAGCGCGCCACGGCGGTGCCCGCCATGCGGCTGAACGAGTCGGTGTTCAGCAACGACGAGCCGGTGGTGGTGGACTTTGCGAACGGCCCCGGCGCGGCGGAGAACAATCTGGTGATCGTGCCGTTTGGCGGGGACCCGGCGACGGAGGCGGCGACGCGACTCTACGTTGGCGGGGGGGCGACGCCGACCACCGGCGAGACCAGCGGCACGGTGACCTTTCCCAATGCCGGGGGCCAATTCAGTGGCTGGTTCGATCTGTATTTCCTCTCGGACGCGTCGGGCACGGTGGTGCTCGACGGGCCGGAGACCTTCCAGGTGGTGCCGCCGGATCCCGTGCCGGTGGCTGTCGGCGGCGGGTCCTACGCGAGCGGCCCCCCGGCCCACGAGGGCGAGGGCGTCCTCTTCGAGGCCTACCAGCGACCGCTCTACATCGACCCCTCGGCCCAGGGGCGCCCCGTCCCCACCAACGACTGGTGGACCCATCTGATCATCAGCCAATACGCGGGGGTGATGTGGGCCTACCCGCTGGCCCTTTCGATGGACAACCGCGGGGTGAACGTCTTTCACCCGGCCTCCTGGGCAGCTGGCGGCGGCGAGATGCTGCTCACCGGCGAGGTCGAGATCGGCGGCCGCGTGGAACCGGTCGTGGATCCGGACGTGATCCTGATCGCGGACTTTGAAGGGACCGCCTACCCGGCGGGTTGGACGACGACGGGGACCGCGTTTGGCGCGGGGCCCGCCGCGGGCACCCTCGCCGGCCAGTCCACCGTGTCCGGCTATCTGGGCGAGCGCCTCGCCAACAGCTTCAACGGCGGCGACGGGCCCACCGGCACGCTCACCTCACCGCCCTTCACCATCGAGCGCACGTATATCCACTTCCTCGTCGGCGGAGGCAGCCACCCCGGCACCGCCGCGGTCAGCCTCCTCATCAACGGCACCGTGGTCCGCAGCACCACCGGCGAAAACAGCGAGACCCTGCTCCCCCACCGGTGGGACGTTTCCGAGTTCGACGGCCAGACGGCCACCATCGAGATCGTGGACCAGGAGACCGGCGGGTGGGGCCACGTGCTGGCGGACCAGATCTTTCAGGCGGACAATCCGGACTTTGCCGCGGGCGCGGCGGGAACCACCTTTGCGCCCGTAGCCGCCGACGCCCTCGACTGGGGCGACTGGACGGTGACCGCACGTCTCCGCCAGCGCGACACCCAGTTCCTCGACGTGACCTTCGGCCACGGCCTCCCCTATGTCTGGGTGGAGGCAACCGGCGTCGATCCCACGCTCGACCTGCCGGGCCTGCCGACCTTCTTCGACGAGAACGGCACACCGGTCACGCTCGACACGCCGGCCAGCCGCGACGTCCTGGGCATCCAGGCCGAAGGCCGCACCTGGGGGCTCTTCCTCCCCGACGGAAGCACCATCACCCGCGAGGGGAGCGAGCTGCTCCTCGGCCTGCCCCCCAACGCCCGCTGGTTCGTCTTCGCCATCATGCCCGCCGCCGGCGACATCGCCACCTATCGCGACCACGCCTACGCCCTGCCCCGCGACTCCGTCTATACGTGGGACTACGATCCGACCCTCGGCCGCGTGCGGACCCAATGGGAACTCGTGATGGAGCAACTCCGCGGGACGAACGACGCCACGCTCCAGGGATGGATCCCCCACCATTACCGGACGACGGACAACGACCTGGACTTCTCCTCGGGGATCGAGTTCGGCGTGGTCCGCGGGCGCCTGCGCTGTGCCACCGGGCGCACCTTCCGGATCGACTTTCCCTTCGCCGGCATCACTCCCAACACCCCGCCGCCGGCCACCACCGGACTCCCCAACGACTTCGATCCCGGCATCCTGGCGCAGGAAATCGCCCGCGCTGCCACCCGCACCGACTATGGCGCCGAGACCTACTTCGGCGGCAAGGACCTCGGCCGCTACGCCCAGTACCTCGCCGCCGCCTTCGACACCAACCACCCCAGCGCCAACACCCTCCGCAACACCCTGCGCAATGCCCTCGCCGACTGGTACACGTATACACCGGACGAGCGGGAGCACTACTTCGCCCGCTATCCGCGCTGGGGCGCCCTGGTCGGCTTCAACGAAAGCTTCGGGTCCGCCGCCTTCACGGACCACCACTTCCACTACGGCTATCACACGATCGCGGCGGGAACGCTCGGTCTCTACGACCCGGCCTTCCTCGACCAATACGGGGCGATGGCGCGCCTCGTGGCGAAGGAATACGCCAACTGGGAACGCGACGACCCGGACTTTCCGTACCTGCGCACCTTCGATATCTGGAAGGGCCACAGCCAGGCCGGCGGCTACGCCGGCCCCGTCGGCAACAACCAGGAATCCAGCAGCGAGGCGACCCAGTCCTGGGCCGGGCTCTTCTTCCTCGGCCGCGCCCTCGGCGACGACGCCATGACCGCCGCCGGCGCCATGGGCCACGCGGTCGAATCCGCCGCCACCATGGAGTACTGGTTCAACTACAACGGCGACACTCTCGCGCCCAACTACCCAAAGCACATGGTCGGCATCCTCTTCGACCGGGGCCCCGCCTACGCCACCTACTTCTCCGGCGATCCCGCCTGGATCCACGGCATCCAGTGGATTCCCCTCCACCCCGCCGTCATGCAGTACTTCTCCGACGATCCCGCCTTCGCCCGCGATGTGTGGGACGCCCTCAAGCTCGACCGCGCCGCGAGCGAGTTCGGACCCCTCGACATCGCCCCCCTCGGCTCCAGCCTCGGCAATATCCTCATGGGATATACGGCCCTCTTCGATACCAACCTCGCCGCCCAGGAGTGGAACCGCCTCGATTCCATCAACAGCCCCGTCGTCGAGGACAACGACATCGGCGGCATCACGTATTACTATATACACAGCATGCGCGCCCACGGAACCGTCGACGACACCTTTCACCTGTCGGAACCGCTCGGCAACGCGCTTCATGACGCCCGCACGGACACGACGACCTTCGTTGTCTTCAATCCGACGGACACGGAGCAGACGGTGACTGTCTACTCCGAGGGAACCCCGGTCGGCTGCCTGATCGCGGCGCCGAACGCCCTCACCTGGACCACCGAACTCCAGTCCTGCAACGCCGGCATGGAAGGCACCTGGATGATGCTGTACTGACGGCGCCAAAAGGTCCCATTATGAAACAGACCCGGGGTGGACCCGTGGGAGATCACCCCACCACCCCGGGCGACCCGCCCTCCTGCATCCGAGACGTCACACTCCTCGAGCGCAAAACGCCGGGCTGGCTTTGTTCTTGTGTCATCCCTCCTTGGGCGCCAACCGTCGCCCCATCTTCTTAAGGAGATTCAGTTATGAGCCAATCCGACGTCGTCAAAGGCCTGCGCCAGGTCGTCGCCGATAGCTACTGTCTGCTGGGTCAGACCCACATGTGCCACTGGAACGTGCGGGGCCCCAGCTTCTTCGCCCTCCACAACGCCTTCGAGGAGCAATACACCGAGTTGTTCGAGGCGATCGACGAGATCGCCGAACGCATCCGCGCGCTGGGCGCCTACGCCCCCGGCGGGCTTGGTAACCTCGCCAGCATGTCCGGTGTGGAGGAACTGAAGGAAGACGCCGACGCGAGCGCCATGGTCCGCCACCTCACCGAGCTGAACCGCCGCCTCGTCAAGACCCTCACGGAAACCCGAGACAAGGCCGACGAGGCCGACGACGACGAGACCGAGGACCTGATGATCGGCCGCATCCGCGTCCACGAAAAGACCATCTGGATGCTGGAAAGCTACCTGGCCGGCTAGGATCCGACGAGCCCGCAACCCCGGGAGGCGGGGCGCCCCTCCGCCTCCCGGCGCCTTTCCCTTCATCCGGGGGGAGGTGCCTCCCTGATCGACCAGTAGATTTCTCGCTGCCTCTCCGATCGGCCCCGCGAGGCCCTCGCCAACCTCCGCCGCGACCGTCCCCTCCCCGGCGTCTTCTTCTCCCCCGCCGTGATCGCCGGCCCGGTGTTCCTTCCGCGGTGTGCCGCGTGCGCTTTGCCCCCCCCTAGCCCGTCACTGAATCGAGGTCGATCGCCCGCAGGACGCCGTCCATGCCGGCGGCAAAGGCGGTGCGGCCCGCCTCGTCCACCGCGACACGCCCAAGGACAAAGAGCTGCGGCGTCACCCGGTACGTCCATCGCGTCGCGCCGGTGGCGCGATCGATCGCGTGGAGGTGCCCATCGTTGGTCGTCATGAGGACCAACCGGCCGGTGATCGTGGGGACGACCGGCAGGCGCCCCGGGGCGACGGAGGCGGTCCAGACCTTCTCGCCGTCGAGCGTATAGGCGGCCGCGGGCTCGTCGATGTGCCGGGCGATGAGACGCGCGTGATCCGGGTCGTGGGCGAGGGCGGCCACGTTGGTTGCGAAGGTCTTCCGGTGGGTACCGTCGAGATCGTAGATCGCGGCGAGGTAGCCGCGGTCAGACAGGACGATGCGGTCCTCGAGGACGATCGGAGGGGTGTCCGCCGGGCCGTAGTAGCGGGTGCTGCTGCCGCCTTCCTCCTCGCGCTCGCGGTTTTTCGGCCCCGGCACGCGCCAGATCTGGCTGCCGCTGG
Source organism: uncultured Candidatus Sumerlaeota bacterium (assembly GCA_964420455.1). Lineage (GTDB taxonomy): Bacteria > Sumerlaeota > Sumerlaeia > SLMS01 > SLMS01 > CAYQTO01. Next base: position 450 of record CAYQTO010000152.1, on the reverse strand, counting down.
CCTTGTCTATACAGTGAAAGTAGCCGTCCCAGGCGGTGAAGTATACGCGGTCGGCGGTGAGGACCGGGCGCGACTCGACGCAGTAGCGGGCGTCGCCGTTGCGCCAGACCACCGTGTCCTGTGCCAGGTCGTGGCAGACCAGTTGCGGGGCGGTGGTGCCGTAGTAGAGGCGCCCGTCCTCGACGACGAGCGGGCAGTAGACCGCGTGGCCGGCGTCGATCGTGCTGCGGGCGGTGCCGTCGAGCCCGAGGACGTGGATGCGGCCGTCGCCCGCGCCGACGAGGATCGTGTCGCCGTGGATCGCCGGGGCGCGAAGGATCTCCGCACCGAGACGGCGACGCCAGCGCTCCTCGCCGGTCTCCGCGTCAAGACAGTGCAGGGTGCCGAGGTTGGTACCGATATAGACGGCCCCCTGGTGATGGAGGGGTGTGGGGATGGCGGCGGCGCCGA
>CAYQTO010000151.1:0-9148 GCA_964420455.1 uncultured Candidatus Sumerlaeota bacterium | reverse complement strand
GCTCCCCCTCCACGAACGTCACCCCCTCGCGGTCCGCGATCTCCCCCAGACGACCCACAATGTCGCCCACGTCCATCCGGTCGAACTCCAGCCGCCGGCAACGGGACACCACCGTCTCGGGAATCTTCTCCGGATTTGTCGTCGCAAGGATAAACACCACGTTCGGCGGCGGCTCCTCCAACCGCTTCAGCAGCACATTGAAGGAGTGCGTCGAGAACATGTGCACCTCGTCGATGATGTACACCTTGTAGCGCGCGTCGAAGGCCGCCCGGTCGATCCCCTCCAGCAACTCGACCGTCTCCTCCTTCTTCGTGTACGTCGCCGCGTCCACCTCGATCACGTCCAGGTCCGCATCGTTGGCGATCCCCACGCAGTGCACGCACTTGCCGCAGGGCGTCGGGGTCGGCCCCTCCTTGCAGTTCAGCGCCTTGGCAAAGATCCGCGCCATCGACGTCTTTCCGACCCCCCGCGGTCCCGTGAACAGATACGCGGTTCCCACCCGGTAGTCGCGAATGTCCCCCTGGAGCTGGCGCACCACCGCCCGCTGGCCCACCACGTCGGCAAACGTCGCCGGTCGGTACTTCAGATGGATCACCTGATAGGGGGCTGCTTCCGGCGCGGAAGCCTCGGCGTTCTTCTTCTTGGCCATGGGGGGCGGGCCTTCCTTCGGGATCAGATTCGCTCAATCTTCGCCCTGGAGCACACGAAGTCAAGCCGCGTCTATCATCTCGCGAAGCACAAGCTGCCCGACTCATCCTGACCGACCGGAAACGCGACCCAGCCCGACATCGGCCACCCCGGGCCGGCAAGACATCCGCCCGCAGATGCCTGCTGGATGGGGGTTTTTGGTCCGTTGCTTCATTCGACATCGATGGAGGAAACAACCGTGGGAGATGGCTCGGCGCTTGCACGCTACAACAAGGACAATTGTCCTCTGGAATGCCTCACTCCCTCGACATGCTTCGCCGCCTCTGGCCTCTCCTCCTCGTCAGCCTCCTCGATACCATCGGATTCATGCTGATGGTCGTTCTCCTCAGCTATCTCGCAAAGGAGCACTTCGCCCTTTCTGCTGGTGTGGTGGGCCTGTTGCTCGGATTCAAGCAACTCGTGCTCATGGCGGCCGGGCCGATCATTGGAGGCCTGGCGGACCGATGGGGGCGGCGGCCGCTCCTCCTCTTCAGCCTTGGCGGCACTATCGCCAGCCATCTGGTCATCGCCTTCGCGGGCGGACCCATCCTCCTGTTCATCGGCCGCCTGCTCGATGGCGCTTCGGGCGGTAACTACTCGATGTTCCAAACGGTGGCGCTCGACCGTACCGTCGGGGAGGAACGGCCCCGAGCCCTTGGATGGCTCGGGGCCACCTTCGGTCTCGGTGCGTTGCTCGGTGCCCTCGCGGGCATAGCCCTGTCCCTCAACCCCGTTCCTGTCGCGGCTGCGATGGCTGCGCTATCCATCCCCGGCGCACACCCCCACACAGCGGGCTTCCTCCTCGCCGCTGGGCTCTCGACCCTCGCCGCGATCACCAGCTTCGCGCTGATACCGGAAACCCGCCCCGAGGCGCTCCCCCGCCGCGCCGTCGCCTCCGCCATCGGCAACCCGCTTCCCCTCTTCGTCAGCGGTCAGAACCGGGGGCTCTACGCCATGACCTTCCTCTTCTTTGTCGCTCTGTTTAGCATCGACATGTTGCTGGTGCTGTTTGCGATCGAGCGGTTTGGCCTGTCCGAGGGGGCCGCGTTCGGCCTCCTTGCCATGGCGGGCCTTGTCCAGATTGTCGTTCAGGGCGCGGCGATTGGGCCCCTCGTGGCGCGAATCGGTACTCCGCGACTGCTTTTCGGCGGTTTCCTACTCCTCGCCGCGAGCCTCGCCGGCTGGGCTTTGGCGCCGTCGGTCACCGCTCTCGCGCTTGTCGTGTTCGCCTTCTCCCTGGCCGTCGCCATTCTCAACCCGCTCCTGAGGGCAGAAGTTGGCCGCGCCACTCCCGTCGGCACTGTCGGAGGCGCCATGGGCAACGTCGCCGCTCTATCCGGCCTCGCCCGCCTCCTCGTTCCGGTTACCGGGGGGCTCCTCCTCGAGCTCTGGACCGGCCTCCCCGGCCTCCTCGCCGCCGCCATTGCCCTCGCCGGGGCCCTGCTCGTCCTCCGCCTTCATCGTCCATCCGCGGTCCCACCCGCCACCGCTGGCCAACCCCTCACCCCGCGAGGCCTTCACCCGTGAACCGTGCGTTTACCCTTATCGAACTCCTCATTGTTGTCGCCATCATCGCGATCCTCGCCGCAATCGCTGTCCCCAACATGCTCGAAGCGCAGACCCGCTCCAAGGTCGCCCGCATGCGCGCCGACCTCCGCACCCTCGCCACCGCCCTCGAGGCCTACCGCGTCGACAACTCCCAGTACCCCAATCTCCCTCCCATTGTCTACATCCCCGTCATCGGCCTCGGCACCCCCTACGGCGAGCGCCTCCTCCCCCTCACCACCCCCGTCACCTACCTCACCACCCTTCCTCGCGACCCGTTCAACCCAGGCACCGATCCCTTCAGTGCGCACGGGAACACTTTCCTGGCCTACGGCGAGACTCGCGGCGCCTCCGGCGCCTTCAACCCCGACTGGCTTGCGGCCTACGCTGCCGCCGCCTCCCTTCCCAATCCAGACGGCATCATGTGGGTGGGCTTCAGCTACGGCCCTCTCGGCGACCCCCTCGGCTCCTTTACCTCCTCCCCCACCAACGACATTGTCTATATGGACACGCCCTACGACCCCACCAACGGAACGATTTCCCCGGGAATCATCGTCCGCGTAGGCCCGGAATAGATTAAACGATTCTGGGTCCCAACCGTTGCCGAACACGGGAAGGAATTGAAGGACAGGATGATCGGCGCTCGTGCGAGGAAATGAAGACTTCCCGGGTTTGGGGCTTTGGCCTGGTCCTCACCCGCGGCAGAGACTGCGCCCCCCGTGCGCTTCCCCCACCGCAGAGGATGCCAGTGATTTCTCTCTTTGCGTCGTTAAGGCTCCAGTCCGGCCGCCCTCAGGTTCTCGACAAACCGTTCGCGCACATCCGGGTCCAGATGAAAGCGGAAACGGTAACGGGGTTCGCGGATGTTTGTCTCGCGCGCATACCTTCCACCAAGGTTCAACTCAGGAAAGATTCTCTCCTGTAAGCGAAAGTGGATATCAACAAGCATGTCGGACATGAAATGAAAATCGGATAGAACCTCTCCTGCCTCTTCACGCGAACGCATAAAATCATTCACGATTTCTTCGACGATGGCTGGTCCATCCGACCTCATATCCTCCGCGTTTGGGCCATCAAAAAGGCTTGAGGGGTCACCAAAGCTCACTTCCGGATAGTTTATGGCAACAATCAATTCCACGGCATCCGCAGCACCATCCACAATCGAAAGGTTAAGTTGTCCGTTCAAGACCGTTTCCTCTACTTCAACCAATTGGTCTGCCAACTTCGACATTCCAGAATCCCCATAAGCATCGGTCCGACTGATAGTGGTCGCCCTCTCATCGAACTGGCGAACCTCATCAACCATCTCGTTATTGTTTCCGTACAAGAGTCGCCTCTTATAGCTGGCGCCAAAGCGGTTGAAAACCGACGGCGCTGCCAAGGTCTTCCCATCTAACCGAAGCAGTACAAGCTGTGTAGCATACCAATGGAGGTCAGAAGCGATCTTTATCCTCGAAAAGAATTCCTCCAGATTCACATCCTCTAGCGCCAAACGATCGACAAGTTTCCTGACGGCCCCATCCATAGGATCCTCCAGATAGCCTACACTGACCAAAAGGGACTCCAGATAGCTCGGAGTCTTCCTGCCATCACCCCTTATCCTGTCAGTTTCCAATGCGTTCCTTCGCACCACGTCCAACATCATCATGATGCTGTAACGAATAAGATCAAGCTCTTCTTGGGATATTTCGGAACCATGAATTGCGAGCCCCTCCACGAGAGGGTCCACGAATAGACGCTGAAGCAGGTCTCCCACCTGTTGCGTTTGCTCGACCGTATCGCCTGGATCTTCACCTTCCGACTCTGCTCGCTTTCTCGCAAGCTGAACGATTGCGTCGATTTCATCATTGATCTCCGCGACAAGGACCTCTCCAACCCCCTCCTCCCCGGAAGACAGAGGAGGCTGATCATTGTCAGCTCTCGCGTATCCCAATATTGTGACAAGCATTCCAAATAAAAGTTGCATCCACAGCCTGTTGATGATCGTCAATGTGCTCATGGAACCGGCCTTGCCCCCTGGTTAAAGATTCCCCCGCTTTCAAGAAATTGCCAACGCTGATGTTCCATTTTAACATTTACACCTCTGATGTCAGCGGTAGCCCACCCTCTGCCGCCCGATCCCCCCATAACGGCTATTGCAAGTTCAGTATCTAAACGAACGAATCTGACGAGCCGATCGTTACGATGGGGAAATGACGAGCTGTCGTGCGAAAACCCCACTGTATCAGTAAAGGCATTGCCTATATTGACATGGTGTGATCCAATTTGAGGAATTGGGGCAGATACACCAATTCCAGGCAAGTGAATACTCAGATTGGCAGCAGATCCACTGGGCTTGACACCAATGCCCCTTGTTTTGATCAATACTTGATCGGGAGCAGCCGTCTCTAAATAGAATTTCGTCCCTGCGCCGACGTGTATTTCAGGGCCATAAGTAGCTGTAAACGCCTCCATCTCGTAATCTGCGCTGTATGAGTACGTTGCCGTCATATCGTAATAATCGTTGCAGGTATCCCCTCCACCCGGATAGTACTCATGCAATCTCGCAGAGAGCACAAGTCCCTCGTCATTAAGATGCACCGAATCAGGAATACTGGAATCATACCATACAGAAACACCCCCATCGCCGATATGTCCCTCCATATCGTTGTCAGCAAAGGGGCCTGTTTGAACTCCCCCTTGCCTCACAGGCTTATGGACAACGACAATCTTGGAGAAATCAAATTCGTCCTTCAGACCAGTACTCGGGCAGGTGTACTCTACGGTAACATGCAGAGTATACACTCCGGCCTCGTCGATGGTTGCGGGATCTATCGTTAATTTGTGGGAAGGGCTTTTGTCTATATTAAACCAATGACTCCAAGTGTTTATAGGAGGATCGATCGCATAGTGGCAAGGACTGTCACCGTTAAATGCGATCTGGAACACATCATCGCAGCCAAACGTTTCAATGCTGGGGATGTCAGGCGCGGCGTGGCCACTCGTGTACGTCACCAAGGCAACAAAGAGCGTGAGAAAACATGAGAGGAACAACTTCTTTGGCATCGTAACGCATCCTTTTCGATTTGAGAGTTCCGAGATATGCATGTGTCACTTTCCCTCCGCGAGAATTTTGGCGCCCTGCAGCCACTGGCGCGCTTGATAGAGGCCCGAAGGCTCACCGGCGTCCTTCCTCGGTGCGTTTTCCATGTATCGGATTCCTTCCTCTGTTCTCCTAATCCCACGTTCCAGGTCCGAGTCTTTCGATGTGGCCTCAGTCAGCTGGCGCGCTGCTTCCAAGCCCCAATCCCGTGCAACGTCCTGCCCATCGACACCGAACGCGCGCTTTCCATAAGCCATTGCGAGACGGGGAGACCCCGGCGAACAGTCCCCAATCCATACAGAAAGGTCGCCATTGCCACGAACTTGACCGCTTGAGCATCGACATCGCAGGACCGATGAGGAAAGCGGCTTAAGCACGAACGTATTCTCCTCACGGAATTTAATTCCTTTTCAGCCTGCCCCCCCCCCGCTGCTGTCAAGAGAAGAAGTTACCGTGCGGAATACAGGAGCAGGACAACCGGCGCGAGGGCGAGGAATCGGCGGCGGGCCAGGTCCGGAGGGGTCAGGTCGAACCGCGCGGTGACGCGCCTGCCGGTGGGATGGACGCGCACCTCGGCGGTGCCGTGGGCCCGGTCGCCGATTTCGAGTGTATAGACACGTCGCCCGGCGAGGGCTCCCCGCGCGGGCAGTGTGAGGCCCCAGAGGCCGGGCCCGCGCCCCTCCACCAGCACTCCAAACGGCTCGTCCTCCCAATCGAGAAGGTGCCAGGCGGCGGGGCGCCAGCTCGGCGTTCGGACGCGTCGCACGCCGCCGAGGTGATACTCCGGCGCGTCGACGAGGGTCTCGAGCACGTCAAAGGTCTCGACCCGGGGGGAGAGGACCCGGCGCTTGCGGAGGCGAAAGGCAGGCTCGCCCCGGCGCTTGCGCGAGGAATAGAGCGAGAGGGCGGTGTCGCGCCTCCAACCGGAAAAGCGCCCCCAAAGCTCCGGGTGGGTGCCGGGCTGGGCCTCCACCCGGACGTTCGCGCCGAGGGCCGCCGGGCGCCGCAGCCGTGCCGCGCAGGCGAGTCCGGGCGGCGCCGGGGCCGGCTCCCCCCCCTCCCGGCGGTAGGGATTCTCCTCCGATCTCCCCTCCCCCGGGGTCGCGTCTTCCGTCATTCACGCTCCGCCATGGTGATGCTCACGTCATAGCGGCCGTAGGCCTCGGCAAAGTACGGGGCGGCGGTTTCCTCGTCGAGGGCGTTGAGGATGCCGTCGAGGAGCCGCTCGAGGGTGAGGCGACGGGTGCTGCCGTCGCCGCGGAGGAGACCCGTGGCGGCGTTGGCCACGGCGGGGACCGGGGAGGCGCCGCCCTCGGCCTGGGAGAGGAGGATCGCCCAGCGGCCGGGGGCGCCGGTCACCTGGTCGAAGATGGGCCCGGCGGCCTCGCCGGACCAATCGACGTCGACCAGCATCACCACCTCGTCGGTGGCCAGGGCGCTGTCGGCGAGCTCCACCAGTTCGGGCAGGGTCATCCCGTCGTCGGTGAGAGCGAGGGAGCCGGCATCGCCGTCCGTATCGATGTAGAGGAAGGCGAGTTCACCGGCGAGGGGACGAAGGCCGAAGTCGCGGAGCGCGGAGGTGACGGCGGGCCGGGTGAGGGAGGCGGGGGTGAGGACGGTAACCTCGTCGGGGGCGAACTGGCCAATCATCGGGTCGGCGAGGACCGCGCGGAGGTCCTCGACCGCCTGGCGCGCGTCGGCCCCGCCATCGGTGACGAGGAGGGCATGGCGGGCGGCGGGACGGAGCTCGGCGGGCAGCCGGGTGATGGTGAGGTCCGCCGTGGTCTCGTTTCCGCGGTGGTCGACCACGAGCGCCTGGAGGGTGTTCTCGCCAAGCTCCAGGGGCACGTTGAGATCGCGGGCGGCGATGCTTGTCGGCGCGGAATCCACGCGCGCCATGTCCATCGCGTTGATGCCGAGGTCGACCCGGCGGTTGTTGACGACCAGCACGGCGTCCCGGAGCCCGTTGGGCGCGGTAATGTTCCAGCGCAGTTGCATGATCGGCGTGCGGAGGGTGGAATCGTCGGAGGGGGAGAGGAAGGCAAAGGTGGGGGGCGTGCCCCGCTCGCGGAGTTCCTCCTGGCGGCGGAGATTGGCGAGGTACTCCTGGCCTTCCGTGCGGAGCTCCGCCCAGTAGGGGCTCGAGGCGTCCGGCTTCGATTCCCAAACCCAGGTGATCACGCTGTCGTGCATCCGTTCGAGCTTGTTCCTCAGGTCCGTCACGCGCCCGCGGTTGTAATAGCGGGTAAACATCGACCGGCCGGTTGTATAGCTCTCGTTATGGACCTCGCTTATCGGCTCGAGGGTGTAGCCGTTGATGAGTTGATAGTCCATGTTGAGCTCCCACCGGCGCGACAGGTAGGGCACGCCGGCCGTCCAGAAGAGGTCGCCGAAGATCGACAGCCCCCAGCGATAGAGACCGCCCTTGCTGCGGATGCGGTTCATGGTGCCCTGGACGATGACGTCGTACTCGCCGGGTTCAATGGGTTGATCCGGCGGGATCGCCTCGACGGAGGCGAAGACGCCGCACTCCTGCATGCGGGCCGCGAGCTGTTGGGGAATCTGCTCGGAGAAGGGGACGACCGAACCTCGGTAGATGTCGTCATGGCGGTCGTAGTAATAGGGAGCGGTGATGCCAATGACGGGGATGAAGCTGAGGGCCCGGTTAAAGTATTCCTCGAAGGGGCGCTCGTCGCGATAGGGGGCGACGCCCACGCGGATCGGCAGCGTCATGATGCCTTCGGCGCGATCGTCCGCGTCGTAGGGGTTCGAGGTCGTGCAACCCTGCAGCAGGACGGCCACCGCCGCCACCAACACGAATGTCCAGCGCGCCATGCCCATCGGTTGTTGTTTCCTTGATTGAGGTAGCCCGTCAGGGGTCGCGGGCGAGTCGGAATCCGGTGCCTGCGAGAGAACGATCCGGCTCCAGCCGGCCGCGTCGTGTCACCCGGAGGTCTTCCGCCCGAATCGTCTGAAAGCTGCCGCCGCGCAAGACCTTCTTGGACCGTCGTCCCTCCGGCGGAGCCGCCGGACCTCTCGGATCCCGCGCCGCGCCGGACTCGTAAGCCCGGTCGTCGTACCAGTCCGCCACCCATTCCTCCACGTTGCCCGCCATGTGTTGGAGCCCCAGACGGTTCTCGCCACCGGACATTTCGACGACCGTGACGGTGCCTTCCGACTCCACATTAAAGCGCGCCCGCGAAGAATCGGGCGGGGAATCACCCCAGGGGTAGGTGGACTGTCGTCCCGCGCGCGCCGCCCGTTCCCATTCCGCCTCCGTCGGCAGCCGGTAGCGGCGCCGGGTTTCCTCCGACAGCCAATCGGCGTAGGCGTCCGCTGCCTCCCAGGTCACCTCCGTGGCGGGGTGGAGTTCCTTTCCGCGCACGGGGAGCCAACGGCCGCGGTCCGAATCGTGTACAACAGTCGCGCCATCGCCGCCCGGATACAGCCGGCGGGCGCGCGTCAGATCGGTGCTGTTGAGGAACGCAGCGAACTCGAGAGCGGTGACCTCGTGGCGGCCGATCAGGAAGGCGGAAACCGTCACGTTCCGGGCGGGTCGCTCCTCGGGATTGCCGGTCCCTTCCCGCGCGCCCATGGTGAAGGACTCCTCCTCCACAGAAACCATGACGGGATCGGTGGCGATCTGGAGTTCGATGCGGCGGGCGAGCTCCTCCATGCGCGGGTTGTCGGCGAACTCGCGGTCGTAGGTCGCATCGCGCCAGGCCAAGGTCTTGTCGTTCAGGCTGTTGGCGCGTTCAAAGAAATCCTCGATGGTGGCGAGGCGGCGGTTTATTGGAGGTTCCGTGGGGGTTGGTTCGGGGGATGGGGTCGGCT
>CAYQTO010000150.1:2550-9233 GCA_964420455.1 uncultured Candidatus Sumerlaeota bacterium | reverse complement strand
GAGGGGGATGGCGGTGCGGAAGGCGGGTGTCTGCTTCATCATTAGGACCGTCCTTGCTCGCGTCCGCGGGCGAGGAACGACGCGGACTGGATGAGGGTGATGGCGTTGCGGAGGGTGGCGGGGGTGCGGGGGACCGCATGGCCGCAGCGGGAGAAGGCCCGCCAGGCGCCGAGATGGCGGTCGCGCATCTCCTGGGGCTGGTCGCTGTGGGCGAGGAGGCGGGCGACCTCGGCGTCGATCATGTCGGAGAGACCATCGATGGCGCTGGGGCCGTTGGGCTGGTCGGTCTCGGGCGCGAGTTGGTCGAGAGTGCCGCGGAGGCGGTAGGCCCAGCGGTCCGACGCGCCGTCGATGAATGCGCGGACGAGGGCGTCGAACTCGGCGGCGAGGTTCCAGGGCAGGGGGGCGCCCGCGTGTTCGCCGGAACGGCGGCGAACGACGAGATGGAGCCGATTGCGGCCGCCGTTCTTGGCGGCCTTTTCCGCCTCGCGGGCGGCGTCGAGGGCCTCGCGGAGGTCCGTCTTGAAATGGACAACGGCAAGCCCGGCGGACATGGTGGCCGGTTCCTCGGCGCCCGGCAGCCCGAGCTCGCCGAAGGCAGCGGCAAGCCGCGCCGCCAGCCCCACCACGGATACCTCCCCACCTTGCCGGCCGAAGGCCCCGGGCATCCACAGGGGCAGCAGCGCCAAGATGTCATCGCCCCCGGCATAGACAGGCTGGTTGAAGCGCAGGCCGTCGGGACCGTGGAGGTACTCCTGGACGGTTACTGGAACGCGGTTGGACGCGAACGCGCTCAGCTTGCGTGTGAAGTCCTGGCGCTCGTCGACGGTACATCCATGGAGGCGTTGGCCCATGTGGTCGCCGTCCATCACGAGCACCGCGAGGTAGGTGGGCGGCGACCCGCCACGGCGGCGTGCTTCGCGGAGGAGCTCGGCCACGTCGGGCGGCGCGGGCTCGTCCGGATCGCCGGTCTGGTGGAGCCACTGGCCGGACCATTCGGGGCGCTCGTGGAGATAGTGATCCCCTCCGGGGGGGATGGGCGGGTCGGCGGAACGGAGGCGCGCCAGCCACGGCCCCGCGGCCACCGTGGCGGTATCGGTGGTGCGGAGTTGGCCGGGGTCCACGGCGAGACGGCGCGAAAGGGACACAGGCCAGGCGAGGCGCTTGACAAGGGCGGGGGCTCCAAGCCGTTCCCCGCCCCGGAGGCGCCCGCCGCCGCGTTTCACGGCCTGCGCCATCGGACGCTGCCACCATTCCGCGAGGCTTGCCAGCGAGAGGCCGGGGGGACCCATCTGTGCGTGCTCACCGGTCAGGCTGCACTTGGGGCGGGAATCGCCCGGGTCCCCGTGGGTCGGGATCTCCCGGAGGAGCTTCGCCGCCGCGCCCGCCCGGTTCAGGAACTCCTCGGCGAGCAGAGCGGGGTCGACCGGGAGCGAGTCTGGCGGCGCTCCGAGGGCGACGGCGCGGTCTCGCAGGTGCTCCGTCGTTGCGACCACATCCACGCGAAAAGTCCAGGCGTGCTCGATCTGCGAGTCCCAGTCGGCGTCCCATCCGGCGTCGCCCTGCAGATGCCGCGCGAGCGTGCCGCGAACCGAAGCGGCGATTTCAAGCCACTCGGAAAGGGCCGCCTGTCGGACCTTGTCGGCAAGGGGGGCGGGGTCCTCGACCTCGGCGTGGAAGGTGAAGGTGTTGGGAAGCGCCGAGCGGAGGGCGAGGGGGCGCTGGGCCTCCGTGGGTGGCTCGCCGCGATGAAAGCGAACCAGCGTTGAGGCGGCCCATTGGGGGTCGGTGATGGTGGCGCGATTCCGGAGCGCCTCCGCCGCGGCCCGGGCGGTCAGCCAGGAGAGCAGGTAGCTCCCCGTCCACAGATCCCGAATGGAACGGGCCTGGGCGATGGCAACCTGCACCGGCCCCATCGCGAAACGAAAGTGGTACTGCAATGGCATGGAAAAAGCCCTCCTTGCCTGCCGGATTCCCTGCGGGTGGAAGCGTCAGACGATCGTGATGTGGATGTACACTTCTGCAATGTAGCAGCTTTGGGGAATTCTATAGTGTTGGGAGGAAACGCAGTTTCCACAAGGCGGGGCGAGAGAAATTTGTGTTCGCTGACGAAACTGTCAGTTGCGCTGGGATCGTGTGGCAGCCTGGGCGAGGAAGCCGCCCCTCGAGACTCGTGCGATGCCCAGGCGGGGGTCACAGGTCCGCCGCATCCTCCCGTTGGCGTTGGAAAAAAGGGTGGCCATCGGCCATTCCGCGTCGCTCGAACGTGTGCGGGCGGAGACGCGATTCCCCTACCGGCGAGCGTAAATCCATTGCCTCCGCAGGAGATTGGATTTCGTATCCACATCTAATAGTCGAAATAATTCAAATCCACGCGTATCCACTCCGGTTGATCACAGGTAATACATTACAAGCGACCAGTCGGGGAGGGTTCGCAGCAAGGAGCCCAGCGATGAGCAGTAGCAGCAACCCGATGACCCTCGAGACGATCACCACCGCGCTGAAAGGCAACGGGGTGGCGTTCCGGCGACGGACCCGGCTGCAACCGGCAGGCGGGCCGGGGGACAAGATTTTCCCCCCGACGTACGAGGGAGGGAAGTACGCGATGGAGATGCGCCGTATAGACGGACGCGAGGTTCCGTGCGTCCTGGTGGACAGTGTGGCCTCGCAAGCGAACCGGATGGAACTCGCGCTGAAGCAGGCTTTCTACAAGGGCAAGCGCGAGGAATCGGTGCTGCCGTTCATTGTGGTGGATTTTGGCGCGGTGGGTCTTCCGGAGGTGGGTGAGATCACCTCGCTGGAGGCACCGCACCGCATCGCGGACGCGATCCTTCGCGATAGCGAGTTGGATAAGGTGCGTTTCGAGGAGAGCGGTCCCGGGAAGGCGTTCGTGGGCGCCACAACGCAGCGGGCTGGTGGGCTGTTGCAGTACTGCCCGACGGCGCTGGTCTTTGGCATGTGGCACTCGACGGGGATTCTTGGCGGTCTTGGGACGAAGGTCCAGAGGTCGATCGTCAGCGAAGTCGTGGCTGTGGATGCGGTACCGGGAAAGCGAGTCTCCAGCCGGATTGATCCCCTCCAGATCGAGCGGGGACCTGTCCTCTACGAGACCGAAACGCGACACTGGACCATGGACGAGAGCAAGGCACGGAATGAGAAGGGCAAGCCCGTGTTGAAAGGGAAAGATGGGCGACCCTCGGAAGCGAACCACGGGAACATTGCCCCTTCGATCGACGATGGCGGTGTCACCTGCGATCACATCCTCCAGACGACGGTCCTGTCTCTGGCGGCGATCCGCCGCATTGGGTTTTCGGAGGGTCAGGACGAGAAGCAGGAGGAAGCGGGCCGGTCCGCCTTGGCGGCGCTCGGTCTGGCGGCGGCCACGCTGCTGAACGTCTCCGAAGGGTATGACCTTCGGTCGCGATGCGTGCTGGTTCCGGAGGCGTCGGCTCCCTGGGAACTCGTCAACGCGAATGGTGATGTGGAAACGTACCACCTGACCGAGGCCGATGCACGGAGGCTTCTGGAGGAAGCGGTGAAGGGGGTGGAGAAGGCGGGGCTTCCATGGGAGAGACGACCGGTCGTTCTCGTGCCGGGAGAAGAACTGACCCGCCTGGTTCGCGAGAACCGTGAATTGCAGATGCAGAAAGCCGGCGAGGAGTGAACGGTCATGTTCAGCCTCGCTTGGGAGTATCTGCTGGGACGACTTGTGGCGTCGGACCCGACCGACCGGCAAGTCGCTGAATGGCCCCCACATCCCGATCGCGTCTATATGGCGCTGGTGGCCTCGTGGGGGGAAACGGGTCGGCCGCCACGTGGGCGGGAAGCGCTCGAGTGGTTGGAAAGCCTGGGGCCTCCGGAACTGCACCTGCCCGTGATGCGCCACCTGTCAGACACCGCGCCGGTGGCGTATGTGCCAGTGAACGACACGGCCTATTCCAAGGGGAAACATAATCCGCTGCTTCGTGACCTGCCGGTCGGCCGGAATCGCCAGCCGCGAGGCTTCCCACGGCAGCCCATCGACGGAGCCTGCTGGCTGGTCTGGCCCGACGTCCCGCCCGAGGAGGCACAGCGTCACCGCGCGGCGTTGGAGGCGCTTTGCCTGGCGACAGCGTCGATTGGTCATTCGTCGTCGCTCGTTCGGGTCTGGGTTCCGGAGGAGGAGCCAACGGGAGAGCTCGTCCGGTTGTCACCCAGCCGCGACGAGTGTGATCACCAGCTGCGAGTCCCCTCGGCGGGCCGCCTCGGGCGGTTGATCGAGGCCTACGCCGAAGGAGGCGAGGGGTGGGACCGGCCACCGCCGGGTCACTGGCAGGCGTATAGACAGGTCTCCTCGAATGGGAAGAGGCATCCAGCAACGGGGGTCTTCTCGGAGAAGCTCGTCGTCCTCCGGGCGGTGGGAAAGAATCGACGGCTTTTCAGCGCAACCCACGGGCCCGAGATGGCGGACGCGCTACGCAAGACGCTCATGAGCCGATGGCAGGGCGACGATCGCATCCTGGAGTTGATCAGCGGGCATCGGGCCGACGGAGCACCGCTCGAGGAGCCGCACGTTGCCTTTGCGGGCCTTGCGTTCGTTGGCCGCGAGCACGCGGACGCCCACCTCATGGGGATGTCGATGATCCTTCCGCGGGGTCTGGATCGTTCCCGGGAGGATGGATGTCTGTCCGCGTTGGCGCGTTGCCTCGACGACGAGTGCCAACTGAGCCTGCGGCTTGGGGAGAAGGGAACACTCGAGCTGGAGGCCGTGGAGCTGACCGCGGAGGAGCGCCAGACGCTGCTGCCAAACACGTGGACGGCGGCGCCAAGAGGGGCTCGGACGTGGGCCTCTGTCACGCCGGTCGTGATGGATCGCATGCCCCAGCGGCGGGAAAAGGACCCCGATGCCTTCCTCGAGTCGGTGGTGGGGGACGCGTGCGAGCGGGCGGGATATCCACGCCCCGTGCGGGTCGCCATCTCGGAGGTTTCCCCGCTGCACGGAACGCCCCATGCCCGCCGGTTTCATCCGATGAACCGCAAGAGTGACAAGGCGAGGCGCTGGCACTCTCACGTGACCGTGGAGTGGTCGGACCCTGTTGTTGGGCCTGTCCTCCTCGGGGCAGGGCGCTACCGCGGAATGGGGCTTCTCCGCCCTTTATACAATTGAAGGAGCATTACATGTCGGATCAAAATAGGGTGTATCCATCTTTCGGAGATTACTTCAAGGCTCTCCACGGCTACGAGCCGTTTCCATGGCAGATGCGCCTGGCGCGGACGGTCGTGGAACAGGGTTGGCCGGAGGCACTGGGGCTACCAACGGCGGCGGGCAAGACCGCCTGTCTCGACGTTGCGGTCTGGGCGTTGGGACATGAGGCCGTCTTTCCGGTACCATCGCGCCGCCAGCCGCGTCGGATTCTCCTCGTGGTCGACCGCCGCATCGTTGTCGATGATGCCTTTGCCCGCGGGAAACGGATTGCGAGCTCCATCGGGGAGGCAAAGTCCGGCGCTCTGCACGCGGTCCGTACCGCCCTCGATTCGCTGGGGGGCGAGGTCCCCCTCCACGCCACTGTTCTCCGCGGGGCGATTCATCGCGACGAGCGGTGGGCCCGTACCCCCCTTCAACCCACGGTGGTGGTGAGCACTGTCGACCAGGTCGGTAGCCGACTGCTGTTCCGTGGATACGGATTGTCGCCACGGGCCATGTCGATTCACGCGGGCCTGCTTGCCTTCGACACGCTGCTGGTTCTCGACGAGGCGCACCTGAGCCGTCCGTTCGAGGAAACCCTCAGGTGGATTGCCCACTATCGGCGCCTCGGGGAAGCAACGCTCGAGGCACCCTTCGCCTTTGTACGGATGACGGCGACTCCGCCGGCGGGAACAGTGCCCTTCGAGGCGAGCACGGAGGATGACGAGCATCCGGTTCTTGGCAAGCGCCTGGGCGCCTCCAAGAAGACCCGCCTCGAACAGGCAGTGCCTTCCAAACAGTTGCCCAGGAAACTCGCCGCGGAAGCCGTCGAGGCCTCGTCGCCCGGTTCCACGGTGGCGGTCATCGTGAACCGCGTGGCCACGGCTCGCAGCGTGCTTGAGGAGATCAGGAAGCAGAAGAAGTTCGGTGGCGAGGTTCTCCTGCTGACGGGACGGGCGCGGCCCCACGAGCGCGATCACCTGCTTGAAGAATATCGGGATCGCTTAAGGAGTGGACGCGACCGGTCGGTTTATCGGGGAGCACCGCCGCTCGTGCTCGTGGCAACGCAGTGCATCGAGGCGGGGGCGGACGTGGACTTCGACTATCTGGTCAGCGAATGCGCCCCTCTCGACGCGTTGCGCCAGCGTTTTGGTCGTCTCGACCGCCTTGGCGAGCTGTCGGCGGCGAATCCCGATGCTCTCCGGGCCAGCCTGTTTATCGACGACAAAAGCGAGAAGGACAGCAGCGCGGACCCGGTCTATGGAGCGGCGCTTGGCAAGACCTGGGCATGGCTGAAGAAATCGGCGACGGACGGCCTGGTCGATTTCGGCATCCGGGCGCTTGATTTACCCGGTGCTGCGGCGCTTGAGCCGATGCTGAGCCCCGCCGCAGGCGCCCCGCTGCTCCAGCGCGCCTACGTCGACCTGCTCTGCCAGACGGCGCCCCAGCCCGACCCCTCCCCCGATCCCGCCGCTTTCCTTCATGGCATCGACCGCGGAGATCCCGAGGTCCAGATCGT
>CAYQTO010000150.1:0-2540 GCA_964420455.1 uncultured Candidatus Sumerlaeota bacterium | reverse complement strand
ATCGTCTGGCGTGCGGACCTCGGTGAAGAACCGGATCGATGGGCCGACGTGGTCGCCTTGAGTCCCCCGGTCGCCGGCGAGGCCCTCCCCGTGCGGCTTTCTGTCGCCCGACGCTGGCTCGCACAATCCCCCGGTCCCTCCAGCGCCCTCGGCTCGGTCGAGGATGCGGATCTCGAAGGCCTCCAACCCCTCAAGGAGGACCGCCGGAAACCCGCAAACCCCCCGGCGAAAAGAGAACCACAAGAGGCCATGCGGGACGATGCAGATGGTGAGGAGGAAGATCAAGACGAGGAAGCGACGGACGCCTCCGAGACCAGGGCTGCGCGGCGCGCACTCCGCTGGCTGGGCCCCGAAGAGTCGGTTCTGGCCGAGTCGCCCGGCGACCTT
This sequence comes from uncultured Candidatus Sumerlaeota bacterium, assembly GCA_964420455.1. Classification (GTDB taxonomy): domain Bacteria; phylum Sumerlaeota; class Sumerlaeia; order SLMS01; family SLMS01; genus CAYQTO01. Next base: position 2,153 of record CAYQTO010000150.1, on the reverse strand, counting down.
CGCCCCGGGGATACGCTCGTCGTCCCCAGCACCTCAGGCGGCTGCGACGCGTTCGGCTGGAATCCGGACTCTCCGGAGCCGGTGCGCGACATTGCGGAGGAGGCCCGAGCGGCGGCCGGACGGGCGACCGTCTGGCGGCTGCATCCATCTGTCTATACACAGGAACATCCACTCCGCCCACCGCTGGACCGGTTGGTGAGCATGAAAACGCCGCCCGAGGAGGGCCTCCGGCAGGTGGTCGAGGAGGCGCTTGCCGCATGCGACCCGCCGCCGCCCCGTGGCTGGCGCGCCACCCTTCATCCCTCCGGCCAGGGCGTCGTTCTGACGTGGCCCGCGGAGAAACAGGCGGCCACCTTTAGCGATACCGACAACACCTCGTCGCGGTCGGGCGGGCGGGTCCCCCTTGGGGATCACAACAAGGCCGTGGCTCGCGAGGCCCGTCGCTTCGTGGAGGCCGCCCGGCTTCCGCCCCCCCTCGCCAACATCCTCGAGACCGCCGGGCTCCTCCACGACCTCGGCAAGGCAGACCCACGGTTTCAGGCCTGGCTCCACGGTGGCAGCCGCCTCCTCGCCCTTCGGGAACGGGAACCCCTCGCCAAGTCCGACGCCGCACCACGTGGGCCCGGCGACCTCGCGCGGACACGCGCCGCCTCCGGCTACCCCCCCGGCGCCCGCCACGAACTCCTCTCCGTCCGCCTCATCGAAAGCGCGCCGGAGCTCCTCGCCGGCGTCGAGGACACCGACCTGCTGCTCCACCTCGTCGCCTCGCACCATGGCCACTGTCGCCCCTTTGCCCCCATCGTCGATGATCCCGACCCCGTCGAGATCACCTTCGAACACAACGGCTCCACCCTGCGCGCCTCCTCCGCAACGGGACTCGAGCGCCTCGACAGCGGCGTCTCGAGCCGCTTCTTCCGTCTCGTCCGGCGCTACGGATGGTGGGGCCTCGCCTATCTAGAGGCAATGCTCCGCCTCGCCGACCACCGCGTCAGCGAACGCGGCCCCCAGGAGGACTGACCATGCCCCACAAGGAAATCACCTTCCGCGCCCTCGACGGCGCCAACCCCCTCGGGATCCTCGCCGCCCTCGGCGCCTTTCGCATCGCCACCCTGCACGATGACGAGGCGACGCTCCACTGGATCAACGATGGCGGTTGGCGGCCAGTGGTGGGAACACAGGCCGGCGAGGAGGAGTATCCCCGCCAAGCCATGGCAGAACTGCACCGGCTCGCAGGACCGAAGGCCTGCCGCAAGCGCCTCGGCGACCTCCGCAAGGAAGTGGAAAAGGTCGAAAAACTTCTGGCGAAGAAAGGCAAAAAGGCGCTCCCACCCGGGGAGGCGGAGAAGCGAAGGGGAGACCTCGTCCGGCTCCGCGAAGAAATGGAAGACCTCGAAAAAGCCACCCGCGAAGGGGCCCCCATCGTCTCCGACCCAAAATACGAGAAGCCTTTGCTCCCCCCCGCACATTACCGCGACGCCGCCCGCCGATTGATGGAGACCGGAGATCCCCCCACAAGGATCGGCGACGTGGACCTCCTCGCCGCGATCACCTGCGACGGTCTCCCAAGGGAGAAGGACGGCCTTCTGGATCCAACACCATTCAGTTTCTCCAACGGAGGCAGCGGGAAGTGCCTGCTTAAGGACTTTCGAACCTGTGCGGCCCACGCCACCCGCAGTTCCTTCGCCCGCCTCCGAGAAAGCCCCCTTCCCCGCGAAGATGAAGTCACGAGCCTGCTCTGGGATCCCCTCGACCAGCAATCCTACGCCCTCCGCTGGTCCGACCCGGGCAACCGCACCAAGAGTCCCCCCCAGGCGAACGCAACCGCGAACGCCCTCGCCTTCCTCGGCCTTGGCTTCCTTGCGGTCATGCCCGTCGGTCGCCGAATACAGGCCACCGCCATGGACCCGCGAGCGCGGCAATTCACCTGGCCCATCTGGCAACCGCCCCTCGACCTCCACACCGTTCGAAGCCTCCTCGCCCACGCCGCCACCCTCGGCCGCGACAACACCCAGCGAGCCCGGGAAGCGAAACGGGGCATCGCGGCCGTCTACGCCGCACGCCGCTTCTTCCTCAACAAGCGCCCCTTCTTCTCCCCGGCCCGCGCCCTCTAGACCACCACCCTCCCCAACATCCCCCATCGGAGACCCATCACC
>CAYQTO010000149.1:7198-9235 GCA_964420455.1 uncultured Candidatus Sumerlaeota bacterium | reverse complement strand
TGACAAACATGGCTCGACCAATTGAAATTCTGTTGATCGAGGATAATCCGGGATGGGCGAGGCCGGCCAGGATGACACAACAAACACTGGGATTCATTGGCGGGGGCAACATGGCCGAGGCGATCATTGGCGGCGTGCTGGCCTCGGGAATGGCCGCGCCGAACGCCGTGTGCGTTTCGGACCCGAGCGCCGACCGGCGTGCGCACCTTTCCTCGAAGGCCGGCGTTGCCACCTTCGAGGACAACGGCGCCGTGATGGAACGCTCTGGCGTGGTGGTGCTCGCGATCAAGCCGCAGATGGCGGCGGACGTCGTGCCGGGGCTTGCGGCCCATGGCCGACCGGACCAGCTCTTCGTCAGCATCCTCGCGGGGACCCCCGCCACCCGGATCGAGGGGTACCTTGCCACGGATGGGAATCCGCGCCCGCGCGTCGTCCGCGTCATGCCCAACACGCCGGCCATGATCGGGCGTGGGATGGCGGGGATCGCCGCCGGCACCCACGCCGGTGATGACGACGTCGCCGTGGCACGCCGGATCTTCGACGCCGTCGGGGGGACCCTCGTCGTGGAGGAGGATCGTCTCCACGCGATCACGGCCATCTCGGGCAGTGGCCCCGCCTACTTCTTCTACGTGATCGAGGCGTTGATGCAGGGGGCAACGGAGCTGGGTTTCACAGAGGAGGAGGCGCGCGTGCTGGTGCTGGAGACCGCACGGGGGGCGGTGGAGCTGGCGGCGGGCTCGGACAGGTCGCCGGAGGAGCTGCGGGGGGCGGTCACCTCGCCCGGAGGCACCACCGCGGCGGGCATTGCCGCCCTCGATGCCCACGGCGCCCGCGCCGCCCTGCGTGCCTGTATAGACGCCTGCGAGGCCCGCAGCCGCGCCCTTGCAAGCGACCAATGACCCCATCTCTCCGCACAAGGATCCCCAATGGCCACCTTTGAAACTGTCTATACAGACCAGCTCGAGCCCCTTCTTGCCGATCCCGCCCGCTTCCCCGAGGCCCTCGCCCTGCTCGAGCAGGCCCTGAACACCATGGACACACGCGTCGATCGCTCCCACGTCAACCACTGGATGGGAACGATCCACCAGGCGTTGGCCGCCCGCGCCCTCTCGGAGGATCGCAAACCCGCCGCCCGCGACCACTTCACCGCGACCGAGGAATGCTTCCTCAAGGCGATCGAGGAAGCGCCCCAGCGGGTCGATTCCCGCCTCAGCCTCGCCCGCTACTACCTTAGCATGGGGGGCGACGCCACCGCCGCCCTCGAGGTCCTCTACCCCGAGGAGACCCTCATTTTCGGCTCCGACGAACGGATGGAGGCCTTCTACGAGCACCAGCTCTATACGCTCCGGGGGGTTGCCCATGCCTTCCGTGGCCAGTTCGATCGGTCGGCGGAATCGCTCGATGCGGCCTTCAGCGACCGGTTGCTGCCACGGCTTACCTTCGCCGGGCTCGACCTGGGCGCGATCCGCTACCTCGTCCGCAGCGGGGCGCCGTTCGAATCCGGCGTGCTCGACGCGCTCGTCGCCCAGGTCCGCAAGCACAACCTCGTCGACGACGAGGGGGCCGCCAGGCTCCGTGAAGGCCTCGGCTGAACCGCCGCTTGTATAGACGCCGGATTGCGACGTTCTCATGGCGGCGGGCCTTTCGCCTCGCCCGCCGAATCCCTTCGACAACAAGTTGACCCTTCCATTTTTCGACCCGTGGAGGAGTTGCCCATGACGCGACTTATCGGTTGTTTGCTGGCTTTGGCACTTGCCGGCCCGTTGGGTGCCCAGCCCAAGGAAGTGGTGGTGCATCGCGGGGCCAACCGCATCGCGCCGGAGAACACGCTGGCGGCCGGCCGCGCCTGCATCGCCCTCGGGGCCGACTACGTCGAAATCGACGTCCGCCGCAGCAGCGACGGCGTCCATTACGTCCTCCACGACAGCACGCTGGATCGCACGACAAACGGCTCGGGCCCGATCTCCACCACCCCCTCCTCCGTGGTCGACACGCTCGATGCCGCGGGCAACGTGTTTCTCGGCCACGAGCTCAAGC
>CAYQTO010000149.1:0-7188 GCA_964420455.1 uncultured Candidatus Sumerlaeota bacterium | reverse complement strand
GCTCCTGGTTCTCGCCCGCCTTCGCCGGCGAGCCGGTCCCCCGCGTCGACGAATACCTCGAAATGGCCAAGGGCCATATCAAGGTCTACTTTGATGTGAAGGACGCCAACCTGCCGGACTTGATCGCCCTCGTGGAGCAGCACGGCATGGAGGAGGAGTGCTTCTTCTGGTTCGGCAACGACGCGATGGCGCGGGAGTTTCGCGAGCTGACGACGACGATCCCGCTGAAGATCAACGCCCGGACGCGGGCGGAGGCGCTCGAGGCGCGGCTTTCCTACCAGGCCCAGATTATCGAATGCGGGCTGGCGGACTACGACGAGGAACTCCGCACGGTGGCGGGCCAGGTGGGCCTGAAGGTCATGATTTACGAGCCGAGCACGGAGGCGAACTTTCGCGCCACCCTCGCGACCGAGGCGGAGATGGTGAACCTCGATGACCTGAAGCTCTATCTGGCCCTCGAGCGGGAAGTGGACATCGAGTCGGCCCACGAGCGCGCAGCACGGACCTACGGGACCCCGCATCACGTCTCCCAAACGGGAGACGCCCTGGTGGTCAATTAGGGGGGGGCGGCGTCAGCCCTCCTGGATGTTGAACTTCTTCATCTGGCGGTAAAGGGTGGCGCGGTCGACGCCGAGGATCTCGGCCGCCTCCTGCTTGCGCCATCCGGTCTGGTCGAGGGCGTGGATGACGCGGACCTTGGCCATCTCGTCTAGGAAGCGGGCGAGGGGCTTCCCGAGGAGATCCGGCGGGATGTGAAGGTCGGTGACGGCAGTGGCGCGTGCAGCGGGGGAAGGTTCCGCAGGGGCCAGGCGTCGGCCATCCGTTGGGAGCCAAAGGTCCTCCGGCGTGATGACCGATTCGGGTGCAAGGATCACGGCGCGCTCGATCATGTTCTCAAGCTCGCGGACATTTCCCGGCCAGGGATAGCTGCAAAGCGCCTCCATCGCGCCCGGGCTCAGTTCCTTCATCGGTACGCCGTTCTCCTCGGCGGCGGACTTCACAAAGTGGGTGGCGAGGAGCGGGATGTCAGCCTGTCGCTCGCGCAGCGGCGGCAGGTGGACAGGCACCACGTTGAGGCGGAAGAAGAGGTCCTCGCGGAAGTGCCCCTCCTTCACCCGCTCCTGGAGGTTGCGGTTGGTGGCGGCCAGCACACGGACATCGACCTTGATGTTGTCGTTGCTGCCCACGCGCGAGATCACGCCCTCCTGGAGGACGCGGAGGAGCTTCGTCTGGAAGTTGTTAGAGGTCTCGCCAATCTCGTCGAGAAAGATGGTGCCTCCGTCGGCCTCCTCAAACTTGCCGCGGTGGGTGCGGTGGGCCCCGGTGAAGGCGCCCCTTTCGTGGCCAAAGAGTTCGGATTCGAGGAGGGTCTCCGCGAGGGCGGCGCAGTTGACGCGTATATACGGTCCCGTTGCGCGGGTGCTGCGAAAGTGGATCGCCTTCGCCACGAGTTCCTTGCCGGTGCCGCTCTCGCCGGTGATGAGAACCGTGGCGCGGGTGGGCGCCACGCGCTCGATCATCCGGAGGACGTTGGCAACGGCCTCGGATTCGCCGATGATGTTGTCGACGTGGTAGCGCAGGCCGAGCTCGCGCCGCATGAAGGCATTGTCCTGCTTGAGCCGCCCATACTCCGCCGCCCGCCCGATCGTCAGTCGCAGCTCCTCGTTCTCGAACGGCTTCATGATATAGTCGAAGGCGCCGTTGCGCATCGATTCCACGGCGCTCTTAACGGTCGCGTGGGCGGTCATCAGGATGACCGGGGTTTCCGGATGGCGGGCGCGCAGTTCGTTCAGCAGCTGGTCGCCGCTCATGCCGGGCATCTTGAGGTCGGTCACGACGATTTCCGCGGGAAAGTCCTGGAGCACCTGGAGCGCCTCCTCGCCGGACGAGGCGGTCTTCACCTCGTAGCCCCACTTGGTGGCATGAATGCCGAGGATCTGGGTCATGCGGGGTTCGTCGTCGACGAGCAGGAGGCGGTATCGGGGCAACTTGGGGGATCCTTTCAGGTGGTTCCGGGCGCGGCGGCGATGGGGAGGGATCCCGCGTCCGTCGGGTGATCCGATGCTGCAAGCCGGGTCGCAAGCCTCATCCGGAGCGTCACCGTCGTCCCGTACTCCAGCTCGGATTCGATCTCGAGGCTGCCCTTCATCCCCTCCATCAGCTGTATAGACACCGGCAGTCCGAGCCCGGTCCCCGTCGTCTTTGTGGTGAAGAAGGGTTCGCGAATCTGCTGGATCACCTCGGGAATCATGCCGACTCCCGTGTCGCGGACGACCAGCCGCGCGTGGCCGTCCTCGCCCCCCGCAATCCGGACAAAGATGTGCGGATTGGGCTGGCCCGAGACCGCATCACGCGCATTCCAGACAATGTTGAGGAACACCTGATACAGTTGGTCCGGGTCGATGAGAACCTCGCCGTCGAACTCCTCGAGCTGGGGCACGAGCTGGATGCGGTCGCGCTCGAGCTCCTCGACCACCGGCGGGAGCCAGTGGCGCACCAGCGGCTTGAGCGCCGTCGGCTCGAGCTTCGCCTCTTTTGGCCGCGCGAAGTTCAGCAAGTCGGTAATGATCCGGTCCATCCGGTCCGTCTCCTCGCGGATCACGCTCAACGCGGCTCCGCTTGGCGACTCCTCCGGCACCCCCTCCTCCACGATTTCCATGGACGACTTGATGATGCTGAGGGGGTTGCGGATTTCATGGGCGAGCGTCGCCGAGAGGCGGCCCACACTCGCCAGCTTCTCCGATTGAACCAGCTTGTCCTGAAGATGGTCCATCTTCTCAATGATCCGCGTCGATTCCTCGATCTTCGACTGGTGCTCGGCGTTGAGCCGGGCGTGGCGGTCGTTCTGCATTTGGATCGCCTCCTCCGCGTGCAGGGTACGCTCGCGAAAGTAAAACGCCGCGGCCACCAGCAGGGCGAATCCCGCCGACACCAGCGCATCCGTCCCCACATAAATCTGCAGGTCCCCCGTGTTCCACCCGAGGAGGCGCTCGCGGCGGACGGGGGCCTCCGTCTCGAGGTAATCCAGGTACCCCTCCACGACGGCCTCCGCCTGGCGCACGTCGCCTGGTGCCCGGTTCAACTCGTTCGCGAGCGCCACGTCCCCCGGGTATTCCGCCAGCCCGCCGAACAGCAGCGGATTGCCCTCCCACGCCCGGGTCATCCGCTGCAGCCCGTAGTCGGTCTCGTTCTCCACCCGCAGGCTGAACAACAGCAGCACCCCGAACACGAACAGGAAGTGGAAGGTGAACTTCCACCACGGGACGTGGCGGGGAACGACCCGCGGGGCGGCGGGGTTTTCAGGCACGATCGGTTTGGCAGCCATCGCAGTTGCCCGTCACGGACTCATGAAGATGGGTCGCGAGCCATCCCTCAAGAAGGGAGTCGTTGCCAAAGCGGCGGGTTTCGACCGAGTGAAGGCGCCGGGCGTGGGCCATGGCCGCGAGGGGATGGGGCGAGGCGAGTGGACCGAGCGGCTGGCTTGTCGACCCACCGGCCAGCAGCGGCGCCGTCCATGCCTCGACACGATCCACGAGCCCGGCGTCGAAGAAGGTTCCGGCGGTGCGCCGCCCCCCCTCAACCACCAGGCTTTGGACACCGAGGGAAGCCAGCCGTTTCAGCGCGGCGGCAAGGTCCATCCGGCCGCCTTCGTCCGGGATCACTGCCAGCGCGGCCCCGGCATCGCGGAGGCGGGCGGCGCGGTCCTCGGGGGCAGCGCCGCCACAGAGGAGCAGCGGGGGCGCGTGTCCCGGAGCATCCGCAAGGAGACGCGCCGTCGGTGGTGTCCGCAGGTGGGGATCGATGACGATCCGCCGGAGGGGAGGCCCCGGGTGTGCTTCGACACCACGGATGGTCAGTGCGGGATCGTCGGCGGCCACGGTCCCGACGCCGACAAGCAAGGCATCGCTCAGGGCCCGGCGGCGATGGACCTCGCGCCGCGCCACCTCTCCCGTGATCCATTTCGACTCTCCCCCCGCCATCGACGTACACCCGTCCAGCGTTGCCGCCCACTTGACCGTTACCAACGGCCGCCCGAGCAGGTGAAAGGTCATGAACCCCGGATTCAGGAGACGCGACTCCACGGTCAGGACTCCCATGGAGACCTCGACCCCCGCGGCGCGCAGCCGCGCCGCCCCGCCTCCGGCCACCGGGTTGGGATCCGCCGCTCCGACGACCACCCGGCGGATGCCCGCCGCGATGATCGCCGCGCTGCAGGGGGGCGTCCGTCCCTCATGGTTGCAGGGTTCGAGCGTGACGTACATGGTGGCGCCGGCGACGGGATGACCACGGCGTGCGGCATTGCGGAGCGCCTCGATCTCGGCGTGGGGTCCCCCGGCGCGGTGGTGGAATCCCTCCCCAAGCAGGGCGCCATCCCGCGAGACGATCACGGCACCAACGCAGGGGTTTGGCCGAGTCTGCCCGCGGCCCTCCGCGGCAAGGGCCAGCGCACGGCGCATCCAATAGAGGTCATGGTCGATCATCGGGAGGCTTGCGGCGCGAAAAAAAAATCGGGCGGCTCCGGTTTGGAGCCGCCCGTTGGTGGTCTGGCTTGTTCGACCGCTGGGCGGCTTAGATGCCCGCGGGGCGGTTGTATTCGGTGACCGTCATGTTCTGGAGGACGACCGCGCCGACTTGGTTGGCACCGGTCTGGTAGCCGTCGAAGTTCACGTCGACCTGCGCACCGGCGTAGCTGTCGGGGATGAGCAGCCAGGTGGTGTAGGTGCGGCCGGCGGCATTCGGCAGTTCAGCCGGATCGGCGGCGGGGCCACCGGACTCGTTCACAGCCTCGAACACGAGGTCCGGAAGACCGCTGACAACCGAGATGCGGATGCGGCCGGTCATCGTATTGACCGGGTCGGGGGCCGTGGTGGCCAGCGAGTAGTCAACCTTGTAGATTTTGCCCGCGGCGGGGGTGAAGACGCCGGTGGCGCCCCACGTGGCCAGGGAAAGGGAGGTGACCAGACCGCCGTTGAGGACCGGTGGGCCGCCCGGAGCGATGCTCAGGCCGCCGGTCGTGCCGGTCGTGGCGGGGATGCCCGCGAGGTTGTCGATGGCCGTGAAGCCGTTCGTGCCGGTGGTGAAGTCGAAGGTGGCGATCTGGTTCTCGCCGGTGAGCGAGGCGGGGTCGATCGGGGTCAGCGAGGCCTGCTCGACCGTGTACGTGGAGCCGGCGCTGCCGAGCTTGAAGCCCGGAAGTTCCTGGGTTTGGGTATCGTAGGAGATCAGAAGGCCATCCGCACCCACCGACGCGCCGTTAAAGGCGGAAGCGGGGAGGTGGAGAAGCTGGGTGAGCTGGGTGGTGCCGTCGGCGGAGGTCGGCGTCGAGGTGAGGTCGCCCGGGGCGCGCTCGGCCGCGGTGCGTCCTTCCTGATAGCCGGTCTGCTGGGCAAAACCGTCGACGTTGCCGCGGAGGCGGACCTTGGGGGCGTCGTTGGGGTCGGCGGCGTTGGTGCTGATCGTCCAATTGACCGCGACCAGCTGGCCCGCGCTGAGGCCGCTGCTGAAACGGTCGCCCGTCGCGCCGCCGGTGCTCAGGAAGCCAAAGGTGCCGTTGCCGCCGCCCAGATCAGCGACCTCGAAATTGACGCCAGTCGTGTTGGAGAAGCCCCAGCTGGTGTTGGGGTTCGGAGTGCCGTCGGGTGTGGGGAGGAAGCTGATGAACTGGGGGAGGACCTGTGTGGCCTGCCAGTTGGAGGGGAAGGTCGGATTGTCGCGGAAGTCCTCGCCGATGAAGTCGACGATGATGATCTGGCCGTTGTCGCCCTGAATGTTGCGGGCGGCGTTGGGTGCGGGGACTTCGCCGGCGCCGGTAACGGAGGCACCGGAGGAGTCGGAAATGCCGACCAGGCCCGTGCGGCCGTCCGCGTCAAAGACACGGCGCAGGGTGACATCGACCGCGCCGGAGGCGCCCGCGGCGAGAGGGATGCTCAGGATCGCGACTTCGGTCTGGTTGATCGTGTTGAAGGGAGCCGGCGAGGCGCCGTCCTGCGGATAAATCACGAAGCGGTACTCGACGGAGCCATCGCCGGTCACCGGCGAGTTGTCCTCGTAGGAGTAGCCCGTAAGTCCCGGGGCGATCGTGCCCGTGATGTTTCCATTGATGAGGGAGGCTTGGGCGCTGGGGATGGACACCGTCGCGTTGATGGCCGAGGTGTCACTCACCCCGCCGGAGACAAAGACGCGCATCTGCACGGTTTCCCCCGGAGAGCCCTGTACGGACTCGAGACTCATCGACGGACCTTGCGCGAGCGCGGCCCCCGTCAGACCGCCGGCCAGCAGCAGCGCGCTGAAGGCCTTCCCAAGGTGAACCGTCATAGGGCGCATATTTGTCGTTGCTCCTGTTGTAATGTCGCCAATTTGTCCACAAACCAGCGTGAACCATTCAAGGCTAGATTGTGAAACCCCTCTTGGGGCGTCAACACGCAAATTCACTGGATGAATCCTCCATCTTCCCCGATTTCCAACGAATTCCACGGAGGAAAGCGGGCTGTGTCAATCCACCAATCGTCTTTCGTGCCTGATTTTGGGGAATCTTCATCGACCGCTGCGAGCGGCCCTTCGTGCATTGACACCCGACGTCCTGCCACAAAAGACACACGCCACCGCTCCGCCCTGTCCGAAGGCTGGAAGACTTGACCGAATCATCCGACAATTCGCGCCGCCGCCGCGTTCCCCTGCTGTCCGTCGTCATCCCCGCCTACAACGAGGAGGAACGCCTCGCCGACACCATCCGCGCCATCGAGGCCTATCTCCTTTCGCGGCGCTTTTCCTCCGAACTCGTCATTGTCGACGATGGCTCCACGGACAGGACCGCTGCCGTAGCGGAGGAAGCCATTCGCGCCCCCCACAGCCGGGTCGTTCGCAATCCGCATAACATGGGCAAGGGGGCGACGATCCGCCGCGCCATGACCGAGGAGGCGCGCGGCCGCTACCGCCTCTTTGCCGATGCGGACAATTCCACCCCCATCGAGCAGGCGGGCCGTCTCCTTTCCGCCCTCCACAATCACGGCTACGACGTGGCAATCGGGTCGCGGGCCCTCCCCCAAAGCCGCCTCGAGGTCCGTCAACCCGTCTATCGCGAGGCCATGGGCCGCTTCTTCAATCTCCTCGTCCAGGCCACCGTGCTTCCGGGCATCCGCGATACCCAGTGCGGCTTCAAGATGTTCCGGGCGGACATCGCCGAGGCGG
>CAYQTO010000148.1:0-9240 GCA_964420455.1 uncultured Candidatus Sumerlaeota bacterium | reverse complement strand
GCGACAGGTCGAGATCCGGCAGCATGGCGCCCTGTTCCTTGAGGTTGATGTGCATCTCGAAGGCGCGGCGGAGGTCGTGGCGAATGTGGCCTGCCGGCGCATCGGCCACGTAGCGCTCCAGGTAGTCGCGATAGGCCGGATGCGCGCAGTTGCGGATCAGGGTGCGGGCGCGCTCCATCGGGGCGAGGCCGCGCAGGTCCGCCACCCCCTGCTCCGTCACCACCACCTGCACCGAGTGCTCGTTGTGGTCCACGTGGGTGCACATCGGCACGATGGTGGAGATGCGACCCCCCTTCGCCACCGACGGACACATGTATATCGAGATATACGCATTGCGGGTGAAGTCGCCGCTGCCGCCGATGCCGTTCATCATGTCCGTGCCGCAAACGTGGGTGCTGTTGGCATGGCCGTAGATGTCGACCTCGAGGGCCGTGTTGGTGGAGATCACGCCGAGTCGGCGGACGACGCCGGGGTTGTTGCTCAGTTCCTGCGGGCGCAGCACCACCCGCGGCACGAAGTAGTCCATGTTGTCATACACGCGCTTGAGCATGGGCGGCGACAGGGTAAGGCTCGTGGCCGAGGCGCCGACCAGCTTCTCGTTTTCCATCAGGTCCACCAGCGCGTCCTGGAACACCTCCGAATACATGGTGAAGGGGGGGATCTCGTCGTTCGCGCCGAGGCCCGCCATGACCGCGTTGGCGACGTTGCCAACGCCGGACTGGAGCGGAAGGAACTCGCGGGGGACGCGGCCCTCGTGCATTTCCTTGAGGAGGAAGTCGACCACGTTGGCGGCAATGCCCAGGCTGACGTCGTCCGCGGGGGCGAACTCCGAGACGTCATCCGGCTCGTCGTTCTCCACCACCGCGACGATCTTGCGGGGGTCCACCGTGGCATGGGGCCATCCGATCCGGTCCAGGGGATGATAGATGGGGATGGGGCTCCGGTGGGGCGGCAGCGGGAGGATGCTGATGTCGGCCATCTCGCTGACCCGCGGCGAGTGATAGCGGTTCAGCTCGACGATCACCTTGTCTGCGTGGCGCAGGAACGTCGGCGAGGCCCCGATGGAGCTGGAGAGGAACACGCGCCCGTCGGGAGTAACGTCGGTCGCCTCGACAACGGCGAAGTCCAGCTTGCCGAAGAAGCCCTCCGCGACGGTCTGGGGCAGGTGCGAGAGGTGCATGTCGACAAATTGCACAGCGCCCGAATTCATCTGCTTCCGGAGGGTTTTGGAGGATTGGTAGGGGGTTCTCCAGGCGATTGCCTCGGCCTGGGCGAGGGACTCGTCGAGGTTTGACCCGGTCGAGGCACCGGTGAGGACGCGGAGCCTGTAGGACTCGCCGCGGTCGTGGCGGGCGCGGGCCATGTTGGCCATGGCGCGGGGTACCGCCTTCGCGGCACCCGCCGGGGTGAAGCCGCTAAAGCCCACGGAGGCGCCGTCCGGCACGAGCGCCGCCGCTTCCTCCGCCGTCATGATCGGGTATTGCTGCATCGTGGCCATGCGGGTTTTCTCCGTTATCGTTGGGGGGTCACCAGGCAGTGACCTGGTTGGTGATCGCCGGAGGACCGGCGAAGATTGTCGGCGTGCGCCAGCACCAGCGGCGCGCCGTCGGGTCCTTCGATTTCAAGGCGTCCTTCCGCGTCGAGCCCGCGGAGCAGGCCGGCGCCGCCTCCTCCCGTCTGAGGCGTGCTCCAGACGACCCACTCATCGCGCCAGGCGATGCGTTGCCGCACCGCGTTCAGGAAGGGCGCGAGTCCCTCCTTGTCATAAAGTCGGAGGTTCTCGTCGATGCGCCCGCAAAGGGAATCGCGCAGCGCCTCCAGGTCGATCCAGTGGCCGGCTTCAAGGGCGAGCGAGGTCGGCGCCAGCGCGAGCCCCATCGGCAACTCGTCGATGGGGATATTGCCGTTGAGTCCAATGCCGATGAGAATCGCCGACGGCTGGAGGCCCGTCTGGGTCTGGCAAAGGATGCCGGCCAGCTTGCGGCCCCGCACCAGCACGTCGTTCGGCCACTTCAGCGAGCAGTCGAGCCCGCACTGGGCATCGACCTCCGACGCGACCGTGTAACCCACCACGAGGGGCAGCGCCCGGTAGTGGGTGATCGGCCCGCGCAGCGGCCAGGCGATCGTCATCCAGAGGCCACCGCGGGGGCTTTCCCACTTCGCGCCGTCGCGGCCCACGCCGTCGGTCTGCACCTCGGCAACCACCGCGAGGGGGGCGTCCTGTCCGTCCTCGCGCCAACGTTTCAGCGCGACCTCGTTTGTCGACGTCACCGTGGGCTCGCGAAAGATCCTCATGGGCTGCTTCTTCGTGGCCCCCTAACCCGCCAGGTGCGAGAGCAGCACGCCCGCCGCCACCGCAGATCCAATCACGCCGGCCACGTTGGGCCCCATCGCGTGCATCAGCAGGAAGTTCTGCGGGTCTTCCTGGTGGGCCACTTTCTGGACCACCCGCGCCGCCATCGGCACCGCCGATACCCCCGCCGCGCCGATCAGCGGATTGATTGCTTCCTTGCTCATGGCGTTCATCAGCTTGGCGAAGAGCAGGCCCGTCGCCGTCGCGATCGAGAAGGCCACAATCCCGAGGATGAAGATGTAGATCGTCTCGTAGGTGAGGAAGTTGCTCGCCTGGGTCTTTGCCCCAACGGTGACGCCCAGGAGGATTGTCACGATGTCGAGGAAGGAGGTCTGGGCCGTCTTGGCGAGCCGGTCCGTCACGAGGCACTCGCGGAGCAGGTTGCCGAAGAAGAGCATCCCGAGCAGCGGCAGCGCGCCGTTGGCGATCAGCGCCGTGAGAAGGAAGGCGGCAATCGGGAAGACAATGCGCATGGTCTTCGAGACTTCCTTGGGGGGCTCCATGCGGATGAGCCGTTCCTCGCGCGTTGTGAGCAGTTTCATGATGGGCGGCTGGATGATGGGCACCATGGCCATGTAGCTATACGCCGCGAGGGCCACCGCGCCGAGAAGGTGCGGAGCGAGCTTGGTACAGGTGAAGATCGCCGTGGGCCCGTCGGCACCGCCGATGATGCCGATGGAGGCCGCCTCGTTCATGTCAAAGTTAAGCAGGAGGGAGAGCATGAGGGCCCCAAAGATGCCAAACTGTGCCGCCGCGCCGAGGAGGATGGTCTTGGGCCGGGCGAGCAGCGGGCCGAAATCCGTCAGCGCGCCCACCCCGAGGAAGATCAACGGGGGATAGAACCCCCATTCGATCCCGCGAAAGAGGAACCACATGACCGAGGCGTTCCACAGGTCCTGCTTCTCGGGAGGAATGACCTCGGGATACCGGCCGTCGCGGCCGTTGTCTCCGGTGGCGCCATCGCCCTCCTCCTTGATGACAAGGACCCGGTTGCCGTTGGCGGCGGGATAAAGGCCGGATTTCTCCACGGCGACCCACGGTGCGAGGCGTTCGTCGCGGTGTACCATGACGACGAGGCGCTCCTCGCCTTCCTCGAGGTCCTTCATCGCCAGGTCGTGCACCGCGGACACATCCGGCAGGCGCTCCCACGGCTCGAAAGATTCCCCGAGGGTGGGGATTGTGAGCGGATCACCGGTGTTGAAATACAGGAGGTTTTCCTCGCTCACCGGGCCGTCGTAGACGCCGAGGTTCAGCTTCTGGGAATTGTAGGGGATGTTGCCAATAAGGATACCAAAGCCGATCGGAACCAGGAGCAGGGGCTCGAAGCCCTTCTTGATCGCGAGCCAGATGAACAGCAGGCCAACGCCGATCATCACCAGGTTTCCGATGGCGAACTGGCCGAAGCCGGAGTCCGTCAGGAAGTTTGTGAAGGTTTCTAGCATGAAAGTCTTCGCCCTTTGCGCGACAGGAGATATACGTACGGAAAGCCGGGGCCCGACGGAGTCAGCCGAACTCGACGAGTCCCTGGCCGGCCTGGACGGCGTCGCCGTTATTCACGAGCACTGCCTTGATCGTTCCCGCCCTCGGTGCCGAGATGCTGGTCTCCATCTTCATGGCCTCGAGGACCATGATCTCCTGGTTGGCCGCGACCTCGTCGCCGGGCTTGACGTGGATGGCGCGAATCGTTCCCGCGAGGGGGGCGGGGAAGACATCGCCGCCGGCGGAGGGAGCAGGCGCGGGTGCGGGCGCGGCGGCCGGGGGTGGCGCGGCAGGTCGCGGCGCCGCGGCGGGAGCAGGAACCGGAGCGGGAGCCGCCCCGGCACCGGAATCCTCCAGAATATCGACTTCCACTTCGTAGGCAGTTCCATCAACGGTGACGCGGAGTTTCATCGGCTTCCCTTTCTGAGGCGGTGCGAAGCGTGGATGGCCTGGCGGCCCTGAGAGGCCCAGGCGCTTTGGTTGTCGGTCGGGGAGAAACGAACCCGGCGAATGCGAAACGGCTGCTGGACGGCGACGGCCACCGCGGCGGTGATCGCCGCGAGGATTTCCGGAGGGATGGTTCCGTTGGCGGGCGCCGGTTCGGACACCACGGCTGCCGGAGCGGCCGCTGCGGGCGGTGATGCCGTCCGGGCCGCAGGCCCGTCCTGTTTTCCGCCGCCGACCGCCTCCTTGCCAAACGCCTCGCCAATCAGGATCAACATCCCCCAGATTGCGATCAGCGCCAGGAAGACGACGCCCATTCCCACGATCGTCAGCCCGAGGCCGTCCATGATCCCTTCCGATCCGGTTGTTGCCAGCAATGACAGATACATCTCGTTGGGTCCTCGCTCTGTATAGACGTTCGGCACGGCCTACATGGGGATCAGGCCGTGTTTCTTTTCCGGCCGGAGCTCGCGCTTGTTGCGCAGCGCCTCCAGGGAGTTGGCAATGTAGCAGCGCGTCTCCGCAGGCTCGATGATGTTGTCCACCAGGCCGCGGCTCGCCGCCATGTACGGCGAGGAGAAGGTGCTGCGGTACTCCTCGATCAGTTCCGCACGCCGCGCTTCCTGGTCCTCGGCTCCGTCGATCTCCTTCTTGAACACGACCGCCACGGCGCCCTCGGCACCCATCACCGCGACCTCCGCGGTTGGCCAGGCGGCCACACGGTCTGCCCCCAGGTCCTTGGAGCACATCGCCACGTAAGCCCCGCCATAGGCCTTGCGCAGGACGATCGTGATCTTGGCCACCGTCGCCGCGGAATACGCGAACAGCACCTTCGCGCCGTGGCGGATAATGCCGCCATACTCCTGCTGGACGCCCGGGAGGAACCCCGGCACGTCCACCAGCGTCACCAACGGGATGTTGAACGCGTTACAGAACCGGACAAAGCGCGAGATCTTGTCTGAACTGTCGATGTCGAGCACTCCGGCCATGGCAATCGGTTGGTTGGCAACGACCCCCACCGTCCGGCCGAGGACGCGGCCGAAGCCGACCACCGCGCTCTTCGCAAAGTGCTCCTGCACCTCGAGGAAATCCCCGTGGTCCACGATCAACCTGATGATGTCGCGCACGTCGTAGCCGCGCTTGGGGTCGTCAGGGATGATGGTGTTCAACTCCGGGGCGGGGCAGACCATGTCCTCGCTGGGGAGGCGGGGCGGGTCCTCCAGGTTGTTGCTGGGAAGGAACGAGAGGAGCTTGCGGGCGATGTCGATGGCGTGCTGGTCGTCCTCGGCGATGAAGTGGACGTTGCCGGCCCTGGACATCTGGTTGTCGGCGCCACCGAGGGCATCGGCGGAAACCTCCTCGCCGGTGACCTGCTTGATGACCGCCGGGCCGGTGATGAACATGTGGGCCCTGCGGGTCTGGATGATGAAGTCGGTAAGGGCCGGACTGTAGGCGGCGCCGCCGGCACAGGGGCCGCAGATCAGCGAAATCTGGGGGACGACCCCCGACAGCAGGGTGTTGTGATAGAAGATGCGGGAGTAGGCCGACAGGCTGTCGATGCCCTCCTGGATGCGGGCACCGCCGGAATCGTTGATGAAGAGGAAGGGCGTTCCCGTCTTCAGGGCCTGCTTCTGCATTTCGACGATCTTGTTGCCGTGGGTCTCGCCGACGGCGCCGCCGGCAACCGTGAAGTCCTGGCTCGCCAGGTGCACCAGCCGGCCATCGACCATCCCGGTGCCGGTCACCACGCCGTCCGCCGGCATCTCCTTCTTGTCCATGCCGAAGTAGGTGGCGCGGTGGCGGGCAAACAGGTTGAACTCGGTGAAGGACTCGGGGTCGACCATCGAGGAGATGCGCTCGCGGGCGCTCATCTTGCCCGCTGCATGCTGCTTCTCGATGCGGTCCTTCCCGCCGCCAAGCATCTCCTTGGCGATCTTCTCCTGAAGTTCAAGGATGCGGTCCTGATTGGTGAGCTTCTTGGGCGCTGCCTTCTCGCTCATGGGGCATCTTTCCTTTGTGTCGTTCGCGGCGGGTGCTCGTCCGGCCGCGGGGGGATCGTGTCCGGGCTCCCTTTCGGGGGGGGATTCAGTGGTCCTTCGGCGGCTCGCACAGTTCCGTCAGCACGCCGTGGGAACTCTTGGGGTGCATGAAGGCGATCTGCATGTGGTGGGCGCCCGGGCGGGGGGTCTCGTCGATCATGCGCAGACCCGCCTCCTTGAAGGCGGCGATGCGCGCCTGGATGTCGTCGACCGTATAGGCGACGTGGTGCAGGCCCTGGCCGCGCTTCTCGATGAACTGGGCCACGGTGCTTGTGGGATCCGTCGGCTCGAGCAGTTCGAGACGCACATCCCCCACCTTGAAGAATCCGACCTTCACCTTCTGGTCGGCGACGACTTCCGTCCCTTCGAACTCCGCACCGAGCTGCGTCTCGTAGAACTCCCGCTGCTCGTCGATCGAGGTCACTGCGATCCCGATGTGGTTCACCGCCTTGACGGTCATTGCTGCTCCTCCTTGGAGGTTTGGGGTGTGTTTGTATAGACGCTCACGAGTTCCTCGGCGGCCTGGGACGCCGTCCGTCGCCCCTCCACCACGTCGCGCTCGAGGGTCTCGTATCGCCGGCGGACTTCCGGCCGCCCACGGAAATCCTCGACAAGGAGGAACTCGACCAACTGGTGCAACCAATTCAGGGTCTGGCGGATGCGCTTGCGGTCCAATTCCCCGCTGCTTTCGAGCTTCGCCCGGTGGTCCGCGATCACCTGCCAGACTTGCGGGATCCCGGCCCCCGTCGTCGACGAGCAGGTGAGCACCTGCGGCTCCCATCCCTCCAGCTGCGGCCGCAGCAGCATCAGCGCGTTGCGGTACTTCTGCGCGGCCACCTTTGCCGGCCCCACGTTGTCACCGTCCGCCTTGTTGATCACGATCGCGTCGGCCACCTCCATCACGCCGCGCTTCATCCCCTGCAACTCGTCGCCCGCCCCCGCCAGCATGAGCAAAAGGAACGTGTCGACCATCGAGGCCACCTGCGTCTCCGATTGGCCGACTCCCACCGTTTCCACCAGCACCACGTCGTACCCGGCTGCCTCGCAGACCAGGATCGCCTCGCGGGTGCCGCGGGCCACGCCCCCCAGCCACCCGGAACTCGCCGAGGGCCGGATCAAGGCCTCCGGGCAACGGGCGAGCTCCTCCATGCGGGTCTTGTCACCCAGGATGCTCCCGCCGGAAACCTGGCTCGAGGGATCCACCGTCAGCACCGCCACCCGGTGGCCCTCGCCAACCAGGTGCATCCCGAGAGCCTCGATGAAGGTGCTCTTGCCGACGCCGGGCACGCCGGTGATGCCCAGCCGTATAGACGCCCCGGTATAGGGGAGCAGCCGCTCGAGGATGTCGCCGGTCTTCTGGCGGTGCGCCGGATTCGTGCTTTCCACAAGCGAAAAGGTCCGGCCGATGATGGCCCGGTTGCCCTCCCGAACCCCGGCCACGTGCTGCTCCACAGTCAGTAGGCGGCGCTTGGCCTTTGGAGGCACAACCCTGCCCGCGTCCACGGAAACGCCGGGCATGACGTGGAGGGACTCCTGGTCGTGGTGTTGGTCTGCGGGATCGGTCATTGCGCGAGGGCTGCGACGGCCCTGCTTACTCCACTTCCTCGGAAATCTGCTCGAACAAAATGTCGAGGATCTTGCGCGCGGCTTCCGGGATGATCGTACCCGGACCAAACACCGCCGACACACCGGACTCGTAAAGGAAGTCGTAGTCCTGGGCGGGAATCACGCCGCCGCATACCACCACGATATCCTCGCGACCGCGGGCCTTCAACTCGGCCACAAGCGAAGGCACGAGCGTCTTGTGCCCCGCCGCCAGCGACGAGACGCCCACCACATGGACGTCGTTCTCCACCGCCTGGTCCGCGACTTCCTCCGGCGTCTGGAACAGCGAACCAATGTCGACGTCGAAGCCCATGTCGGCAAACGCCGTGGCAATAACCTTCGCGCCCCGGTCATGACCGTCCTGGCCGAGCTTGGCCACCAGGATGCGCGGCCGCCGGCCCTCCAGCGCCAGGAACTCCTCCGTCCGCTTGATCCCTTCCTCAAGCGCGTCCATGCCTTCCGCCTCCTTGCGGTAGACTCCCACGATCTGATGGACGTGTGGCTTGTAGCGCCCGAAGACCTTCTCCATGGCGTAGCTGATCTCCCCGACGGTGGCGAACTTGTGGACCGCGTCCACGGCGAGCGCCAGCAGGTTCCCCTCGCCGGTTTCCGACGCACGGGTGATGGCCTTCAAGGACGCCTGCACGTCGTCCTCGTTACGCATGCCGCGGAGCTTCTCCAGCCGGCGGATCTGCGCCTCGCGCACCGCCGTGTTGTCGATGTTCAGGATATCGAGCGGGTCTTCCTTCACGAGACGGTACTTGTTGAGGCCGACGATGATC
This sequence comes from uncultured Candidatus Sumerlaeota bacterium, assembly GCA_964420455.1. Taxonomy (GTDB): domain Bacteria; phylum Sumerlaeota; class Sumerlaeia; order SLMS01; family SLMS01; genus CAYQTO01. Next base: position 538 of record CAYQTO010000148.1, on the reverse strand, counting down.
TCGCGCCCTGAATCGATCCGTGCCTGCTTGCGCGCCGCCGCTTCCTCGATGCGCATCTTCGGGATGCCGGTCTCGATGGCTTTCGCCATGCCTCCAAGCTCGTCGACCTCCTTGATCAGCGCCCACGAGCGTTCCATCAGTTCCTTGGTCAGCGACTCCACGTAGTAGGACCCCGCCCAGGGATCGACGACCCTGGTGATGTTGGTCTCCTGCTGGAGGATCAGCTGGGTGTTGCGGGCGATGCGGGCGGAGAAGTCCGTGGGCAGCGCGATTGCCTCGTCCAGCGCATTGGTGTGGAGCGACTGGGTGTGGCCGAGAGCCGCCGCGAGCGCCTCGATCGCCGTCCGCGTCACGTTGTTGTAGGGATCCTGCTCCGTCAGCGAATAGCCCGACGTTTGTGAGTGCGTGCGCAGCGCCATCGACTTCGGGTTCTTCGGGTTGAACTGCTTCACGAGTTTGGCCCAGAGCACGCGCGCCGCGCGCATCTTCGCCACCTCCATGAAGAAGTTCATGCCGATCGCCCAGAAGAAGGAGAAGC
>CAYQTO010000147.1:0-9318 GCA_964420455.1 uncultured Candidatus Sumerlaeota bacterium | reverse complement strand
TACGTTTTCGGTTTTCACGAGAACATCAAGGACTATATTATTGCCCGTAAGTCCGTCGAATCGGGAACCGTGGATCGCGAGGCGCAGGTGTGGGAAAATCGCATGCCGTGTGCGTTTGCGGAGGCGTCGGCGGATCTCGAGCCCGGGGCGGTGCTGACCCTCTATTCGGTGATCGGCAGCATGGAAAAGCCCGCGCACCTCGAGGCGCTGCTGGCGGAGTTTCGGACACCCGCCGCGATCGAGGCCACCCTCGAGGAGAATCGGGCCCTTGTCTCCGATCTCACACGCCCGGCCTTCACCGTCTCCGCCCACGACACCTTCGACGGCTACGCGCGCCAGAACTTCCTCGATAACCTCCTTCGCGGCGGAAAGCCGATCCTTTTCCCCGGCCGCAATCACGAGGGACTTTCCCACGTCTATACGCGCCGCCATGGCGACATGGAGCGCGACTACAACGACTTCCAGTTGCCGCCCCACCCGTATTCCGAGGGGCAGGGCAATTTTCGCGACATCCTCCAGAACCGCCGCCACTTCGCCTGGTTCTACCCCGAGGTCGCCGACCGGTTGATCGCGCTCTTTTGCGAGCTGATCCAGGCGGACGGCTACAACCCGCTGACGATTGCGGGATACCGGTGGCAAAGCCCGGACCCGGAGGCGCTCGCCCGCAAGCTTGGCGGCACGAATGAGGGGGCCGTGGCCGCCTTTCGCGATGTGACCTCGCGGCCGTTCGCGCCCGGGGTGCTGCTGCGCATTGTCGACGTCGAGGACCTTCCGGTGCCGTCGGGCCACAGGGAGGCCTGGCTCCGCGATGCGCTGCTCGAGTGCGACTGCTTCCTGGTCGCCTGGGGCCACGCGGGGGGCTACTGGATCGACCACTGGACGTACCTGCTCGACCTGCTCGAAGCGTTCGAGGGGATTTACCCGGAACAGGTGGCGGGCATGCTGGCGAAGGCCGGACGCGTGGGATGGGTGGACGAGGGCGCGTACGTGGTACCCCGGAACGAGCGGACGGTGCGCCGGCCGGCGGGGGTGCTCCAGCTGGACGCCGTGCGCGATGTCGGCGTCCATGGCGACCGGTTGCCGAATGTGAGCATCGGGGCGAAGCTGGTGTTCCTGGCGGCGATCAAGGCCGTGAGTTTCGACGCAGCCGGTGTGGGGATCGAAATGGAGGCGGGGCGGCCCGGGTGGGACGATGCGCTGAACGGGCTGCCCGGGCAGTTTGGCTCGGCGACGCCGGAGGTGGTGGCGCTGCGGAGACTGGCGGCCTGGCTCGAGGGAGCCCTGGGCGGCGAGGCGATCGAGCTGCCGGCGGACATGGCACGGCTCCTCGGCGAGGTGCTGGGCGATCTCGAGGCGGGGGCGTACGACTACGAGCGTTCGTGCGGCATTCGCGAGGAGTACCGGCGGCGGGCGCGGTTCGAGCCGGAGGCGGGGCTGAGGTCCGTGTCGCGGGACGAGGTGGGGCGGTTGCTCCGGGCGATCGTGGAGCGCTGCGATCAAGCGATCCGGAAGGCGCGCGTCGCCGAATCCGGTCTGCTGCACACGTTCTTCTCCAACGAACCGGAAAGCGTGGAGGAAGTGGCTCCGGAGGGCCTTCGGGTGCGTTCCTTCCGCCACAAGCCGCTGCCTCTCTTCCTTGAGGGCCAGGTGAACCTGATGCGGGTGGTGGAGACTCCGGAGGAAGCGCGGCGGCTGCACGACGCCGTGCGCGAGAGCGGCCTCTTCGATCCGGAGTTGCAGACGTTCAAGTTGAACGAGCCCCTGACCGCATGGCCCCACACGATCGGCCGCGTGCGCACATTCAGCCGTGGCTGGTACGAGAACGAGTCGGTGTGGGTGCACATGCTGTACAAGTACCTGCTCGAGCTGTTGCGGACGGGCCTGCACGAGGAGTTCTTCGCGGAGGCGCAACACTCGCTGATTCCCTTCCTGGACCCGGCGGTCTACGGCCGGAGCGTGCTCGAGACGTCGTCGTTCATTGCCTCGTCGGCGTGCCCGGACCCGGCGGCGCGGGGGCGGGGCTTCGTGGCCAGGCTCTCCGGGTCGACGGCCGAATTCATCCACATCTGGACGCTGCTGACGGTGGGCGAGAGGCCCTTCCGTTGGGCGGAGGGGGAACTCCTCTTCGAGCCCCACCCGGTGCTTCAAGGGGACTGGTTTACCACCAGTGCAAAGGAAGGGCGCTGGAACGGGGGCGACGTGGAGGTTCCGGCGAATTCCTTTGCCGCCGCGTTCCTTGGGACCGTATTGATCGTCTATCACAACGAGCAGCGGCGGGACACGTTCGGACCGAATGCGGCGCGGCCAACGCGGATCTTGGTCGACGGCCGGGAAACGATCGAGGCGCCGGCTCTCTCAGGAAAGATGGCCGAGGAACTCCGCCGGCGGTCCGTTCGCCGCCTCGACGTCTGGCTCGAGTAAGGACACGACCCAACATGGATGCCTCCCAACTCGCGGCGATCACCTACACGCTGCGGAGCCAGACCACGTCCGCCGATGCGACGGACCGGATCTTGGGCACGCTGAAATCCTTCGGCTACGCGGCGGTCGAGGTCTGCGGCGTGGAGTCGATGGACGATGCCACGCTGCGCACGGTCGCGGACCGCCACGGCCTGCGCATCGTCTCGTCCCACTGCAACGGCGCCACGATCGTTTCCGACCCCGCCTCCCTCGTTGCGAAGGCCCGGGCCCTCGGCGTCAGCCGCCTTGTCTATCCATTCCCCCACCGCAGGATCGACTCGACGGCGGACCTGCGCGAATGGATCGCCGGGATTGCCAACGCGGGCGAGATCCTCGCCGCCGCCGGCATCCAGTTGTGCTACCACAACCACCACCACGAGTTCCGCCGTCTGGACGGGCGGACCCTGATGGACTGGCTGGCGGAAGAGATCCCGGCGACGGCGCTCGCCTTCGAGCTGGACACCTACTGGGTACAGTTTGGCGGGGGCAGCCCGGTCGCGTGGCTCGAACGGCTGGCGGGCCGGGTGCCGCTCCTCCACCTCAAGGACTACCAGGTGGACGCGGAGACGAAGCCGGCCTTCGCGGAGATGGGCGCGGGGAACCTCGACTGGGACGGCATCTTCCGTGCCGCGGTCGGCGCCGGCGTCGAGTGGTACATCGTCGAGCAGGACACAACCCCGGGCGACCCGCTGGATTCCGTCCGCCAGAGCGCCGAGTGGCTGAAAGCCACGCACCTGAAGGGAGCCACCCCATGAGCACCTCCCCGACCGGCGTCGGCGTGATTGGTTGCGGCATCATCAGCAATGCTTACCTGGAGGCGTTGCGCGAGTATCCGGAAATCCGGCTGGTGGCGTGCGGCGACCTGCGGCGCGAGGCGGCAGAGGAACAGGCAGCCAGGTACGGCATCCCCGAGGTGGTGGACCCGGCGGCGGTCTGCGCCCACCCCGACGTGGAGATCGTGCTGAACCTGACGATTCCGGCGGCGCACTTCGACGTCTCGATGGAGGCGGTCCGCGCCGGACGCCACGTCTATACGGAGAAGCCGCTGACGGCGACCCTGGCGGAGGGCAGGTCGCTCATGGAGGCGGCGACGAAGGCGGGGGTGCGCGTGGGGTCTGCGCCGGACACGTTCATGGGCCGCGGAATCCAGACGGCGCGCGCGGTGGTGGAATCGGGCGAGATCGGACGACCGGTCTCGGCCAGCGCCGCGATGGTAAGCCACGGGCCGGAAGGATGGCACACGAGCGCGGAATTCTACTACGCCCCCGGGGGCGGCCCGCTCCTCGACATGGGCCCGTATTACCTCACGGCGCTTGTCTATCTGATCAAGGCCCCGGTGGCCCGGGTAGTGGCCATGTCGTCCCGCGCGTTCGAGACGCGAACCATGGGCGCCGGGCCACGCAAGGGGGCGTCGATCCCCGTGGAGGTCGAAACCCACGTGACCGGCCTGCTCGAGTTCACGAATGGCGCCGTGGCGCAGCTCGTCATGTCGTTCGACACGTGGCGGTCGCGCCTCCCACGGATCGAAATCCACGGCACCGAGGGGAGCCTTGCGGTCCCCGACCCGAACAACTTTGATGGCGACGTGGATGTCTATACGGCCGGGCAGGAGGACCGCCGCTGGCGGACGGTGGACCCGACGGCGCCCCTGCGCAACAACCGGCGCGGGATCGGCCTGCTGGACATGGCCGAGGCGATCCGCGAGGGACGCCCCCACCTGGCCAACGGCGACGTCGCCCTCCACGTCCTCGAGGTGATGGACGCGCTGCTGCGTGCGGCGGCGGAGCGCACCTCGCTCGACATTGCCTCACGGCCAGCCATTCCCGAACCGGTTCGCGCCACAGCCAACACCGATGGAAGGACACCCGCATGAAGATCGAGCCGTTTAGCTTTGGGGTGGGAGACCGCTTTGGCCGGGAGGCCGGAGCACAGCTGGAGGCGATCCGCATGGCCCACGCTGCCGGTGCGCCGGTTGCCCCCGTCTGGAACAAGTCGAACCGCGAACACAAGACCGTGGGCAGCGACCCGGCCGCTGTTCGCGAGCGGGCCGACGCGGCCGTGGCCGCCGCCGGCTGGAACCGCCCCTACCACGTCGATGCGGATCACATTGGCCTGACCACCGTCGATCCGTTCCTCGCCTGCAGCGACTTCTTCACCATCGATGTGGCGGACGCCATCGGCAAGCCGCCGGACCCCGACGGCCTTTCCGCCTACATGGACAAGGGGAAGACCCTCGCGCGACGCGTCAGCCTCCCGAACCGCGACGAGCCGATCACCCTCACCGCCGAGGAGGTGGAGCGCACGGCAACGCACTATCTGCACGCGGTACGCGAGGCCGGTCGTGTCTATCGATATATCCGCGACAAGCGCGAGGAGCCCTTCATCGTCGAGGTTTCGATGGACGAGACGGAGCGGGCCCAGACACCCGCGGAGCTCCTCGTCATCCTGCACCTGCTCTCGTGGGAGATGGTTCCGGTGCAGACGATCGCGCCGAAGTTCTCCGGTCGTTTCAACAAGGGGGTCGACTACGTGGGCGACCTCGCCGCGTTCCGGCGCGAGTTCGCCGACGACCTCGCGGTGGTGCGCTTCGCCGTCGAGGAGTTCGGCTGCCCCCGCTCGCTCAAGCTCAGTGTCCACTCCGGGAGCGACAAGTTTTCGCTGTATCCGATCATCCGCGAGGAGATCCGCCGGGTCGACGCGGGCATCCACGTCAAGACGGCGGGAACGACCTGGCTGGAGGAGTTGCTGGGCCTCGCGCTGGCAGGAGGAGACGGGCTGCGGATCGCCCGCGAGGTCTACACGCAGGCGCACGCCCGCTTCGACGAGCTGGTCGCCCCCTATGCCACGGTGACGGACATCCGCCGGGACGCGCTGCCGGAACCCGCAACGGTCGCGGGCTGGGACGGCGCCACCTATGCGGATTCGCTGCGCCACGACCAGGCGAATCCGCGCTACAACCCGAGCTTCCGCCAGACCCTCCACGTCGCCTACAAGGTCGCCGCGGAAATGGGCGACGAGTTCCTCCACGCCCTCGACACCCACCGCGACGTCGTCCGCGAAAACGTCATCGCCAACATCCACGACCGCCACCTGAAGCCGATCTTCCTGGACGGATAAGTCATGCAGCAGACGCGACGCTTCCTCGACGAGAACTTCCTTCTCTCGAACGACACCGCCGTACAGCTTTATAGACAGTATGCCGAGCCGCAGCCGGTCATCGACTATCACTGCCACCTGCCGCCGGACGCCATCGCGGAGGACCGCCCCTTCCGCGACCTGACGCACCTCTGGCTCGCCGGCGACCACTACAAGTGGCGGGCCATGCGCACCAACGGCGTCGACGAGCACTACGTGACGGGCGATGCGACCCCCTGGGAGAAGTTCCTCAAGTACGCGGAAACGGTCCCCGCCACGCTCCGCAACCCGCTCTATCACTGGACCCACATGGAACTGGCAAAGCCGTTCGGCATCAACGGCAGGCTGCTGGATGGGACGACGGCGAGGGAGATCTGGGACACCTGCAACGAGAAGCTCCGGGAGCCGGCCTTCAGTCCGCGAGGACTCCTGCGTCAGTTCCGTGTGGAGGTCGTCTGCACGACGGACGACCCGGCGGACGACCTGCGCCATCACCGGGCGCTGCTCGCCGAAAAGGAAGACCCGGGCTTTGTCATGCTGCCCGCCTTCCGGCCGGACAAGGTGCTGGCAACGCAGGACCCGGCAACCTGGAACGAGTACATCAACCGGCTTTCCGCCGCCTCCGGGCGCGACATCCGGACGTTCGACGAGGCGATGGCCGCGCTCGAGGACCGCGCCGGCTTCTTCGCCCTCCATGGCTGCGTCCTGTCGGATCACGGCATCGAGGAGCCGTATGCCGATGTCTATACGGCCACGGAGGTGAGCGGGGCCTTCGCGACGCTGCGGGGGGGCGGGGCAATCGAGGAGGCCGCCGGCCGCCGGCTGCGGTCCGCCTTCCTCCACGAACTTGGCCGCCTCTACGCACGCCTCGGCTGGACCCAGCAGTTCCACCTCGGCGCGATCCGCAACAACAACACCCGCCTTTTCCGGCGCCTCGGCCCCGACACCGGGTTTGATTCCATCGGTGACTTCCCGTACGCCAAGGCTCTCGCGCGCCTCCTCGACCGGCTCGACTGCACGAACGAACTCCCCCGGACGATCCTCTACAATCTGAACCCCGCCGACAACGAGATGATCGCCACCATGATCGGCAACTTTCAGGACGGCTCCGTCCCCGGCAAGATGCAGTTCGGGTCGGGCTGGTGGTTCAACGACCAGCGCGACGGCATGATCCGCCAGATCGAGGCACTGTCGAACATGGGCTTGCTGTACCGGTTCGTCGGCATGCTTACGGATTCGAGGTCGTTCGTCTCCTACTCACGTCACGAGTACTTTCGCCGTTTGTTGTGCGACATCATGGGACGCGACATCGAGGCGGGCCTGCTGCCCGGGGACCTCGCGCTGTCGGGGGACCTGGTGGAGCGGGTTTGTTACCGCAATGCGAAGGACTACTTCGGGTTCACGCGCCCGGCAGAGGTGCCGGCATGAGCGGCGGGGAGTTCCTTTCGGGGTTGTTTTCCCTCGCGGGGAGAACGGCGGTGGTCACCGGGGGGACGGGCGTGCTCGGTGGGGAGATCGCGGCAGGGCTGGCGCGGGCGGGCGCGCGGGTAGCCGTGATCGGGCGCAGCGAGGAGAAGCTCGCCCGGGCCCGCGAGGCGTTGTCCGAGACGAGCTCGGAGGCGATGGCGGTGGCGTGCGACTGCCTGGATGCGGGGGCCTTGGCGGCCGCGGCGGAGGAGATCGAAGCGCGGCTGGGCCCTGTCCGGATTCTTGTCAACGCGGCGGGGGGCAACGTGAAGGAGGCAACGGTGGGTCCGGGCCAACGGTTCTTCGACGCGCCGCCGGAGGCGCTCCGGGGCGTGGTGGACCTCAACCTGTTCGCGGGGACAATCCTGCCGGTGCAGGCCTTTGGGGCGGGCATGGCCGCGCACGGCCAACCCTCGAGCGTCGTCAACGTCTCGTCCATGGCCGCCCTCCGTCCGCTGACCCGCGTCGTGGGGTACGGCGCGTCCAAGGCCGCCGTCGACAACCTCACGAAATGGCTCGCCGTGCATTTTCTTCAGGACCTCGGGGCGCCGATTCGGGTGAACGCGATTGCCCCCGGCTTTTTCCTCACGGAGCAGAACCGTTTCCTGCTAACCAATGAAGACGGTTCCTTGACGGAACGGGGGCGGACGATCGTTTCGCACACCCCCGCGCGCCGCTTTGGCAGCCCGGAGGACCTCGTGGGGGCGACCGTTTGGCTCGCCTCCGACGCGAGCGCCTTCGTCACTGGTACCGTGATTCCCGTCGATGGAGGCTTTTCCGCCTTCAGCGGCGTCTGAGGAAAGGCCGCCATGAAGACCGAATGGGTGGATCCGTTCCTGGGGACGGGAGCCACGGAGAGGCGGGGCGAGGGGCGCCTGAGCCGCCACTGGTGGTGGCCCAAGGCGGAAGTGGGCAATTGCCACCCGGGTGCGGCGCTGCCTTTCGGGCGCGTGTCGGCCACATTGTACAGCGGCGGATACCCGACCGGCTACGGTGTCTATACGGCTTCCTACTCGGGCCAGCCGGGGCGGCTGTTTGCCGCACCCATGGCCGAGGGGGTCACCCACTTTCAGCAAAGTGGCACCGGCGCCATCGACGCCTACTATAATTACTTGCGGGTGATTCCGTGGAACAGCGCGGACCGCGGGGGGATCGGGCAACCGCGGGAGATCGAGGCCGAGCACGCCGCCCCCGGTTACCAGACGGCGCGCTTCGTCGAGGACGGCATTGTCGTGGAACTCAGCGTCTCGCCCGCCGCGGTGGCGCATCGATATACATTTCCCGGCGGGGGCCGGCGCTGTGTCGTGATCGATCCGGCCCACGGTGGCCTCAGGGTCAACGTCCGCCGACCCTTCATGACCGATTCCCACGCCGAAGTCGTCGCGGACAGCCGCATTGCCGGGAGCTTCACCGCCGACGGGCTGACTTTTCACTTCGCCGTGGCGGTAATTCCCGGGGGAGCCGTGGCGAGCCCCTGGGGCGAGGGCGGCCTGCTCCTCGACTTTCCCGACGACATGCGTCGCGTCGAACTCCGGGTGGCGTTCTCGCTGCGGTCGCGGGCCCGAGCAATGGCCGAGGTGGATCGCGCCGCCGCCCGATCCTTTGCCGAAACCCGCGCCACCGCCGATGCCATCTGGGCCAACGCCCTCGCGTCCATCGACGCCGAAATCGATGACCCTGCGCGCCGCACCGTCTTCACCACCGCCCTCTACCACTCGCTCCTCAAGCCGGCGAACTTCACCGGCGACTCCCCCTTCTTCGCCGACGACCGCGACCTCCATTTCGACTTTTCCACCTTGTGGGACCAGTACCGCACACAGATGCCGCTGCTGATGGCGATTGCGCCGCAGGAGGCCGCGTCGATCGCCCGCTCGCTCGTCAACATTGCCGGGACCTTTGGCCGCACCCCCATCGGCTTCACCATGAAGGGCGAGCCGATGGGCTTCGAGGATCAGGCCCGCGCCCTCGGCGTGCTCGTCGTCTGCGAGGCGCTGCTGCGCGAACTCCCCGGCGTCGACTGGTGGCATGCCATCGGCCCGATGGTCCATGCCATGCGCGCGCGGTACCCGGGCCAGGCCGGCCGCCCCTTCGGCGACCTGTCTTCCCCCCATCGCGTGGATATCGCCGACGCCAACGCCGCCATCGCCCGCGTCTTCCACAAGCACGGCCGCCCACACGGCTATTGGTCCCGCGTCGCCGGATACTGGCGCCAGGCCTTCCACCCCCGCACCGCCCGCTTTCCCCGCGGCGACTACT
>CAYQTO010000146.1:0-9342 GCA_964420455.1 uncultured Candidatus Sumerlaeota bacterium | reverse complement strand
GCTGCCGCTGCTGGCGCTGTCGTCGGCGCTGGCGTTGTGGCACCTGCCACGTCGGTTCCAATCGCGGGCCCCGGCGGCATGGGGGCGGGTCCTCCTGCTGGGGGGGGGTGTCTATACGTTCGTGGCCGTGGTGCCCATGCTGGTGGCAAAGCCGGAAATTCGTGGCGATGCGATTAAGTACATCCGCGGTGACATCACCGGGCGCGAGTTTCTCCGCGTGCGGATGCGGGTGTTGCCCGCGTTCGAGTGGCTGGAGGCGGAGATCGCCGCAGGGCGCATCGCCCCGGACGCGCGGGTGCTCTTTCTGTTCGAGAACAACGGCCTCTATTGTCCGGTGCCCTACGTGGCGGACGGCGCGTTCGAGGCGGCCCTGCTGGCGGACATGGCGCTTGAGGCCCCGGACGCCGATGCGTTCGCCCGCGCCGTCAGCGAGCGCTTCACGCCGGACCTTGTCCTCGTCAACGAGTTCAGCATGGACGCCTACGAGTCGGCGATCATCGATCCGGATTCACCCTGGCGTGTCTATACAAGGGAGGAGAACCGACGGCGGCTGGTGGAGGCGATCGACGTCTTTCGCCGATACCTCGCACAACACGGGCGCGAGATCCACCGCCACAACGGGATCGCGGTCTACGAACTCGATTCCGTGGCCGGATCCCGCGGCAGCCGCACCTCGTAGATCGTGTATCCCTTCCCATAGCCCTCGAACGGTGGTGGGGGAATGCGGACGCTGCGACCGCCGGGATAGAGGTTGCGAATCGGATCGAGCATGCGCCGCCGGTCGTCGTGGACGACGAACCAGACGAGTCCTGTCTCGGGGACCATCTCCGGTTCGAGGCCCTGGTTTTCCGGCACCCAGATCCGTTTCCCGGCGGAATCGGGCCAGTAATAGTCCATGTGGAGGAAGGTCTGGTTGGCGTAGGTGTCGACGTCGAACTGGATCAGCCGTTCCGGCCGTCCACCACGGCTTTCCCAATACCGCAGCAACTGGGTGGATTGCATCATCCAGGAGTGGTACATAAGGCGCGGTTCGTTGTTCCACCGCCGGTAGAGGGCCTGATTGGTGGCGGCGTCGCGAAGGAGCACCAGGAGAAGGAGGACGATGCCGGCGACGAGGACGACCAGGCCGTCGCGCGATTGTCTATACGGCCAACCGAGCCGGGTCACCAGAAGGCCGACCGCCGAGATGACCACGTCCAGCGCGACGCCCGCGGCGAGAAAGAGCACCGGTGCGAGGACCATGAGGCGGCTGGAACTGGGCGGGTCCGGAACAATCCGGAGCGCCCCGCCAAGCCAGCATCCCGCGAGGAAGGTGACCCCCAGCAGGATCGTCAGCCAGGAGCGGAAGTGCACCAGCATGAGCGCGAGCCCGAGGAGGCTGAGCCCCCCCACGAGGGGTCCCGCCAACGGGAAGAGTGACGTGTAGTTGTGGCTGTTGTCGGCTCTGAAATGAAAGAGCCCGACGGCGTCGATCATTCGCCGGGCGGTGAGCTGCTCGACGGTGAGAATGCCGGCATCGGCAACGCCGGGGCGGGCGAACTCCCGCATCAGGACGTCGCCACGGAGAAGGTATGTCTCGAGGTCCCTGCGGGCGCCGGCCTCGGGCACCAGCAGGTGCGGCGCAATCATGACCAGCGCCATGGCGACCATGAATGCATGGTCGATCCAGCGGCAACGCCAGTAGTCCGGCTGGGCGAACGCCCGGAGGGCGACGACCGTGGCGACGGCGACCATTCCGAGCTTGGCCCCCGGATAGAGGCCAAAGCCGAACCCGGCCACGGCCCCCACGGCCGTATAGACAGCCAGGCGCCACGGCCCCGCCGGCGCAAACTCCGCCCGCCGCAGCAGCAGCAGCAAGGCAACCGCCCAATAAAGGTTGTCGATGTGCATGGTGCCCATGCGCGAATAGTGGAAGACATGATGACTCGAGAGGGTGAGGAAGAGGAGAGCCAGCGCCGTGGGCGCGCGAAAGAACGAGCGGTAGAGCAGCCAGGCGACAACCAGGCCGATGGAGCTGACGAGTGCGGAGACGAGGCGGAGGGGGAGCGTGAGGTTGCCGACGGCCTCGGCAGCAAGCGCCCGCGGCACGAAGCAGATGTTCGGGATCCACGGGTCGGCGAAGACATTGCGCTGGCTTCCCTCGCGGACAAGGTCGAAGCCGAACCTCGCCCCGATGCCGGAATCCTGCATGATCACCCAGGGCCAGTCGCCAAGGCGCCAGAGGAAGGTCAGCAGCGCGAGGACGCACATGGAGGCAACGACGCCCCATTCCCACAGGGCGCGAGGGGGCGGGTCGTCATGGCGCCGGGTCCCGGGCGCGAAGGGGAAACCCGCCACCCGCGCAAAGCCCCAGATGGCCGCCATGGCGAAGACGGGAGCCGCCAGGTGCGCGAGGAGTGGCAGCCACCAGTTGGGCCGGACGGAAAGGCCTGAAACCGTATAGACGAGGCGGAGAAGCCGGTCGGAGAGAGTCTGCACGTCCGGGGGAAGGGCGAAGGCGTCTGCGCGGGCGCTGGCCATGGCAAACAGGGCCGTATAGACGAAGAGTAGCGAGGCGGTGATCGCGATGGCGAGGTAGCCGGCGCCCGGGAGGAAGCCGGGGGGGCGGCAGCGGAGCGGACAGGATCGCTCGCCCTCGAGGTGGACCGATGCCAGGGCGGAGGATCGCCATCCGGCACGCAGGAGCAGGACCGTGGCGCCGCCAAAAGAGGCGAACGCCACCACCAACACGGTGGAAAAAACTGCCGTGTTGGCCATGGCGCCGATCAGGGCCCCGCCAATCGGACCGAGCAGCGTATAGCCCGATGGGGGCGGGGGAGTGCCACCGGTCGCAACGTGAAGGGCCGCCTGAAGGCATGTTGCCAGGAAGGCGGCGAAGATGGCGAGGACGACGGCGACGACGGGGGCTGCGACCCGGGGCGGAGGAGCCGGCCGCGGCGGGGCAGCGGTCGGCCGCCGCTCCAGCCGCATGGGCAAAAACTCGTTGCTAAGTTCGCTCTTCACAGGGCTCCCCTCGACCAGGGGGACACCGGAGGCAAGCCGTTTGTCGCGCGACGGCTGCCAAGGGTCCTCCCCGATTTCCTCCCGTTGGGCACAACGGTCTTGCCAATCGGCGCGAAAGCGACTTTCGTCTATCAAAATTCATCGATTGGCGCATTGCTGCCAATTCACCGGCGAGGACACCTGCACATGCCTTCTGCACGACTAGACGATCTGCTGGTCGAAATGGTGGAGCGCGACGCGTCGGACCTTTTCCTCAAGGTCGGCGTCGCTCCCCACGTCCGCATCGACGGCCAGACGGTCATGCTCGACTATGGCACCCTTTCCGTCGAGGAGACCCAGGAAATCGCCTATGGCCTGATGAGCGAGGAACAGATCGAGCAGTTCGAGCGCGTGCCGGAGATGGACCTCGCGCTGGGAGTCCGCGGTGTCGGGCGCTTTCGTGTGAACCTGTTCCGCCAGCGCGGCTCCATCGCCATGGTTTTTCGTCACATCAAGTCGCCCAGCTTCAGCTTTGAGGAACTGAACCTTCCCGATTCGATCCGAATGCTGGCGGAGAAGCAGCGGGGGCTCGTTCTCGTCACGGGCACCACGGGGTCGGGCAAGTCCACCACCCTTGCCGCCATGGTGAACCACATCAACGCGTCCCGCAAATGCCACATCGTGACCGTCGAGGATCCGATCGAGTTCCTCCACACGGACCGCCAGGCGATCGTGAGCCAGCGCGAGGTCGGCTTCGACACCAAGTCCTTCGGCGATGCGCTCCGCCATGTGCTGCGCCAGGCGCCGGATGTCATTTTGATCGGCGAGATGCGCGACCTCGAAACCGTCCAGACGGCGATTGGCGCATCGGAAACCGGACACCTTGTTCTTTCCTCCCTCCACACCATCGACGCCGTTCAGACCGTCGAACGCATCATCAACTTCTTCCCTGCCTACCTCCATGCCCAGATCCGCATGGAGATGGCCCTCGGCCTCCAGGGGGTCATCAGCCAGCGCCTCCTCCCGCGGAAGAACGGCAACGGCCGCATTCCCGCCTGCGAGATCCTCATCGCCACCCCGCTGATCAAGAAGCTGCTGAACGAGGGCAAGACCCTCGAACTGCTGCCCGCCCTCGAGGAGGGCGGCCATTGGGGCATGCAGTCCTTCAACCAGGCCCTCCACAAGCTGATCCAGGAGAATAAAGTCACCTTTGAGGCCGCGGTTGCCTACGCCACCAGCCCCGAGGAACTGCGCCTCATGGTCGAAGGCATTACCTCCGGCGTGCGCAATGTCCACTCGGGGTATTCGGACTAGTCGGCTGTCGTGAGACATGGCCGGGGGGATGGGGCTACTCGAGGCCCCGCTCGGCCATGTCGATGGCCTTTAGCATCCCGCGGGCCTTGTTCACAGTTTCCATGTATTCGTTTTCCGGTAGCGAGTCGGCAACGATTCCGGCTCCTGCCTGGACGGTCACGCGGTTACCCGCGATCACCGCCGTGCGAATGGTGATGCAACTGTCCATGGTGCCATCGCTGGAGAAGTAGACGACAGTGCCGCCGTAGGGCCCGCGGCGGCTTTTCTCGAGCTCGTCGATGATCTCCATGGCGCGGATTTTGGGCGCGCCGGACAGGGTCCCTGCGGGGAACGTCGCCGCCAACGCATCAAGCCCGTCGTACCCCTCCCGGATGCGGCCGGTCACGTTGCTTACGATGTGCATGACATGGCTGTAGCGCTCGATCACCATGAAGTCGTCGACGGTGACGGTGCCGTACTCGCAAACGCGGCCGATGTCGTTGCGACCGAGATCGACCAGCATGATGTGTTCGGCGATTTCCTTCTCGTCGGCGAGGAGGTCGCGCTCCTGGGCGTGGTCTTCCTCGGGGGTGGCGCCGCGGGGGCGGGTGCCGGCGATGGGCCGCACGACCACTTTGCCCTCCGCGAGGCGCACGAGGATCTCCGGCGACGATCCGGCGATCTGGAGCTCACTGCCGCACTTGAGGTAGAACATGTAGGGGGAGGGGTTGACCGCGCGCAGGGAGCGGTAGACGTCGAAGGCGGGGCAGGTGATCGAGGCCGAGAAGCGCTGGCTCAGGACGACCTGGAAGATGTCGCCGGCGGCGATGTATTCCTTGGCGCGGAGGACGATGTCCTCAAACGCGGACCGGGTGAAGTTCGAAGTGACGGGTACGCGGAGATCGGCAAAGGCCTCGAGGGTTTCCGTGGGGTTCCGGGCGGGTGCCGGTTGGCGGACGGGCACCGGCGGAAGGGGACCGAGCACGACATCCCGGAGCTCGTCCAGCCGGGCTTCCGCCTCCGTATAGACACGCCGGAGGTCCGCCCCGCCGCCGGTCAGCGCATTCGTGATCAGCACGAGGCGGTGGCGAACGTGGTCGAAGGCGATGACCGACTCGGCCACCATGATCACGCAGTCCGGCAGCCCGTCCTCGTTGGGGTGGCGGTCCGGGATGCGCTCGTAGTAGCGGACCGTGTCATAGGACATGTAGCCGACGGCGCCGCCGATAAAGGGGGGAAGCCGGTGGTCGTGCACGGGGCGATAGCGGGCGAGGAGGGCGCGGAGGGTGGCGATGGGAGTCTCCCGGATGGGGAAGTCCGCCGGCTGGCCATCCGGCCCGAGGACCTCCTGCTCCTCGCCCCGAACGCGGAGGATCAGCGCCGGGTTGGCGCCCATAAACGTATAACGGCCGAGCTGCTCGCCCTGCTCCACCGATTCGAGCAGGAAGCAGTAGTTTCCTGCGGCCTCCAGCTTGCGGAAAACGGAGATCGGCGTCTCCATGTCGGCGAGGAGCTCGCGCGAGAGGGGCACCGCGTTGCCCTCGCCCGCACGCTCGCAGAAAGCTTCGAAATCGGGAGTCACCATGTGGCGGATCATTTGCCGGGACTCCGATGGATCAACGAAAACCTTGGGGAACGGGAGTTGACGCTTGCCGGCCGGCCGGGCACGCTGCTTGCCGCTCCTTTGGCGGAGCAACTTCTGCCCAAAAGATGCGATCCCCACGATGAGTTCCAAACCTCCCTCGCGCCGCGCCACCATCCCGGAAGCCCTCGAGCAATTCCGCGCCGGCCGGATGGTCATCGTCGTCGACGACGAGAACCGGGAAAACGAGGGCGACTGCATCTTTGCCGCCTCCGCCGTCACGCCCGAGATGGTGAACTTCCTCCTCCACCACGCGCGGGGGATGATCTGCGTACCGATGACCCGCGAGCGAACGGCCGCCCTCGGGCTACTCCCCATGGTGGAAGTAAACACCGAGCATCATCGCACGAACTTCACGGTAACCGTGGACGCGCGGGACGTCTCGACGGGGATTTCCGCCGGCGACCGAATGCGGACGATCCGCCGTCTGGCGGACCCCCACGCCGGGCCCGATGACTTCCTCCGTCCCGGACACATCAACCCCCTCGTCGCCCGCGAGGGGGGCGTCCTCGTCCGGGCCGGCCACACCGAAGCCGCCGTCGATCTCTGCCGCCTCGCCGGCATGCCCCCCGCCGGCGTCCTTTGCGAGATCCTCAACGACGACGGCACCATGGCCCGCATGCCCGACCTCGAGCGCTTTGCCGAAAAGCACGACCTCCTCATCATCACCATCGAGGAACTCATCGCCTATCGCCTCGAGCACGAGAAACTCGTCCGACGCGTGGTCACGACCCGCGTCCCCAACGTTTACGGCACCTGGGACATGCATCTCTACGAGAACATCCTGACCGGCGAGGAGCACATCGTTCTGGCGATGGGCGACCCGGCGGCGCAGGAAAGCGCGCTGGTGCGTGTACACAGCAAGTGCTTCACCGGAGACACGTTGTTCAGCACGCGCTGCGATTGCGGACCCCAGCTCTTCTCCGCGATGGAGCGCATCGCCGCCGAGGGTCACGGTGTCCTTGTCTATCTCGACCAGGAGGGTCGCGGCATTGGCCTGCGGGCCAAGATGCATGCGTACAACCTCCAGGACGAGGGGCTCGACACCGTCGAGGCAAACGTCCAGCTTGGCTTCAAGCCCGACCACCGGGAGTATGGCATCGGCTGCCAAATCCTGGCGGACCTCGGCCTTCGCAAGCTTCGCCTCCTCACCAACAATCCCAAGAAGATCTTCGGCATCCACGGCTTCGGGCTCGAAGTCGTCGGCCGCGAGCCGCTCGAGGCCGGCCGCAACTGCAACAATGAGAAATACCTCCGCACCAAGGTCGAGAAGATGGGCCACATGATGAACCTCGACGTGCCGCCGGCGCTCCATCCGGGTGCCGCTCCCATGCCCCCCCTGGAGCAGGCCGAGCAACTCCCCCTCACGCGCGAGCCTCTCGACCCCAACCGCTGAACCGCCTTCCCTTGACCGGTCTCCTCCCTCCTGAGAAACTGCCCAGCATGTAAGGGGAGCGCCACCGATGTTGCGCAATTTCAGCTTTCTCGAATCTCCGTTGCTCGCCGGCTGCGCCCTTCCAGGCAGCGGGGGACAGCTGATGGAAGACCTCGAGCAGGCCCGCGAGGAAGGCATCACCACCCTCGTTTCCCTCACGGAACTGCCCCTGACGCGTGCCGTCGTCGAGGAGGCAGGCCTTCGGTATCATCACTTGCCGATCGACGACTTTGGCGCGCCGACGGCGGAACAGATCGACCGTTTCCTCGAAATCGTTGACGAGGAGCGGCGTCGCTCCGGAGCCGTCCTCGTGCACTGCTTTGCCGGCATCGGGCGGACGGGAACCATGCTGGCCGCTTGGCTCATCAGCGAGGGCCACGGCCTCGACGACGCGATCGCCGAAGTCCGCCGCCAACGCCCCGGCAGCGTCGAATCCCCCGACCAGATCGATGCCCTCGCGGAGTTTGCACGCCGCATCCGCCAGCAGCGCCGCTAGCGCATCAGCCACGCCTCCGGAGGTGGAGGCGGCGGGATCTCCCTGTCCACCACCATTGTATAGACACCCCGCGGCGCCGCCGATTCCACACCCGCAAGGAGGCTGGTGCCCCCCTGCTCCACAACATGGGTGATCTCCTGGGTCCCCCCCGTGCGATTGTCGGCCACGTGCGTGGTGCCGGCCCCGGGGCGGAGGTAGAGCGCCGCTGGCCACGCAAGCTCGAGACGCCCGAGCGTCACCTCCCCGGACCCGGAGGTGATGGTGATCGACTCCACACGTCGAAAGCGTTGGCAGGCACCGAGTGCCCCTGCCAGGTCCACGCGCAGGCGCCCTGCCCGGTCCCAGTCTTCCGCCGTATATACAACCGAACTGGGATCTCCCGCCTCGTCAAGGATCGCGACAGTCGTCGACGTGGGTACCGCCCCGCCTTCGACTTCGACCCGCAGGATCGACTTTCCCGCCAGTTCCCAGGCCGGCCGGTCCAGTGGTGTCGTTGTGGAGGCCGTGCCATCGATGGACAACAGCCCGCCTGTATAGACGACCGTGCCAATCGATGCCTCCCATTCGAGCCCGGGAAGGAGATCGATGCCCCCGTCTGCGATCGTCGCTCGGAGGGTCACCGTGGTGCCGGGATCCTCCGCCATCGCGGGTGCCAGCCACTCGCGCCTTCCCGGCATCGTGTAATGTCCCCGCAGGGGGCGCTCAATGGTCACGCCATCCTCGATCGCGAGGGCCGTCGCCGTCGTCGGATGGTCGTAGTCGGCGACGAAGTTCGAGATCACAAGGGCGAAGTCCTGGCGCGGATTGTCGACATCCTGGGACGCGACATCGATGGCATCCATCCCGAGTCCGCTTGCCCGGACGGACACGGTGACCCGCGCACCAGCCGGGGCGCCGGCATGAAACACCGCCTCGGTGTTGTTGACGGTGTCGGCGGGCGGGAGTGCACCGCGGAACTCCTCGGAAGCGTCGATGTCGTCCGCCCGAAAGCGATTGCCGAGAAGGGTATAGACATCCGTTCCCGACCGGATCTCGACGCGGAGGTCGAGGTTGTTCTCGAGGTCGAAGTAGGTCGCGCGGGGCGTGAGGAAGTTGGGCGGATCCGTCCAGGAAAGGACGACCCGGAGGGGTTCGTCCGCCAGCGGGATGGTGCCCGCGATGGTATAGACGTCGCCATCACGGAGGACCCGTTCCTGGTCGTGGAAGGCGCGTGGCAGGGGACGGAGCGCGACGGAGCCGTCGATCTGGCCAAAGCCCTGGTAGGGGTTGGGGAGGGGCAGCGTGTCGTAGCGCGGTGCTTCCGGTGGCTCCGGCCCAATGTATCCCGGCGGAGGAAGCGGGTAGTCCGCCGCCAGGGGCCCGGTGTGGTCCCCCGTCAGCGCGCGCGTGCCGTGCACCACGTAGGCGCGCAGCAGCGCAGGGGAGGGGGAAAGCGTATAGACGTTCTCGAGGTACCAGGCCACGAGCTGGACATGGCCGGATGCCAGCCCGGTG
>CAYQTO010000145.1:0-9550 GCA_964420455.1 uncultured Candidatus Sumerlaeota bacterium | reverse complement strand
GCCGAGGATGCGCCGGAGATCGCCCTTCCCCTTGCCGCGCCGGGGCCGGGGCCACCCAATGCGCCCATTCCCATGGGAGTGCGCGCCGATGGCCCACCCGCAAAACGAGACCCTCTTCCCCACTCTCGCCCCCGAGCAGGTCGCCTCCCTCGCGCCCCTCGCCGTTGAGGAAACCCATCCGGACGGGGCCGTCCTCTTCGACCAGGGCGACCGCGTCGTCGACTTCTTCGTCGTCCTCGAGGGCGGCATCGACATCGTCCAGGACCACGGCGAGGCGGAATTCCACATCGTCCGTCACGGCCCGGGCCAGTTCTCCGGCGATACGGACCTGCTTTCCGGCCGGGCGGTCATCGTCAAGGCCCGTGCCGCCGGCCCCACCCGCGTTCTCCGCATCGCCCCCCGCGCCCTCCAACGTCTCATTGTCGAGAATTCCGAACTCAGCGACATCATCCTCCGCGCCTTCCTCAGCCGCCGCGCCGCCCTCCTCGAGGGGGGACACTCCTCCCTCCAGGTCATTGGGTCGCGCTACGACAGCAACACCCACCGCCTGCGCGACTTCCTCTCGCGCAATGCCCTTCCCCACCAGTGGATCGATGTCGAGAAGGACGACGGGGTGGAGGCGATGCTCGAGAAGTTCGGAGTCACGCCGGAGGAGATGCCGGTGGTGCTGAACCGCGGGCGCGACCTGTATCGCAACCCGAGCAATGCGGACGTGGCGGCGTGCCTTGGGCTCGACGCGGTGGACGAGACGGAGGTGAGCGACGTGCTCGTGGTGGGCGCCGGCCCGGCGGGACTCGCGTCGGCCGTCTATGCGGCGTCGGAGGGCCTCAGTGTCACCGCCATCGATTCCCACGGGCCCGGCGGCCAGGCCGGAACCAGCAGCAAGATCGAGAACTACCTCGGCTTTCCCACCGGGATCAGCGGTGCCGAGCTGGCCCGCGCCGCGTATATCCAGGCCCAGAAGTTCGGCGCCCGCATCGCCACCAACCGCCGCGCGGTGGCGCTCGACTGCTCGCGCCCCGTTTACGAGGTGACGCTCGAGGACGGCACCCTCCTTCGGGCCCGCGCCGTCGTTGTCGCCACCGGTGCCCGCTATCGCAAGCTCGCCGTTCCTGCCTTCGAGCAGTACGAGGATGCCGGCATCCACTATGGAGCCACGGCGATGGAAGCGCTCCTGTGCGATAACGAGACCGTCATCATCGTGGGTGGCGGGAACTCGGCTGGCCAGGCGGCCGTCTATCTCTCGCGCTTTGCCCGCCAGGTGTATATCCTCATCCGCCGCGATCGGCTCGACCACACCATGAGCCGCTACCTCGTCCGCCGTATAGACGAAACGCCGAACATCGAGCTGAAAGCACACACCGAGGTGGCCGGTGTCGCCGGAGACAACGGCCGCCTTGCCCGCGTCACCTGGAAAAACAACCAGTCCGGCGCGGAGGAGACGATCAACTGTGGCCGGCTTTTCTGCTTCATTGGCGCCGCCCCCAACACCGACTGGCTGTCAAACTGCGTCGCCACTGACGAGAAGGGCTTTGTCCTGACGGGCGATGCGATCCCGCCGATGAACCTCGTCCGGTCCGGCTGGTCGCTGGATCGCTCCCCGACACTCTTCGAGACCAGCAGGCCGCGCGTCTATGCGGTGGGCGATGTGCGTGCGACTTCCACCAAGCGCGTCGCTTCCGCCGTCGGCGAGGGCTCCATCGTCGTCGCCTTCATTCACAAGGCCCTCGAGGAGGGGGCCGGCTGATCACCCCGTCCAAACCTGGTCCTGCCCATCCGCACGAACCGCCGGGGCCTACCTGGTAAGGATGTAGTGGGAAAGGACCTTGTAGACGGCACGGATGTCCACCGAGCGGCCGATGTCGAACTTGATCGGGTTGGGGTCCGATCCCACCCACAGGGCCAGCTCCACGTCGCTGTCCAGCGAGCCCGCCGTCTCCGCCGAGTACATGGTGATCTTGCCGTAGGGGATTGAGCGATAGTTCACCTTCCGCCCGGTCAGCCCCATCCTGTCGATGCTGATGAACCTCAGGTTGGTAAAGACGAGCTGGTCGCGAACGGTCTTGAAGGCGACGGCGACCTGTTCGCCTTCGATCAGCAGCGGCTCGAGATCGGCCTGTACCTTGGCCGGGTCTTGAGCGGTGGCGTTTCCCCGCAGCATGTTGAGTAGCGACACGGCAAGCCCCCGTTTGTGATCTCTGTACACCAGGATGCCGATTCGGCCGATTTCCGCAATCCCAGTCGCCCCCCGCTTTGCCCCTTGAGACACGGCACCGGACTCCCCAGCCTGACCTGATGGAAGCGCACTCACCGCAGGCCACGGAAGGATCGCTGACCCCGGGCAAGGCCCTGCTCTTCGTGGGCCTGGCGGCCGGTCTCGTCCGCGCGATGTACTTCCTGGAAAACGGCGCAACGCCCACCTTTGCCGTCCCGCTTCTTGATCAGAAGTACTACTTCCTGTTCGCCGAGTCGATCGTCCGCGGCGACGACCTGACCGTGTACGGTGGTTTTCGGCCGGTGCTCTACCCGTTGTTTGTGGCGGCATGGCTGGCGGTGGCCGGGGGCGCGGGGGGGATGGTGCTCGCAATCGCTGTCCAACACCTCCTCGGTGTGGCGACGGCGGTGATGACGGGGGCGGTGGGATACCTGGCGGCCGGGCGGCGGCCGATGGCGGCGCTGGCGGCCGGGCTTCTCTACGCGTTCGCGCCGCCACCGGTCTTCTTCGAGGGCAAGCTCCTCATCGCCACCATGATGACCTTCCTTGTCGCGGCGATGTTGTTGCTCGGCGTGGTGGCGCTGTCGCGTCCTCCGGCGACGGCGTGGCGCTGGTGGGTGGCGAGCGGCGTCGTCGCAGCCCTTGCGGCCCAGGCCCGGCCCAACATCCTCCTTTTCTTCCCGCTCTTCGGCCTCGTCCCTCTCGCGCTCTTGTGGCGCGACCGCGCCCCCGCCCGGCTCTGGATGCTCCTCGCGGTCCCCGCCCTCCTCGCCATCCAGGCCGGCTTTGGCCTCGTCAACCAATGGCAGTCCGGCCGCTACCAGTTCGTCACCAGCGCCGGCGGCATCAACTTCTACGTCGGCAACAACGCCAAGGCCGACGGCATGATTCCCCGCGCCGCCCACACGACGACCTACGAGGGCGAGTACCGCGACTCCATCGCCGTCTTTGCCGAGGTGGAGTACCAGTTGCTGGCGGAGCAGCGCGGCTTTACCCCGAGCGACGACCCCGACGCCGTGTCCGATTTCTGGTACGCGGAGACCTGGCGGCAGATCGGCGACGCACCCCAGCGCTGGATCGGGCTGATGGCGCGCAAGACGCTCCTTGCCTTTGGCAACTACGAGATTCCCAACGGCGAGAGCTTCCACTTCACCGCGCGGGAAGAAAGCCTGCTCCTTCGGCTGATGCCCGTGCGGTGGGCCGTGCTCATGTTGCTGCTCCCCGCGGGGGCTGTGTTCGCCTGGCGCGGGGGCAGTCGAGAAGTCCTCCTTTTTCTGTCTATCTTTACAGCAATCTATGCGGCCAGCTTCATCCTGTTCTTCGTGAACTCGCGGTTCCGGATTCCACTCTGGCCGGGGATGTGCGCCCTGGGCGGTGCGGGACTCGTGGGTCTTTCGGAGGCTTGGCGGGCCGGCCGCTGGCGGGCCATCGCCCCAACCGCCGTCACTGGCGCCGTCCTCGCCGCTCTCTCTGTTTCAAGTGCCTCCCTCGTCACGGGCGAGCTCGCCCGCGACCACGACTCCCGCTCCTTCTTCTTCCGGTCCGTGGCCTACTATGAAAACCGCGAGTTCCAGAAGGCCTGGGACAACATGGAGCGGGCCGTTGCGATCAAGGAACCCACCGGAGACATGATGCTGCATTGGGGGAATGTGGAATACGGACTCGGGAATTACGAGGCGGCGATCGAGCGCTACGAGGAATCTCTGCGGCTGGAGCCGGGGGAGCCCCGTACCTACAACAATATCGGCGCGGCGCTCGAGGAACTCGGCCGGCCCGCCGAGGCCCATGCCGCGTACCTCGCGGCGCTCGAACTCTCTCCCCGCCACCGCACGGCGCTTGTGAACGCCGCGCTGCTGGAACTACGCGCTGGCCGCATCGACCAAGCGGCCGAGCGCCTCGAGATCGCCCTCGACGTCCTCTCCACCGGCAACGACGTCGCCCTGCTGGTTGCGCGGGGGCTCCTCGCGGCCGAGCATGGCGACCAGCCCGCCATGGAGCGCTTCCTCGGCCAGGCCAACGCCCTCAGTCCCGCAGAGACGGAACGCCTTGCCGCCCAGCACCGTCAGAAGATCGACCTCCCCCCGGCGCCGGACGGCTGAGGCGATCACTCCCTTTCCAAACGCCTGAAGTCGTGCAGGTAGAGCTCCGGTTGCCGCAGCCAGTTCCGGTCGACATGGCCCGTCAGTTCCACCTCCTCGCCTACCGGCAGCCGCACCACCCCTTGGCCATCCACCCACGCGTCGATCTTGATCCGCGCCGTTTCGTCGCCCACGAGATATACGTCGTCCCCCCGTTGCTTCAGCACTCTGCCCCGGATCGTTACGGTTTCGTACTCGGCGGCATGGCGGCGCACATCCGCAATCGTCCGAACGCTCGATTCGTTTCCGCCGACGGACTCATTCCCCTGCATTTCCGGGCCTTCCGCTTCCGTAAAGGACAGGAGGTAAACCTCCGCCTTGCCGGGGCGGTCGCGATCGATCATCCCATCGACGATGATGCGCTTGCCCACTGGTACGGGCACCGATCCTTGGCCCTCGATCCACGTATCAAGGCGGATTGTCCCCGTGTCATCGCGCAGGACAAACACCTCCTCGTCCAGCCGTCGATCCACAACCGCCTCGATTCGGACCTGCTGTTCATCCCGTGCGCCCTCGTGGATCTTCGCAATCGTCGTGGTGGTCGCTCCATCGTCGGCCGAGGCGACGGACCCTGTGGCGAGGAGCGAGGCAAACAGAAAGGCAGTGAATCGTGTGGTCTGCATGGTAATA
This sequence comes from uncultured Candidatus Sumerlaeota bacterium, assembly GCA_964420455.1. GTDB lineage: Bacteria > Sumerlaeota > Sumerlaeia > SLMS01 > SLMS01 > CAYQTO01. Next base: position 4,567 of record CAYQTO010000145.1, on the reverse strand, counting down.
TGAAATCTCCGTATGGATGATCACGGCAACGCGCCACCGTGCAAACGCCCGTGTGCATTCCATGTGCCACGCTTGGCGCCCCGCGCTCTGACTGACGGATTCTTGGGAAAGGCCCCGGCGTCTATACAGGCCGACTACCGGCGGCGCTTCTTCTTTCCCGCGGGCGCTTTCCCCTTATTCTCTTCCTTCTTCCGTTCAATCTCGTCCTGGATATGCTGGAAGGAGTCGGCGGCGAGGCGGCGGCGTTCGGCGAGCGCCTCATGGGCCGTTTCCTTCAGGTCCCGCGACGCCGTGATCAACGTCCAGATCAGCAGAATGAACACCCCCCCGACGTAGAGAAGGTGGTCCCGCACGGTGAACGTGCCCCAGTCGGCCAAAACGTCATACCAGCCGACGATGACATAGAGCACGATCAGGAGCGCGATCCCGAGGACCCGCCGCCGTAATCGCCGATAGTGGGGCACCATTGGCTCGCCCGCCCGCCGGGCCGCCCCCACCGCCAGCACCTCGCGGCCGAGCAGGCCCGCCCCCACAACCACCAGCGCCGCCAACAGGAAAATCCTCATGGCGCGAGAAAAAACAAAACGCTGGCGGGTGCCGCGAGCGGAATCCGGGCGGCGTCAAACACGCCCATGCTTCGTCACTCGAACCGCAACACACCGTACTTCGTCGGGTCGTACAAGCCCGCCCCGCCAATCGCCGACCATTGGCTCTGGGCTGTCTCGGACTGCTGGCGATGGCGTCCGATGTTGATGTGCCACGTGTCGCCCGGCTCCGGCGTCCCCGGCGCACGCATCTCGTCCCACGGAATCTGCATCTCGATGGACCAGTAGTCTTCGCCGATCTCGATGCCACTCTCGTAGGTCGACGTGAAGTAGCGGCCCTCCTCGGGCTCGTTCCGCGGGCGCGAGTTGAAACGGGTCCCCGCCATGTTCTGAAACAGGCGCGAGTAGGTGCTTTCGGTCTTGGTCACGTCGAAGAACAACTCGAAGTCGTCGTCGTCCCACGTCAGCGGGATATCGCCGCCGGCCTGGGCGCGCATGCCGGCGGGATTGGGCTCCTCCATCTTCGCGGCCACGTACAGGTAATCGTCGTCCCACAGGAACCGGACGGTGGTCTGGTGCTCCGCCGGGCTGCCGTCGGGTTTCGTGAACCCGGTCACCGGCGTCGCCCCCTCCCACAAAACGTCGGTCACGTTGCCATCGATGGCGATTTCTCCGGAATGGAATCGGCGGGCGGTCGCGACCGGCGGGACAAAGAGCTGGTAGCTGGCTCGGAGCGTATCGGTGATTTCGAGGGGGATCGCCGTGGTGAGCACATCCTCGCCGGCCTCGGCTGCCGACATCCGCGCGCGATAGGTCCGTTCCCACTCCCGGGGCACCACGCCACTGCGGAATTCCTGCGTCGTCTCCACCCTGAGAACAGGCATCCCCGCGCGTCCGGGCGCCGCGGGCGAGGCCAGCCGAAACGCGATCTCCTCCGTCGATTCCGCCGCCACTTCCACGTCCACCACCCGAGGCTCCACGGTCACGTCGCTTTCGAACGGAACATCCCATCGGAGCGTATAGACGCGGTCGAACTCCAGCCGGTTCTCCATCGGCACCGTTACCGTCGTGTCCAGCGGCTCCCCTTCCTTCCAGTCCGCCACGCGGATCGTTCCCCCGTCCAGACTGTAGCGTGGGTTCCTGCCCCGCTCCTCCGACGTCACCGTGTCGATCGGCAGCACCGAGTCCGCCTTGACCACCGCGAACCGCGTGTCCCCCTCCATCACGCTCACATGCAGGAACGAGTGAAAGAACCCGGCCCGCTCGCTGTGGTTCGTGCTCCCGGCCGAGCTGTTGAACACCAGGTAGTTGATCCCGTCGCGCTCCTCCCACACGTATTCGTGGGTGTGCCCCCCGGCGACCAGCCGCACCGGGTACGGCTTGAGGATCTCGTGGACGGCATCCCAATCCTGCCGGCCCGGCGTGTCCTCCGCATACCGCCACATCGGGCTGTGGGTGAAGACGAAGATCGACTTCTTCTCAAGTTCCTCCGTGCCCACGCCGCCGTTCTTCCCGGCGAAGGCTGCCAGCTCCTCCGACAGCCATTCGCGCTGCCATTCCGCGATGCGGTTGTCCTCCTCGCCCCACCAGGAATCGAGCACCACGACAAACGCGTCGCCCTGCTCGATCGTATAGAAATATTTATCCTCCCCCCACTCCTCCCCGTAAATCTGCTCCATCTGGTCCGTTACAACATCGTGATTGCCGGGCACGGGAAAGAAGGGCGCGCGGATCGGCTCAATCTGCGACCGGAAACGCCGCCACTCCTCCCGCAGCGTTCCCTCGTCATAGGTGTATCCATTGATCAGGTCACCAACCTGGACAACGAAGTCCGGCCGCAGCAGATCCACCTCGTGCGCCATGCGCTCGAAGATCGCCGGGTTCGAAAACTGGGTGTCCGCAAGGACGACGAAGCGCACCTCCTCGCGGGGCTCCAGGGCAAAGCGGCCGGGCTCCCCGGGAAGCTCCGCCTGCAGGGGGCGGTCGGCGCAAAGGAAGAGGGCACTACCGACAAGGCAGGCCGTCACAGTTGTTGGAAAGCTCAAGGGTCTTACTCCGTTTTGGTCAACTTGAGGGCAAATCTTTTACTCGCACCGCACGCTGGACCTTTCTTGGGCGGGATTCAACAGCAACCCCGATTTCTCATGAAATCGCCCCAAACGGGCCTGTCCCGGGGGCAAACTCCTCTTGTGGCGGATGATGCCCCCAGCTAGAGGCCTGTTCATACTTCCCACATCTTTTCGCCTCGGAGTCCTTTTCCCATGAAAAACGCGCGTCGTTTACTCCCCGCCTTGGCCCTCCTGCTCGTGCCCTCCGTTTTCTGGGCCACCACAGGAGGGGCGACCAGCCTTCTCGAACGCTTTCAAGCCACCCTATCGACCGAAAAGGGGCCGACCTCGATTTTGGCATCAACCTTCGATCGCGAGGGGACGCGCTCCGTCCTTATTATCCATCCGTCGGGTCCCGCTATTATCGATGGGTATGAGTTCGACGAAACCAGCGAAATCGACGTCACCACCCTGGTCATCCAAGTGGGCACGGGCGGACCCCCCAACACCCGCGAGGGAATCATACTTCTCATACGCGAGACAGTGTCGTCCTTTGGGGGCACCATCGTCAGCCTTCCCGCGGACGGAACCGACTCGATTACCTTCAATCCCCCGCTCAAGATTCGTTCCGGCGATGTCTTGGGGTTTGGTGAGATCACCGGTTCCGGCGATGCCCAGGTCACCCTTCAGCTTTACGGAACCCCGCCCTCAGGCGCCACCGGTCTCGTCCTGCGTTGAACCCTCGCATGGATTTGCATTGCCACAAAGCTGACTTATGGCGAGCCACTATGCAGGTTCCAGTACACATCCTTCCTGGAGGACAGCCATGCGTCCTACCCACGTCTTTGGTATCACCGCATTGCTCGGTTGCTTTGCGCTCGCCGGAGTTGTCTACACACAATCCGCCGCCCCGCGGGAATCGCCCATGGCTCACCCGGCTGCTATTGGCGAGAAAGGGTCTTTCTCGGACTTCCTTGCGACCGATTCCGATATCGAAGGGACCAGAACAATACAACTCATTATCGTCGCCGGCCCCTCGTCGCCCTTTAACAACTTCGTGATCGGCCCCGATCAGGAGATCGATGTCACCACGATCCACATGCAGAATGGTAGAATTGCAGACCAGACTTTGCGGAGCGGTGGCTTCAGAGTCTTTGACGGGGTCGGGCCAGCTTGGTACTTCGTCCAGCCGGAGTTTGGCAGCAGGACGTTCAACCTCGATCCCCCGCTCAAGCTCCGCGAGGGAGCCAGCGTTCGATATTTGGAAGGGAACGATCCCGAATCCGAGGGATACCTCGATATCGTTCTCCATGGACGTCCTCCTTCGGGCAAGACCGGCATTGTCCTTCGTTAAACCCGGAGCGATGCATGAAATTCCACGGCCCGCCTCTTCCCGAGGCGGGCCGAATCCGTTTCGATCTGCATTTTCGCCTTGAAGCAACCTTTCTCTCCGCCACACTTCCCTCATGCTGCCCACAAACCCTTCCAGGAGACCCACCATGCACCGCTCCTCCATCGCTTTGGTCAGCGGCGGACTCGCCCTCGCCGTCGCCGCCGTCGTCTATACATCCGCCCAGTCCCAAACCCCCACCGACGACAAAGGAATGGCAGCTCCTTCCCCCATCACCTTCTTCTCTACGGATCGCGGGCCCTCCCGCTCGATTAACTTCGTCCTCCCTGGAAATGCCCCAGAACCCGCCCCCTACACCCTCACCATCGACGAGGAGATCGACGTCTCCTCCATCATCGTCCACAACGGATCGGCCTTTAGCCAGCTTCTTCGCGAGGGCCAGTTCTACATCACCCTCGATCCCGATCCGGGTCCGATCCTCATCAAGGACGACAAAATCCTCCTCCTCCTTGAAAACACACTCTATTTCAGCGTCGACGAACTCGGCACGGAGACCTTCACCTTCGATCTGACCTGCTCCCCTTTTATGATCCAGTCGGAAGTAGAGTCCTCGGTTCAGGGAT